>CANRKQ010000072.1 GCA_947631265.1 uncultured Clostridia bacterium | reverse complement strand
TTTTCATAGTGTTAAATTTAATTGCACTGACAATTTACTTTTACACAATAATTATATCTTTTATTCAAAGCTATTAATATATTATTTATTTAATTGCAGTAATATATTATAAAATATATTTAAAATTTACTTGTAATTTTAAATGCGATATGGTATAATGTTGAAAATAATTAAAAGGAGGTCTATTATGACAAAAAGATTATTAAATTTATTAACTGCATTGGTAATGGCAGTTAGTTTGGCAGGGGTTTTGCCGGCGGTGACGGCATCAGCAGATTATTGGGGTGTGTGGCAGTATAATATTCTTAATGATGGCACGGTTGAGATAACAGGTTTTTCAGATGACAATGCAACATCAATTGATATTCCTGCTACACTCAACGGGTATACAGTTACTAGTATTGGAGTTTCTTATGGTGGGGATCAGTGGTCTTGGCATAGTGGATTTGAGAATTGTAGAAAGTTAACAAGCATAACAATACCAGATAGTGTAACAAGCATTGGAGATGGTGCGTTTTTTAATTGTGAAAGTTTAACAAGCATAGCAATACCAAATAGTGTAACAAGCATTGGAGATGGTGCGTTTGAATATTGTGAAAGTTTAACAAGTGTAACAATTCCTGATAGTGTAACATATATTGGGGAATATGCTTTTGGTGGTGATCGTGATGGATTTTGGTATGGTACTTCTAATTTAACAAGCGTAAAAATAGGAAATGGCGTTACATACATAGGAGAGGGTGCATTTGAATACTGTAGAAAATTGACAAGTGTTATAATGGGAAATAGTTTAGAGATTATTGACAATAATGCTTTTTATGATTGTGAAAGTTTAAAAAGCATAACAATTCCAGACAGTGTAACAAGTATTGGAGAAGGGGCATTTTCGTCTTGTGAAAGATTATCGAGTATAATAATACCCCCAAATGTAACAAGTATAGGAGGTTCTGCTTTTGAAGATTGTTCCGGTTTGACAAGTGTAGTAATGCCGAAGAATATAACAAGTATAGGAGAAAGCACATTTAGCGGCTGTACAAATAAAAACTTAAAAATCTACTTATTAGGTGGAATAACAGATATAGGTTATGATGCATTTAGCGGTGTTGTTGGAAAGGTTTATGTTCGTGATACTTCAATAATAGATGCCTTGCCGTCAACATTAACACCTATATTATTAAACGATTATGGTGATTGCGGAGATGGTACAATGTGGTTTCTTGATTCAAACGGTGTTATTACTATTTTAGGTTCGGGATCTATGAATGACTATTTAAATGACAATTCAAATACTGCTCCATGGTATGATTATAATGAGGACATAACATCAGTTGTAATTGAAAAGAATATAACAAATATAGGGGATTATGCGTTTTATTCCTGCTCAAATTTATCGAAGATAACAATACCTGATAGTGTAACAAGCATTGGCAGTTGTGCATTTAGTGGCTGCGTAAGTTTAACAAATATAACTATACCAAAAAATGTAACAAGTATTGGAGAAAATCCGTTTCAGGGTTGTGAAAATTTAATAATAAAATGTTATCAGGGCAGCTATGCAGAGCAATATGCAAAAGAAAATAATATTGACTATGAACTTATAGATGATAATTCAAACACACCCAACAACCCAACCAAACCAAATCAAACCGTCAGCCCAGTAAACAAAGCAAAGACTCCAAGCACAAACAAAGTTACCGTCCCAAAACCTGCCAAAGTAAAATCCGTTAAGCTGACCACAAAGAAAAAGAAACTTAATGTAAAATGGAAAAAGGTAAGCGGAGCGACAGGCTATGAGGTTATGTATGCTAAAAATAATAAATTCAAAGGCAAGAAAACGGTTAAGGTAAAGAAAAATAAGATAACATTAAAAAGACTGAAATCAAAGAAAAAGTATTTTGTTAAGGTTAGAGCATATAAGACCGTAAACGGCAATAAAAAATTCGGCAAATGGAGTAAAACTGTAAAAGTTAAGGTGAAATAATATATATAATATACATAAATAGAACCTGTACAAAAATGTATAGGTTCTTTTTTATAGCAAGATAATAAAAACATAATAAGATAAAGGAGAAAATAATAAGATTTGACTTTTTTCTTTTTTCTATAGCTTTTTTCGACTGTCTATGATATAATGTATTATAATTTGACAAAAACGAAATAGTTTGGATAATTATGGCAGGGATATTTTATGGAGTGCAGAAAACTAAATGTTTTAAAGAATCTTTTTTCGTCATCATCAGAGAAGGTGGCAATAGTTGATGAAAAACTGAATGTTTTGTGGTCAAACACCGAAGTTATACCCGAAAAGCTGAACAAGGCAGATTTTTATGAGGTCTCAAAGTATGCACAATCTGAAACAATTGATGAGTTAACCGACGATAATATTATCAACGTATTTCCCATAGAGACTGAAAGAATATTGAAATATGAGACCGATCAAAATATATGCTCGGTAAATGTACTTCCTGTTTTTGACGATGAATACGGCGAAAAGACAGAGGGGTATGTAATGACCTTCTACAGTTTTTTCAGCGAAATAGAAAAGCATATAAACTCTCCGTTTACGGTAGTTCTTAAAAAATTTTTGAGAATGTTAAGGAATACTGTAAGCGAGGTTGTATTCAATACAGGATTGATCGATCAGCGTTTAGAGGATCTTGAGGAATATGATTTGATTGATAAAAACGCAAATATCAATAAGATACTTCACAATGCTCTATCGTCCTGTGCCAATTTTGAAGAGGTGTTTATCTACGGCGCAGATGACTTTAATATTATTATTTCAAACGCATCGGTGTTTGTCACCGATCTTATGCATTTTGTCGAGCATTCGGCAAGAAAGCTGGGCGTAAAAGTTACCTACAATATTGATGATGATATATATCTAAAGCTAGATTATTCAAGATTTATGGTAGCTGTAATGAATCTCATTTCTAACGGTATAAAATATAATTTGTCCGATAGTAAGCATATTTTCGTTGAGTTTAAAAAAGTAGACAGCTATGCTTTTTTCATAGTTACAGATAACGGTATGGGTATTCCAAACGATAAGGCATATAAAATTTTTGAGCCATTTTCAAGCGTAAATAAATCAGGTCTTCGAGAATCGCTCGGACTCTCTTTAGTAAAGAAATTTGTTGATAAGTTCGGCGGGGGAATCACTTTTAAAACTGATAACAGCGGCACCAGCTTTGTTATGAAGCTTCCCTGTGCAGAGGATATTGATATTAATGAGGTCAATGTTCCGAATACCGACTATTTTAAGGGAACGTATTCCCCTATAGATATTTATCTATTGAAAGCAAGCTTTGATGAGGATATTGATTGATTCTTTTTATATGAAAAATTGACAGCATATTCCTTGTTTTCACCCTTTTTTCACATTTTAAACACGATTTGCTTTTATAATTATATTATATTAAATTTTGGTTTTACAGTAAAAATTTAAAATTTTTGTTCAGGTGTATATATTATAAAAAAACATATAATATGTACATAGTTTTTAAAATGGAGGATTATTATGAAAAAATTAAAAGAAAGAAAGTCAACAAAAACGATTTTAGCCATTGCCTTATCGGTAGTATTCTTTACATCTGCAATTTCTACTGCGGTATTTGCTGTGAACGGCGACGAAAGCTCTGAATCGGATCCAACTACAAGTTCCTCTGTGGTTCAGGATAGCGATTCATCTGATACTTCATCTGATTCATCATCTGAATCATCGTCAGATTCATCATCAGATTCTTCATCAGATAATTCATCTCAATCATCTTCTGAGTCATCATCAGATAACAACTCTTCATCAACAAGCCAACAGTCTACTACTGCAACACCAGTAAAACCTGAAACTCCTAATAATTCACTGGCTGTAGGCACAAAATTTACTGTAGGAAACTATATGTATATGGTTAAGGGAGAAAACTCTGTATCGTTGAAGGGGTTTGCAAAAAATGTATCATTATCAACGGTTGACATTAAAACCAAGGTAACATACAAAGGCGTAACCTATAATATTACGAAGATCGGTACAGAGGCGTTTAAGGGAGAAAACGGTATCAAGAAAGTAATAATACGTCCAAGTATAACCGATATTGGAAAACGCGCATTTCTGCAATGTAAAAACATTACAAAGGTGAGAATAAAGACTGGTACAAAAATAATTCGTAAGGGAGCATTCAGATACTGCTCAAAGTTAAAGACAATAAATATTACATCTACTGTTCTGACTGATATAAGAGAAAATGTATTTAACGGCATTAAATCCGGAGCTGTAGTTAATGTTATGAATGAGCCGGTCAGAACTCTTGTAAAGGCTAACATTCCAAAGAATGTTACTGTTAATATGATGTAATTGTTTTATTGCTTGAAATAAAGCTATTGTGACGTTTAAATTCTTACAAGTTGGGAAACTTTTACTGGGAACCTGTTAAAATAATAGTTTGAGCTGGATCGTTCAGGAAATTGAGCGGTTCAGCTTTTTTATTTCATTGTAAAAAGCTCAGTTTTCGGAAAATAGTATTGGAGAATTTCCTTGTAGTTTTTTCCGTCCTTTGCCAATGAATTTGCACCGAATTGGCTCATTCCCACCAAATGACCCAGACCTTTGGTTATAAAATTTATGTTTCCGTCTTTTATCTCGGTTTCAAAATGCTGCGATGGTAGATCGAGGGCTGTACAAAGCTCGCTTGCCTGTATTTCCTTTCCGCCAAGTGAAATTGTCAGCGGAGTTCCGTTTTTGGTTTTTGTTAATATTTTGATCCAATCTGATGAGTTTTCTGGCAGAGTTACTGAAAAGGTTTTTTCAGCGTTCTTTTTGAACTCCTCAGCAGAAACCGTAGTAGTCTTTGAAAAACCCTCTGCCTTTTCGTCGGAAATGCTGTCTACCGATACCAGATAGGGAACATCTTCATTCCAAATATCCTTTGAGCTTTCTGTTTTTCCGCACGAAATAGTGTGATAAGCCGCTATTATAGGTTGATTGTCATAAATGCAAATTTCGTTTACCGCTTCATTTACTGCGGCGGTAACATTATTAAGAGCGATTTCATACTTATCGCCGTAGTATTCTTTAGCCTCGTCGGTCGTAAAGCTCTTTGGATATACAGTGTTGTCAGTACTTATAATGGCTCCGAGAAGAGTTTTTGTAGGATTTTCTTTTTCGTTTATGTAGCGGTTCAATATGTATGTATGGGAAAGTACAGCCTGTGCCTTTAATGCCTCTTTTTCAAAGGTTCCGGGCATCTGTGCCATTAAATTCCAGATAAGATAGTCTTTAATGTCCATAACAGAAATATCCTTCGTTTCGGTATCAAGTATAGAAACCTCTTTGCAGTCTTCTGAAAGAAGAGTTTCCTTTGCGCTGTTTTCAAAGACCGTTGAGAATCCTTTCTCAAGTAATATAAATGCCGGAATGATCATTAAGCATACAGCAAAAATTAAAAGCGTCTGAAAGGTTTTGTTCATTTTATTATCTACTCCGTAAGAAATTTGCAGACTTCTTGTCCGCTCTGTAAATACTATGCTTGTTTTTTAAAACATATGAATTAAAAAAATAATAAAGTGGTGAGACCTTTTGTGATTCGGAACGCTTATATAATAAGGAAATTTCTTTAGAATGGTAAGGTGATTATATGAAAAAGATTATTTCATTGATTATGGCGTCAGTTATGTCTATAAGTATGACAGCTTCTCTTCCGTCATTGGCAGAAGGTGAAGAAACAGATAATATAAATTCCGTAGATCCGTCAAAAAAATATGTTTGTACATACAATGAGAACGAGGACGGTTGGGAAAAGTATGCCTTCAATTCAAAAGGAACTGAAATATATTCAGAGGACAGCAAAGGCAACTCTAAATTTCATAAATATACATATTATAAAAATGGAAACATAAAGACAATATATGTTGAAAATTATGGAGAAAACAGCATATGGTGGTCAAAGGACTATTATAATAAAAAAGGATATCTTACGTATAGCCTGACAAGTGACGGTTACTGGCAAAAGCAAAAGTATGACAAACACGGAAACTGTATATTCAGTCAGGACAACGAAGGCGACGGTTATTCTTGTAATAAGTCATATACATATTATCCAAACGGAAAAATAAAAACGGAAACTTATAAGGATAGCAACGATGAATGGTATAAAAGCGTCTATGATGAAAATGGAAATGAAGTTTATTATGAGTATTATGAGGACGGAGTAAACAGGTGGTGCAAGTATAAATATGATTCGCATGGTAATAAAACGTATTGCGAGTGGGAAAACGGTTATACGTCTGTGTATGAATATACATACTATGATAATGGAAAAATTAAGACAGAATATTCTAAGTCGGACAATGGATGGTGGGGAAGATCGACTTATGATGAAATGGGAAATTTAACATATACTGTGAACAGCAATGGATCATGGACCAAATATCTCTATGATTCTAAAGGAAATTTGTTGTATGAAAATGAAAGTGATGGAGAATGGCAAAAGAATATATACGATTCAAAAGGAAACCGAATTCGCTATTTGGGAGAAAGTGACGAAGGGTCTTATTGGGGAAAATACACCTACGATTCACATGGAAACGAGATATATTATAAAAACAGTGATGGTAACTGGGAAAAGTCAAAATATGCAAAAATCGGCAGTAAAAAATCTTTAAAGCCGATTGCGTCAATAAGGAGCATTTCGGCTGTTAAAAAGGATAAAAGAACTGCTTGTAAAGCTATTAAAAATTCTAAAGTCAAAAAGCTATCTTTAAAAAGTAAGTCAAAAAATATTAAAGCCTTTTGGAAATGGAACAAAAAGGCGATGGGATATAAGGTTACCGTTTCCAAGGACAAGAATTTCAACAAGATTGTTTATAATAAAAATCTAAAGAAAAATGTTATAAATATAGACGGAAAGAAAATAAAAAGCAAAAAAACCTATTACATTAAGATAAGGACATATTCTTTATACAGAAATAAAAAGGGTAAGGCAGTAAAGGTTTACAGCAAATTGAGCAAGATAAAAAAGATCAAGGTAAAATAATAAATTAATTGCATACAAAAACCGCCGAGGGGTAAAG
>CANRKQ010000071.1 GCA_947631265.1 uncultured Clostridia bacterium | reverse complement strand
ATGGTGTTTTTATGTATTGTACAAACTGCGGAGTGCAAAACTCTGATGAATTAAATTATTGCACTAATTGCGGAACAAAGCTTGTCAAAGCAGTTAATGATGTTAATGATTTTAATGATAACCATTCAATTTCAGAAAATCAGGGTAATACAGTATCTGTGGTAAATGAGAATAGAGATTTATCATCTTCAGTTCATCAGGCAAATCCATATTTGAATAATGCTCAGGAACAGAATACATATGTTAATTATCAGCAGGGATATTGTAACCCTGAGGTGAAGAAAACGGAAAATAATAAGATTAGCAGATTGTCTGTTGCAGGATTTGTTTTGTCATGCTGTTCGTTTTTAACTTTTGAAGTTGGTTGGATATGTATGATTTTAGGCTTTATTTTTTCAATAATTGGTTTAGTTTCAAAAAATAGTCAACATAAAAGCGGAAAATGTCTTGCTATTGCAGGGATAGTAATAAGCAGTTCATACTTGATCTTACTTACAGTAGTTATTATGACGTTTGGTCCGTTTTTGGGAATTATATTGCAGGAACACTACTATTAAGAAAAATCTTTATTGAAATTGTTAAGTATTATATTACTTGACTGATTTTCAAAACAGAAGTAAAATAATTATGGTAAAATTTTTATTGGAGGAATAGAAATGTCAAAATTTATAGTTGAAACATCTGCAAGACACGTTCACGTTACAGAGGAGGCTCTTGAAATACTTTTCGGAAAGGGAGCAAAGCTTACAAAGAAAAAGGATCTTTCTCAGCCGGGACAGTATGCCTGTGAGGAAAGGGTTACTATAGTAGGACCTAAGAAGGAGTTACCGAACGTATCAATTCTCGGTCCGACACGGCCTGAAACTCAGGTCGAGCTTTCTGCTACCGACGCACGTTCAATAGGAATAGCCGCACCGGTAAGAGAATCTGGAGATATAAAGGGCAGCGGTTCGTGTAAGATAGTAGGTCTCTGCGGAGAGCTGGAAATATCAGAGGGAGTTATAATAGCAAAAAGACACATACATCTTACTCCTGCCGATGCTGATGAGCTAGGTGTTAAGGATAAGCAGGTGGTCTGCGTAAAAATCGAATCTGCTGAGAGAACTGCAATTCTATGCGACACAGTATGCAGAGTATCGGAATCCTATTCAAAAGCAATGCATATCGATACTGATGAATCTAACGCAGTCGGCGCAGCACGGGAGCAAATGGGCGAGATTGTTGAATGTTGTTAGCAATCTGAATAAAAAAGTTAACGGAGATATTCAAAAAAGAGCATCTCCGTTTTTATTATATTAACTTTTTTTTGAACGGCGCAAGCGGTATTCCGTTTTTGCCGAAGATCGTAACCTCGTTGTAGTTAAACCATTGATAGCGTATTTCTACAGCGTTGACATCGCTTTTTAGTTTCATTGAGCTGCCTGAAATTTCAGGGATTATTTCTTTAAAGCACTCTCCGTCATAAGAGATCTCAAAGCCCAGCACTTTTCCTCTTACATCAAAGCCGTTTTCGGCGTTGTAAAAAGAAAGCTCATATCCATAAGATGTTTTTTCAATAGCCTTCAGAACAGGACCGTAAGCGTCGCATTTATCAAATCCGTACACGTTTTTTAATGCCAGAAGGCTGAGTCTGTCTCCTACGGGTTTTTTGTCTATGGGATGAATGTTATTCAGCTCTCCGCAGTCGAGGATAACCGCAGTATGTACATTGTTAAGGGTTTCGCTTGCTTTCATCTGAGATTCTCGGATTACCGGCCACGTTTTGTCATCTAAAGCGTTTTCATATGCAAACATAGGCAGCTGAACGCACAAAAACGGCATATTGCTGTCTTTAAAGTCCTCTCGCCATTTTGAGATAAGCTTTGTAAACAGCTTATAATATATATCGCATCGTGAGGCGTCTTCTTCTCCCTGATAATAGATTATTCCTCTTAATGTGAATGGAGTGATACGCTGAATCATAGTGTGGTACAATCCGCAGGGACGGTAAGGGTTTTTTATTCCCATAGGTCCGGGCCATTTACATTCTCCGATTTCCTTTTGAACATCTTCCCACGAGAGCTCGGGACGCTCTTTTTGAATAACAGCAAGTCTTTCATTCCAGCCCTTTTCGTATTCTAAGTATTCGTCGTAGATTTTTATCTGCTCGTTCTCGGTTAAACCGCCGCACGCCTTATTATAAACCTCTAAATAAATGTTTGTGTCATTATCGCTGCTCAAGGTATTCTCATCGACCCACACAGACGCAGATGTGCCGCCGAGATTACATCCGATGATGCCTACTGTGCAGCCAAGCTTTTCCGATATATTTCTTGCAAAATGACAGCCTACTGCCGACCACATTCCCAAGGTATCAGAATTTGAAAGCTCCCAGCGCGAGTTTTTCTCAGCGTTGTGTAACTCCTCGTTCAACATTCCGCATCTTGGAACATTGTAGTATCTGATATTTGCCTTTCTTGCGTCTGACATATGTTTTTCGGCGTCCTTTGAATTTGCAAGGAAGTACTCCATATTAGACTGTCCGCCCGCCAGCCAAACCTCACCTATTGCTATATTATTAAAAGTGATTTTGTTGCCGTCTGAGTTTGATATTGTAAGACTAAGATTATCCTGTGCCTGCATTTCAGGCAAATAAGCATACCACTTTCCGCTGTTTGTTTCTGCGGCAGTACTATACTCACCCAAAGTGACAGTTATTGTTTTATCCTCAATATCAGTTTCACATTCTCCGAAAACGCAGATTGGTTTATTTCTTTGCAAAACCATATTATCTGAAAAAATTGCAGCAGGTTTCATTATTATCCTCCAAGCGTTAGCATACTTTATCTGATAATTATGGTAACATTAATACAAGACCGTGTCAAGGAAAAACTTTTAGATAATAAATTATAAAATAGGTGAGACTTTTTAAAAGCTGATACGCTTAATATTTAGAAAAAATGAAGGAAGTGATTTTTATGAGAAAATTAAAAAGATTTATGAGCTTATCTATAGCTCTTTTATTGATAGTATCTATTTGTATGACAAATATAGGTACGTCAGCTGTTTATAACGCACTCGACGAACAATATATAGATACTGAAAATTACACATACTATATAGACAAAGATACGTTAAATGCAACAATCATAGATATTAAAGCTAAAACTAAAGTATTCAATATACCCGAAACCGTTGAATACAATAATAAAACGTACATAGTAGATAGTTTGTGGATATGCTCATATGAGGGATTTTCTTCCGATATTATTAACACGCTGGAAACAATTAACGCAGGAAAAAATACAGAAAGAATTAACATTGATTTATATTTATGCGGTATAGAGGACAGTTTTCAAAGTCTGAAAACAATAAATGTACCTTCTGGATCAAAGCTTAACAACATCAGCTTGCCCATATGCCCGAATCTTGAATCTATAAATCTCGCATCAGATTCTGTATTAGAGGGAATATGTATATCAAGCTGTCCTAAGATGAATAAAATATCATTGCCGAAAACATTGAGATACTTTGCTCTTGGCGAGGACGCACCGAATCTAAAAGTAAAAATTGCAAAGAATAATAAATATTTAAAGGTAAAAGGCAATCAGATACTCTCAAAAGACGGAAAAACCTTATAT
Source organism: uncultured Clostridia bacterium (assembly GCA_947631265.1). GTDB lineage: Bacteria > Bacillota > Clostridia > Oscillospirales > Ruminococcaceae > UMGS1601. The sequence continues at coordinate 3,475 of CANRKQ010000071.1, read as the reverse complement.
GACATAGTAGGAAAAAAGAATACTGTGACTGTTTATAAAACGGTAAAAACAATTGACGATTTTGCAGTTGATAATAAGTATCTGAAAAAATTGATCGTAGGGAAAAATGTTACAAAATTTAAAAATGGATCTTTTTCATACTGCAATAAAATAAAAATAGTAATAAAAAATAAAAACAAAGCGCCTAAAATTAAAAACTACGCATTTTATCTTTCTAAAAAGGGAATAAGGTTTTATGTTCAGAACAAGAAGGTGGCAAAAAGTCTGAAAAAACAGCTTAAAGGCAGTAAGATCAGGAAAGCAAAAATTCTTATAGGTAAAAATGTAATATATAAAAATATAAAAGGATAACTTTATAAACGGCAGACGTTTTACGGCGTCTGCCGTTTTTGTATGTATGATTTTGCTAAACAAAATAAATACAAATTTTTTACTGTGTTTTTGGAAATTAATTAGTCAACCCTTGCCAAAGTCGAATTAATGTTGTATAATATTATTGTATTTTTAATACTAAAAATTGAGAGGAGTAATCAAACTAATGATTTATTCAAAAGAGGTTGAAACAATGTGTCCGGTTGCACAGGGCGTTGCACACGGTGCTGCTCCTATTCCGGAGGAAGCTAAATGGATTAAAGCTAAGGAAATCAAGGATATTTCCGGCTTTACTCATGGTATAGGCTGGTGCGCTCCGCAGCAGGGTACTTGTAAGCTTACATTAAATGTTAAAGAGGGCGTTATTCAAGAGGCTCTTGTAGAAACGATCGGTTGCTCGGGAATGACACATTCTGCTGCTATGGCGTCAGAAATTCTTCCGGGAAGAACGATTCTCGAGGCATTGAATACTGACCTTGTTTGTGACGCTATCAACACAGCTATGAGAGAGCTGTTCTTACAAATCGTTTACGGCAGAACGCAAAGCGCATTCTCAGAGGGCGGACTGACAATAGGCGCTGGTCTTGAGGACTTGGGAAAGGGACTTCGTTCACAGGTTGGTACAATGTACGGAACTTTGAAAAAAGGACCTCGTTATCTTGAGATGACTGACGGCTATGTAACAGGAATTGCTTTAAATGAGGATAATGAAATCATCGGTTATAAATATGTAAACTTCGGCAAGATGATGGATTTCATAAAAGGCGGAGACGATGCGAACACAGCTTTTGAAAAGGCTCAGGGTCAATACGGAAGAGTAGACGATGCTGTTAAAATCGTTGATCCGAGAAAAGAATAGGGAGGATTTTTATAATGGCTTTATTTGAATCATATGATAGAAGAGAGAAACAAATCCTTGCTGTTTTAGAGCAGTATGGGATAAAGTCTATAGAAGAGTGTGCTGAAATCACAAAGGAAAAGGGCTTAGACATTTACAAACAGGTTGAGAGTATTCAGCCGATATGCTTTGAAAACGCTAAGTGGGCATACACAGTAGGCTGTGCAATTGCTATCAAGAAGGGCTGCACCAAGGCTGCTGACGCTGCTGCTGCAATCGGCGAAGGACTTCAGGCATTTTGTATTCCGGGTTCTGTTGCCGATCAGAGAAAGGTTGGTTTAGGTCACGGAAATTTAGGAAAAATGCTTTTGGAGGAGGATACAAAGTGCTTTGCTTTTCTAGCAGGACACGAATCTTTCGCTGCTGCCGAGGGAGCTATAGGCATTGCTGAAAAGGCAAACAAGGTTAGAAAAGAGCCTTTAAGGGTAATTCTCAACGGTTTGGGAAAAGACGCCGCTCAGATTATTGCAAGAATCAACGGTTTTACATATGTTGAAACTGAAATGGACTACTACACAGGTGAGGTTAAGGAAGTATTCCGCAAGGCTTATTCGACAGGATTGCGTTCTAAGGTAAACTGCTACGGTGCAAACGACGTTACAGAAGGCGTTGCTATTATGCACAAGGAGGGAGTTGACGTTTCTATTACAGGAAACTCAACCAACCCGACTCGTTTCCAGCATCCTGTTGCAGGCACATACAAGAAAGAGTGTATTGACCAGGGCAAGAAATACTTCTCGGTTGCGTCAGGCGGAGGCACAGGACGTACTCTACACCCTGACAATATGGCTGCAGGTCCTGCGTCATACGGCATGACCGACACTATGGGAAGAATGCATTCGGACGCGCAGTTTGCAGGCTCATCGTCTGTTCCTGCACACGTTGAAATGATGGGACTTATCGGTATGGGCAACAACCCGATGGTAGGAGCAACTGTGGCTTGCGCCGTTGCAGTCGAAGAGGCTATGAAAAGATAAAAAAGTCATCTAACATAAAACAACCCTTCATCTAATTTTTTAGATGAAGGGTTGTTTGTTTATTTTTCTTACCTATTGTTTACCATATTTTATATACAGGACTTTAAATTAAAAATGAACGTAAAAAGGCGGTGCTTTTATGAAATTTAATTCAATATTTAATGAGATTAAATATCATAAACAGTAAAGCTGAAACATAGCAATGGGGAAGCGGCTTTAAAGGGTTATGAAAAATATATGTACCATAAATTATAATTTGTGATAATTCTTTAGGGATAAATTAACTTTTAATATTTCACACAATTATCATATAAATAACTTATAATTTTAGCGTTTCAGTCAGAGTCTAAACGTGTCGATAATTTGTATTTATTTAACAATTTATTAAAATTTACGTAAAATACTTGATAAAAGTATGTAAATGTGATAGAATAATTGAAATACATATATTATAGCATAGTAAAGTGATATTATAAAAGAACGGATAGTAACGACTGAATCTAAAGTTAATTTAGAATAAGGAGGTACATATGTCTGAGAACAAGAAAGCGGACGATTTCTCTGTAGATGATATTATCAAGGATGTTATGAGAAAAAAGAGAAGAAGTGAATCAGCAAGCGTAGTTTCTTCTAATAGCGTAAAATCAGATGATAATATAAATGTTAAAAGGTCTAATATTAAAACAGAGGATGTTAATTCAAGAGATTATTACAAATCGTCATATTACGGTAGCAAAACTTCAAAAAGAGCAGATAAAAACAGTAATATGCATTATTCAAATAGTGATTCAGAAGATATAAAAAAACAAAAGGATTATATGAAAAAAAGTCTGGATAAGACTAATGAAAGAGATAATGATAAAGAGGATTCTATAACTGAATTGTTTGCAAATGCCGTAAAAAAAAGCGGCAAAAAGCTTTCGCCTGCGCAACAGGCGGCTATTAAAGAGGCCCGCAGCGCAAAGTCAGAAATTAATGCTGATTATTCAGCAAAGAAAAATAAGAAGTCTGAGCTTTCTGCCCCTGCTAAGCCCAATGAGTGGAGAACTGACGGCATACCGCTTTCAGATTTGGTTGCAGGAGCTATGCAGGCAAGAAAAAATGCAAAAACAACTATCAGCGATGTGTCCGAGCCAGTAAGCAGTGCGACGATTTTAAATGTCGATTCTGATGAAGTGAGAATTAAACCAAAACGCAGAAAATGGTCTGCTAAGAAAAAAGCGTCGGT
>CANRKQ010000070.1 GCA_947631265.1 uncultured Clostridia bacterium | reverse complement strand
AAAAACAAATTTTGATAAACGGCGGGCTATGTAATCAATAATCTAACTGTTTTTAACCATTTCAAAGTCTCCGCCGAGTAGGAATACCATTAGAGCAACAGAAATAATCAAGATAATACACGCAACAATAAGACCGCAGACTGTACGTTTGTTAAAAGAAAACCTGCTTTCTGATTCAGGTAAAATATGCATAGATCTTAGAGCCTGAGAGATCGGCTTATAAAGCACAAATGTAAGTACAGCATTCAAAACACTTTTTATCAGATTAAACGGTAGCAGCAATGGTAAAATCATATTTGCAACCGTCTTAATATCGGTATTAGTATAAATTGGAGTAATAATAAGATTTGCAACCATCATTACAGCAGTTGTTGAAAATACAGCAGAGATAAGACCAGTTACTGCTCCTTTATAGCTTTTGTTATACTTGTAGATGACAGATGCAGTTACTGAAAATGCCGCACTTCCTGCAAAATTCATTATTGCTCCCCAGAATCCTGTGCTTGACACAGTAAAAAGCTCTAAAAGCGCCTCAATAAAGGCTACTGTAGCTGCCGCAACAGGTCCGTAAATAAAGCCTGCAAGAGTTATAAACACATCTTTGAAATCAAGTGTCAGAAACTGTACCCTGAAACGGAATACGAATAGACAAACATATCCCAATGCGATAAACAATCCCAGTACAGAAAGCTTTCTTAAGTTAATATTTCTTGTGTTTGACATCGATAAGTCATTCCCTTCTGATTGTAAAAATATATTTTGTGCTTTTTATTCACACATTATTGCCTGATGATGACTTCAGACAATTTTCCAAAATTGTCTGAAAGAAACACATAAAAAACCTCTGAACATAATGTCCAGAGGTATAATTTTTTGCTTAATTTTACAAAAAGCTGTCGTTTCTTCCATCCGGACTTTAACCGTCGGTTTTGGAATTTCACCAAATCGGCAGAGATTATCTCTGTTCGTGGACTCTAACCACCGGTGTGGAATTTCACCACCCCCTGAAACTTAATATTTTATTTTTTCAAATAGGCTTAGCTTTTTTACGCTATGCTCTTTCCATATATTCGCCTGTTCTTGTATCTATTCTTATTCTGTCACCTATTTCAATAAACAGCGGAACCTTTATCTCTGCACCTGTTTCCAATGTTGCAGGCTTAGTAGCGTTAGTTGCTGTATCACCCTTGAATCCTGGGTCTGTTGCGGTTACCTCCAGCTCTACAAAATTAGGAGGCTCAACGCCGAATACATTTCCCTTGTATGAAAGCACCTTACATATCATCTGCTCTTTAACAAACTTGAAGTTGTCTCCAAGCTCAGAAGAGTCTATAGGGAGCTGCTCATATGTTTCAGGATCCATAAAGTAATACAAGTCGCCGTCTGTATATGAATACTCCATATCCTTTCTTTCAACGAAAGCCGTTGGAAATTTAGCAGTAGGGTTGTAGGTTTTCTCAACGACAGAGCCTGTTATGACGTTCCTTACCTTTGCTCTTACAAAGGCAGCGCCCTTTCCAGGCTTAACGTGTTGAAACTCAACAATCTGCATTACATTGCCGTCTTCTTCAAAAGTCATTCCGTTTCTGAAATCTCCAGCTGTTACCATAAATAATCCTCCAAATTGTAATCAATTTTAATTTCTGCGTCCCAAATCTTATTTGAATTCGCACACTTGTATTATTATATCAAATATTTATTATAATTGCAACCCCTAAAAAAACTACAATATAATCAGTTCTTTTGGGGATTTGGTTAAATTCAAGCAGCCGCCCTCTTTAAGAACAACAAAATCCTCTATTCTCACACCAAACTCTCCTGCAATATATATCCCCGGCTCTATTGTTACAACAGAGTTTTTCAATAGCCCAATATCCGAATTCGGCGACGCGTTCGGATATTCATGTATTTCTAATCCCACACCATGCCCGAGCGAATGACCGAAACAGTCTCCGTAACCCTCGTTAGTTATTATATTTCGGGCAATACTGTCAAGCTGACTTCCGCTTATTCCTGCTCTTGCATACTTTATACTTTCTCTCTGTGCAGTTAAAACTATATCGTATATCTTTCTCTGCTTATCAGTAGGTCTTCTTACGCAAACCGTTCTTGTCATATCGCTGTGATATCCGTCAAAAACTGCTCCGAAATCCATCAGAACAAAATCTCCCGATTCAACCTCTTTTTCACTCGGCGTTCCGTGGGGCATTGAAGTGTTTTTGCCCGACAGCACTATAGTTTCAAACGACAGCGCCTCAGCACCGTGTTCAAGCATAAGACTGTCAAGCTTAAGAGCTATCTCACGTTCGGTTCTGCCTGCCTCTATAAACTTTAAAATCTCATCAAAAGCAGATTCAGCTATTCTCTGCGCCTTTTCGATTTTTATAATCTCATCATCGCTTTTAACTGTCCTGAGATTCGTTATAAGCTGGCTTAGATCTTTATCAGTCTTTATATTTCCTTTCAGATTAGCCTTAAAATCAATAAGCCCGCTTACTGTTAAATAATCGCTTTCTATAGATATCGTTTTTGCCCCGCGTCTCTTCAGCAGACCGTTAATTTGATGAAAAAGCCTTTGCTGCTCTATTACCTCACAGGTTGTGACCGTTTTTCTTGCCTTTTCTATGTATCTGAAATCTATTATCAGATATGCGTCATTAGGAAAAACCAAAACCGTTCCTGCCGACGATTTCATATCGGTTAAATAACGTCTGTTCACATCTGATGTAATTATTGCACAGTCACAAAAATCACCGATTTTAGTCTGTAGCTTTTCTATGTTGGTCAAATTGATCTCCCTCTTTGCCCCGTTTTTCAAAAACGCCTTTCAGTTCGTCAAGACCTAAAAAGTAACTTTTTTTGCCATGACCTGAAATCTGTGCTATGCAAACGTCTTTTATCACCGATTGCGACCTGAATCCCTCTCGGGAGTAAATATCACTAAGATGCACCTCGACCACAGGTACTTTTATTGCTGAGATCGCGTCTCTTATCGCATAGCTATAATGAGTATATGCTCCTGCGTTAATTACAATTCCGTCGAACTCTTTTCTCGCCTCGTGGAGCTTGTCAATTATTGCTCCTTCATGGTTTGACTGGAATATCTCACAGTCAAAGCCCCGCTCTTTTGCATTTTGCAAAATCTCATTGTTAATACTCTCAAAACTGTCCGTTCCGTAAATTCCGGGTTCGCGCTCTCCCAGAAGATTCAGGTTAGGACCTTGTATTACCAAAACTTTTTTCATATAATCACCATCACAATTTTATAGTTAATTTAACACCGATAGATAATACTTTTTCATAGCCAAAGCATCCTCTGCCTGAGTTCCCGCACTCTCGCAGATAAATGTAGGGGATAAATTCTTTTTGGCAACAAGTTCCATAAGAGATTCATACTTAGGTCCGTATGTATCGTCCTCAAAAGTTAAATGCTTTTTCTCTCCGCCCGGCTCTGTATACATTATCTTTGAAAAATGACTGTGGAATGTTTTCAGTCTGTCGATTCCTAGTTTATTCTCAATTTTATCAAGAATTTCCTCATACTCTGATTTTCCCTTTATCCCTCCAAATGTTCTCGCATTTAGATGACCAAAGTCAATGCACGGTATAAAGGTTTCGTCTAAAGAGCAAAGCTCCAGAACCTCCTCCAGATTTCCCAGTTGATTTACTTTACCCATAGTTTCGGGACAAAAATGTATATCGCCCAAGCCCTTTGATACTACCTCCGCCCTCGCACGGGTAAGGGTATCTTTAGCAAGCTCTAAAGCCTCCTTACGGGTAATTTTTGCACACGAGCCTGCGTGAATTATGATTCTGTCTGCGCCGATTCGCTTAGCAGCGTCTGCGCTTTGAAGTATGTAATTTATGCTGTTGTCACGCTTTTCCTTTTCAATGCTCGAAAGAGATATAAAGTAAGGTGCGTGAAGTGACAGCTTAACTGAAAATTTCTCTGCATTTTCAAAAAGAGCATAAGCCGTATTGTCCGATACCCTTACTCCTTTTCCGCATTGATATTCATAAGCGTCTATACCAAGCTCTCTTATAAACTTAGGAGCGTCAACAGAGCTTTTGTATTTAACTGAGAAACTGTCGCTGTTTCCGGCAGGTCCGAATAGCGCCGACATATTAACACTTCCTTTATTGTTTCTTACACACATTGTAACATAAATCTAATAAATTTACAAATACAATTTTAATCTATTTAATTTCCTGCTGATATTGCAATAGTTATATAAAAATAATATAATATATTTATATAAAAAATTAATCATAAGCGAATTAAAAGCGAATAAAAGTTTTCGCTCAAGCCGGCGAGCCACCGCTACTTCCGCCTTTGGAAAGTTTGGCAAATTTTATAGTTTGTACAACGGCGGACTTGCACTTGTAAGTAAGAATCAAGTAATCCATTGCGGTTTTTTCTGATTTTTACCACCAACCTCTTGCTTATGGATTCAGTTTATTGCTGTACAGATTATTGTACAAATAAAGTTATATAATGTAAAACAAATATAGATAAATCGGAGGTCACTATGGCTAACTTAAAACAGATTTACACCTGCTCTAACTGCGGGTATGAAAGCTCAAAGTGGAACGGAAGGTGTCCGAACTGCGGCGAGTGGAACACCTTTGAGGAAACAACTGCCGCTGTTGTAAAGTCTGGCAGAAACACAACAAAAAAAACAGCCGACATAACAGGCGGTATAAGGTCAATAAACGAGATCGACGGTAGCTTTGACGAGGTAAGATACAGCACAGGGCTTTCTGAGCTTGACAGGGTTCTGGGAGGAGGTCTTGTAAAGGGTTCGCTTGTTCTTTTGGGTGGTGAGCCGGGAATAGGAAAATCAACCATACTTCTGCAAATATGCAAAACCCTCTGCGATGACAAATCTGTTCTATACGTTTCTGGTGAGGAATCTATGCGGCAGATAAAAATGCGTGCGGAACGTCTGGGTGTACTGAGCGATAATCTGTATCTGCTTGCACACACCGATGCAGAGGCAGTCTGCGACGCTGTAAAAAAGAAAAAGCCTGATATTGTTATCATTGACTCCATCCAGACTATGAATATATCGGCTATATCATCATCTCAGGGAAGTATAACACAGGTCAGGGAATGTACAAACCTTTTTATGAGGACTGCTAAATCTGAGGAGATCCCGTTTTTTATAGTAGGTCATGTAAACAAGGACGGTGCAATTGCAGGTCCTAAGGTTATGGAGCATATAGTTGACGCTGTTCTTTATTTTGAGGGGCAGAGAAATATGTCCTATCGTATATTGAGAGCTGTAAAAAACAGATACGGCTCAACTAATGAGATAGGTGTTTTCGAGATGACCGACAAAGGTCTTCTGGAGGTTGATAATCCATCTATGATGCTTCTGTCGGGGCGTCCTGTAGACGTGTCCGGCTGCTGTGTCGCCTGCGTTATGGAGGGTTCCCGACCTATTATGGCGGAGGTTCAGGCGCTTGTTGCAAAAAGCGGCTTTGCCTCTCCCAGACGGACCTCAACCGGCTTTGACTACAACAGAATGTCTATAATAATTGCCGTATTAGAAAAGCGTCTCGGATTTTATTTCGGCAACCTCGACGTTTTTATGAATATAGTAGGCGGTTTGAGGTTAGACGAGCCTGCTGCCGATTTACCAATAGCTCTGGCACTATATTCAAGTCTTACCGACAAGGTTATTCCAGATAATTTAATAGCTCTCGGTGAGATCGGTCTTGGCGGAGAGCTTAGAAGTATCTCTCACATTACCCAGCGGCTTTCTGAGATAGAACGGCTAGGTTTTGAAAAATGTATTGTCCCTAAAAGCTCACTGAAAGGTATAGACACTTCAAAATACAGTATGAAAATTATCGGTACATACTCAATAAAAAGTGCTTTTAAAGAGGCTTTCATCTAATTTATGTAAGTCCTTATTTTAAAAAAATATGTATATATTTAAAAGAGAAGAGCAGGATATTTGTCCTGCTCTCATTTATTTTTTACTAATATTATAAACTACCCTTTTGCCTATCAGTATTTTTGCTTTTTTGATTTTGCTTTTCAAAACCTCTTTCCTGAGACCTTTTGCTACCTTTTTATTCTTTACACAGAAAGTTATACATTTTTTAGGATTTTTAAGCTTTCCGACTCCTTTGTAAATTGAAGGCGCAGTTTTTTTGTTCTTTATAATTACCCTAGAAAGTTTATTGCATTTATTAAAAGCATTTTGATTCATCTCTAATAAATCATTTATACTTACTGTTTTAAGATCTTTACAACCTGCAAAGGCATTTGAGTCAATAATAACCTTGCTTGAAAGAATTTTTACACTCTTAAGCTTTTTGCAGTTTTTAAACGCATTGTGACAAATTATTTCAACTTTTTTAGGAAGAGTAATACTTTTCAAATTATTACAATTTTCAAATACCCTGTCGCCTACGCTAATTAAATTCTTTCCCAGCTTAATTTTCTTAATTTTTGAATCTATAAAGACTCCTTCCTGCAATTCTTTAAGGCTATCAGGTAAAGTGAGCTTTGTTAGCTTTGTTTCTCTGAATACTTCTCCCCAGATGCTTTCTAAAGTATCGGGCAGCTTTATGCTTTTAACGTGCTTAAAACCAAGCCCGCCGTTATTCATAATACATTCAGTTCCGTCAGGAATTATAATGTCACTGCTTTGATTGAACGACATATATAAGTCCTTTTCGTCTTTTGAATAAAGCATATCATTTTTATATATGTAATGCTGATTATTCTTGTCTACAGACAGCTTTATATTTGGACATTCTGCAAAATACAAAAACTCCTTGTCGAAAAATAGATCATCATAATACAATCTGCGAAAACAGTAATCCTCATATCCCGAGTAATCATATCTTCCAATAACTGTATTCTCGGGTATGTTCATCTTTTTTACATTCGGCAGATATGCAATCTCAGTAATATTATAAATGGTGTCAGGCAACACTATTTCTTCTATTTTATTGTATTTATTTTTAGTAATGGTTTTTTTATTCCTGGTAACAGTATATTTGCCGTTCAAATCTACATCAGTAACGATAAACTCTATTCCGTTACAGATAACCTTATCAGGTATTTCTACCCTCTGAATATCAGGAACATCTGTAACCGTTGCCGAATACGGAAACTTTGTAGTTTCATACTCTACATTTGTCTTTAATATATAAGTAAAACTGTCGATTTGTGTTTCAGGCGCGTCTGTATAGCTGTATGTTCCGTCGTAATAATCTAAAGCTGTCACAG
>CANRKQ010000069.1 GCA_947631265.1 uncultured Clostridia bacterium | reverse complement strand
TGTAATAACTGTACTTCATTAAATACAGTAATAATAAAAGATAATGTTGACTATATAGACAATTTTGCATTTGCAAAGTGTCCATCACTCACCAATATTTATTTGTTTAATACAGATTTAAATACAATTACTGCAAAAGGCACACCCAGTGGAAAAAATTATTTTTTGGACTCTTTTGACACAACCAACAACCCAACATTTCACATTATAAAAGATAGCACAACCGAGCAAACACTACGAGATGCAGGATATTTAATAGACGCAACAGATGAAACTAAGGCTAATTATGTATATCTACCAAATACTACAACCCTTGATGATACAATTGCTAACGCAGAAAAATTAGATTCAAGCAAATACACAGAAGACTCTTTCAAAGCTGTTACTGACGCCTTAGAAAAAGCTAAGGCTCTAAAGGAAAACATTGACGCAACTCAAGAAGAGGTTGACGCAGCATCCAAAGCTTTAAACGATGCAATTAATGCACTTAAATTAAATAATACAACATATAACAATCCAATAATACCACCTGCTGTAAACGTAATAACAACCAGAGATGTTAATCAGGTAAACAATGATAAAAAGCAAGCTAAAAAACAAATGAAACAGGCTAAAATAACAAAGCTGACAGTCAAGAGCAAGGCTAATAAAAAGATTGCTGTAACCTGGAAGAAGGTAAAGAAGGCAAAAGGCTATGAAGTGCAGGTCGCTGCAAAGAAGAATTTTAAGAAGAGCAAAATAATCTTCAAGAAGTTTACAACAAAGAAGAAACTTACAATCAAGAACAAGAAGATAAAGAGCAAAAAAACTTACTATGTACGAGTAAGAGCCTATGCAACATACCTAGATACTTATGGCAATGAGCAAAAAGTATACAGCTCATGGAATAAGAAAATAAGAAAGGTAAAAGTAAAATAACAGGGGTTTACCCCTGTTATAGAGACAAGAAAAGTCAAGAATTTTAGAATTATAGCTTAGTTGTAAAAGATAGTTCTTTCATCTTGCATCTGGATTTCTTGTGTCTAGTAAAAAAGCTTTCATCTTAATATTCCTAAATATATCCCGAAACTGCAAAAACGCTAGAACATTATTTGTTCCGGCGTTTTATTTTTTATAAAAAATGTTAAAAATAAATAAAAATTTTGAAAATAATTTCAGAAAATAGATAATTATGTATTGTGATTCTTGTATAAATTTGGTATAGTACTTTTGGGCGGTGATATTATGTACAGAATTGCGATATGTGACGTAGATGAAGAGACTATAAAAAATATTTCTGAAGTTATAACAGAAGTATCTGACAAATTAAATCAAGATGTTCAAATATTCACATATACTAACGGACAAGAAATGCTGAATTCAAATATCAGATATAATTTAATATTTCTTGAAGTAGATCTGCCTGAAAAAAACGGTATAACAATAGCAAAAGAAATAAGGGAAAAAGATCACAGAGCACAAATAGTTTTCGTAACCAATTATGAAAATTATTGGAAGAAGGCATATAGAGTACATGCTTTTGATTACATACAAAAGCCATTCATGCTTAATGATATAAAGCGAGTTTTAATAGATTATTATCAAATGATTAACAATCAACAAAGTGATGTGGTAAGCTTTAAGGATTTAAACAATGATGAATTAATGATACCTACTAATGAGATAATATACATTTCATGCGGAGTAAAGAAAAGGCAAGTAATAGTAATAGCGAAAAATGAAGATTACATATGCAAGGGAATAATTAATGAAATATATACTAAGCTTAACAATTTTGATTTTTTCATGCCGCACAGAAGTCACATAATAAATTTATCACAAGTCAAGTCATATAAAAGAAACGACAAAATACTAATGGTTAATGATGATGAAATTCCCTTATCGAAGGGGAGGACAAACGAATTTGAAGAAAAGATTTCAAGAGTTATGCATGAAAGAGTAACGATATGAAAATTAAAATAAATCAAAGTTGATTTTGGTATTTCGAGACACAAAATGGAATTTCAGGACAAAATTGTTGACATTAAGATAATCTTGTAATATTATGACATTGAACAAATAAATTGTGTAAAGTGGTTGACCATACAATTTTATTTTTGTTTAAAACAAATCATAAACAACAGTTTGTGATTGAATGCGTTAACTGATATTTAATGTATCTAGAGCATTTTATATTTGGGGACGTAAAAAAATCTAAAATTTTTGAAATTGGAGGATTTAATTATGAGAAAGTTTAAAAAACTCATATCTTGTGTAGCTGCTGCTACCTTAGCAGCAACAAGTCTCTTAAGTGGAGCTTCACTCGGTGCAAGCGCTGATACAACGCCTATTACAGGTAAACAATATACTGGCGATGCAACTTACATTTCAACCTATAGGCAAGGAGCTTATTCTAACAAAGCTAAATTTGAAATTCAGTTTAAGTATGATACTGTAGGAACACCTTCTGCTCCAGAAGAGGGTCATGCAAATCTTGGCTACAATGATACCTTCGAGTTCTTGGTATTTAATACAAGTTGGGGTGGTTGGGACAGAACAACTATTGGACCTGACGGTTATGATGCTACATCAGCACCAACTGAAGCACCAAAAGTAGGTACTGTTTATACAGTAACTGTACCAATTTCGGTAATTGAGGGTAAGCTTACAGAGGGTAAACCTCTTGGTATCAATCTTCAGACAGGCGAACAGCTTAATGATTCAGTTGTAACACTTGTTTCATTAAAGATGATACCAGATACAACTTATACTCAACCTGAATTTACTATTAGTGGTACGTGGAATAAGGGTACAGCAAGTGATTTGACAGTTACTCCGTCAGGAGCAGCAACAGTAGATGCTAATGAGTGGAATATCCAGGTTAACAATGTTGACTTTTCAAAATGGACAAATCCAACTATTGATGTTACTGTAACATACGCAGCTGCACAAAGCTATGTTCAAGCAGAGATTATGGTTCCAGATGGAACAGCTAGTGAAGATGGAATTCCGAATTATCAGGCTATTGACCCTAACTATGTAAATGTAGAAGCAAAAACATATACATACACAACTGAAATACCTAACATCACTACATCATTTATAGCTGCATATGATGCATGTACAGTTACAAAGATTCACGTGTATGATAATACTGATCAAAATGTTACAACTTCTGTAACAGGCGATACGGCTAGTGTACTCGCTACAAAAATGGGTCTTGCTTGGGACTTAGGTGGTGCACTTGATAGTGTTGATAATGATGGCAATGTTGGTGAAAAGGCTTGGGGCAATCCAAAAACGACTAAGAAACTGATTCAAGCTGTAAAAGCCGCTGGTTTCAACACAATTAGAGTACCTATTTCATATTTAAATATGATTAACCCTATTTATGATGAAGAAAACAAAAATATAGTTGATTACAAAATTAATGATACTTATTTAGCAAGAATTCAGCAGGTTGTTAATTATGCATATGATATGGGTATGTATGTTGTAATCAATATTCATAATGATGGTATACCAACTGTTACTGGAAACTGGATTAATATTGATAAAACAGGAGAAGCATTTGATGAAGTAGAAGCAAAATTTGCAGCTGTATGGGAAGATATTGCTACTACTTTCCAAAGCTACGATCAGAGATTGGTATTTGAAGCAGCGAACGAGCTTATGAATTCTAATGCAGATTATAATGCAACTCCAACACAGACAGAATACAATAACATAAATGCATTAGACCAAGCATTTGTTAATGCTGTACGTGGTGCTGGTGGAAGAAACACAGATCGTGTATTGATAGTTGTAGGATATAATACTAATATTAATTATACTATTGCTGGTTTCAAAGCACCTACTGATTCATCAGAAAACAGATTAATGCTTTCTGTTCACTATTATGATCCATATGAATTTACTGATGATGATGTTAATGGTACAGCTATCTGGGATGAAAATGGTCAATATGGAAAAACATATATGAAAGGTCAGTTGACTAAAATCAGCGAATTTGCTGATGGTTTAGGTATGCCTGTATTCTTGGGTGAGTATGGTCCTGAGCTTAAGTATACTACTGTGAATGATGAATCAGTTTATAACATACAGTATGTAGCTAATTATGATTATTGGTTAAATTATTATGCTAAGGATGCAGAAAATATTGTAACTGCATATTGGGATAATGGTGTTACAAATCAAACTGGAGGTACTGGTTTATTTGATAGAACTAATAATGTAATCACGTCAAATGGTCAGATTATATTAGATGCAATTATGGATGGTTATAAATTATCACAAAACCCTCCATTTGCAAATCCTACGCTGATACCTGGTACTCCTAGCACTATCTCTTAAATAATAATATTAGGCATATTTATGAAAAATATGCCTAATAAATTTCTTCCAATTATTTTCCGTGGCATTATGCATATGCCACGGGAAATAATCATATTTATAAACAGAATTATTATTTAAGGAGTTGGTACACTAATGCTAAAAAAAAGTTTTTCAATAATCATAGCTATAATTACACTACTATCATGCATCTGTATAACAAGCTACGCGATAGACGAAGATAATTATTTTACTTACACGTATCAAAGTGCTTACGGAGGAGGATATCAAGCATCCTTAAGATCTGATGCAAATTTGTCAGATTTAACAGAGCTAGATGTTCCCACTACATTTGATGGAACTAATGGAGAAGGACCGGTTATACTATCTAAGGCATCTCCAAGTTCATCCAACAATACCATCCAATTATTAAAAACAAATTCTTCATATGGTAGCATATTAAGAAGAGCATTTAGTTATTTAGATGCTTTAGAAAAAGTTGAATATACTACTACCGGAACTTTAACATTTAGAGAGCGTACTTTTGAAGATTGTTCATCTACTTTAAAAGATGTGTTTATATATGCATCTTCAGTTTCATTTGATGGTAGTGGAATTCGTGCATTTATGACATTTATAGACAATCCTGATGCAAAAATTCATGTAGTGAGTGAAACTGTTAGACAACAAATAATTGACGGAACAGCAGAAGGTACTGCATCTGTTACAGAAGACAAAATCGAAGTTATGGAAAGTGAATTACCAACTGCAGTAGTAGAAGTAGAATGTGCTGACATTGACTATGGAACCGAAGGCGGATTTAAGCCAACTGCTAAAGTAACTGTAAACGAACAGCCGGTTGAAGATGCAAAGGTAACATTTAAGCTTTATAAAGATGAATCTTGTACTACAGAATATACCGGAGTTGGCGGTTATACTGCTAATGATATACCTGTTGGTACGTATTACTTTAAGGCTACAGTTGAAGGAACAGATGAATATCTTGGCGCAGTATCAGCAAAATCATGTGAGGTACATGTAAATGAGGTTGTGGTAAGTAAGGATGACCTTAATGCGGCAATAGATGCAGCTAATAGCTTTAAGTCAAGTGCAATTCAAGAGGATTATGATTCAAAAGCATGGGATGCAGTATTTCGTATTGGTACAGGTGCTTTAGATATGGCAAAAGCAGTTGCTAATGATACTATAAATAATTATACACAACCACAGATAGATGAAAGAACAAATGCATTAAATGACGCATTGGAAACTTTGAAAAATTCACTTGCTGATACAACAGAGTTGTGGACGGAGCTTGAAGGACTGATAAATGACGCAGAATCACTTGATAAGAGCGAGTTTACTGTGGATAGCTATGCTAAGCTAAAAAGTGCAGTAGATAGTGCAAATGCTTTATCAAAGGATACAGCAACAAAGACACAGATCCAAAAAGCAATATCTGCACTTAAAACTGCAAAAGAAGGTCTTGAAGTAGATCAGGTAGTAATACCTGCAGGTGCTCCTTTTGCGTATGTACGTTATAACTATACTACAATGCCATTCTATAGAGGTACTACAGATGAATCGATGGTAGGAGCAACTCGAATCAAATTAACATTTGATTGCGCAGATGATACATCGTTTAATAATTATTTTACAACAAATTATTCAGTTGATGTAGGCGGAATCAAAAGTGACAGTGAGATTAGAGGAGTAGGAGAAGAGAAGTTAGGCGAAAAGGGTTGCACAGCAGTTTTGAATCTTACCAGTCCAATAGAAGAATCTGGAAAGAGTTATAGCATAATAGGTTATACATATGGATATCCAAATGCAAAGGATTATGTTTTTGCAATAACAAAGATAGAGTTCCTAGATGACACAGGACATATACTGAAAACAATAACTGATGCAACAGTAGTTAAGGAGCAATTAGCAAAAGCAATAGCAGATGCAGAGGCTCTTGATGCAGATAAGTATACAGCAGAAAGCTATGCAGAGTTGACAAAGGCAATAGAGGCTGCAAAGGCATTAAAAGATGATGCAACAGTTGCAGAATTAAACGCAGCAAAAGACGCAATTAATGCGGCAATAGAGGCTCTAAAGGAAAAAGAAGAGCCTACGCCGACAAAGCCAACAGCACCATCACAGACTGCAAATAATACGCCTTCAACAACGGTAAAGACAACAAGAAGTCCGAAAGTTGTAAAGAAGGATAAGGAAGCAGCCAAGAAAGCAATGAAGCAAGCGAAGATAACAAAGCTGACAGTCAAGAGCAAGACCAAAAAGAAGATAACAGTATCTTGGAATAAGGTCAAGAAAGCAAAAGGCTATGAAGTAAGGATATCAGCAAAAAGGAACTTTAAGAAGGTAATATTTAAAAAGTTTACTTCTAAGAAGAAGTTAACGATCAAGAATAAGAAAATAAAGAGTAAAAAGACTTACTATGTAAGAGTGAGAGCGTACACAACGTACAAGGATAAGAATGGAGTAGCTCATAAGGTATATAGCAAGTGGAATAAGAAGCTCAGAAAAGTAAAAGTAAAATAGGCAACGGTGACGTTGCATCTATTGCCGCCTTTGAGTGAGATAAAGTTAAGGATTGTACATTGGCGAGCTTAACAAAGGTAACCCACTGTCAATCTAACTATGCCAAAGGTGACAGTAAAAAGCCTTCTAAATATTCCTAAATATAGCCCATTGGGGCAATGATTTATCCAAACTATGACAGTACATAAGCTGCTTCTCATTAGTGCAGAAGCAGCGGTTGAACTGTCACTGCTAAGGAGAAATGGTTATATGAGAAGTGTTATTAATTATTGATTAATGATTAGAGATGAAAATCCCGACAGATTTTAAATGATCTGCCGGGATTTTCGCTTTGAATAATATTAAATAAATTAGTTATATATAGTATATAATGTGTTAGCGTTCCAATTAAATACTTAGAATTACTAT
>CANRKQ010000068.1 GCA_947631265.1 uncultured Clostridia bacterium | reverse complement strand
ACTGAATATTCTGATCTACAGACATATTAAAAAGTCCCCTGTTTCACTATTAAAGGGCGGTGAAAGAATATGATTTTCATTGTATAATTCTACAAAAATAATTTTTTTAGATAATATTCCCTTTACTTTCTAATAAATATATGTTATTATGTATCTGCAGTTACTGTATTATTTGTCCTAACAGAAGATGTACATCTATTAAATTAGGATACTGCTTATGACTCCGGTACATATCACGTATTTTCTTATTATAAATCTTTTTAAAGCAGGGGATATAAATGATTCTACTGGGCAATTTAAAGCAATTCGCAACAAAAAACAGACTGATTTTCAGTCTGTTTTTGTTGTGCCAGATTTCAGCAGTTTTAATTCTGTTTTTCTCAATGGGAGTATACCAAAATTATAGTGAAAGCAAAATACAAGAACAAAAGCATGCCGATGGATTATATGATCCGCTTACAGGTGAAAAGTATGATGTAACTGATTCCGACTATTTATTTTATGAGTTGTCTTATAAAAATTCAAAGGATAATCCATTAAAGGCGGAGACAGTTAAAGCATTTTACAGAGAATTAATTAATTGTATACCCGATAAATTAGACGGTTTTGGCACAAACTGTACATTTGATTTAGATGCTATTAATTTTTCGGGCAAAGATCTTGACGATGATGAAGTTGACGCTATGCAAACATACATAAATTTCGGATATAGTTTTAAAAATGGCAAAATGTCATCAACCGTTGATTATGAGGAATTAAAAAACGGCGGCTGGTGGAAAGGCGGCAGATGGTTTACTGAAGAAGAATATATAAGCGATAAAAAAGTTTGCATTGCTGACATAGAATCCATAAAAGAAAACCCATTGTTTGATGGAAAACTAAAATATAACAAAAAGAATAAAAAATATTATTTGACTTTAAATAATATAAAATATGAAGTTATCGGAAAATTTCAATATCTTGGGTGTATACATATTCCCTTTGAGGCTGTTGACGATAATTTTTATATTATAGATACATTGGTATTTAAACTAAACACGCCATTAACAAAAAATGAATTTGCACAAATCAAGCAGTCATATTTAAAATATTTTTCAGACAGGCAGGTTGAACTGCCTAACATAGCTGTTTCAGACGCAGAGCAGATAAGATTTTATAACACAAACCTGATTATTGCAATAGTGGTAGCTTTATTGGTATCAATAAACCTGATACTTTTATTCAAATATATTTTAATGACAAGACAAAAAGAGCTTGCAATTTTAAGGATTACAGGTGCAACTGTGAACAAAGTCAGAAGACTATATATTATTGAAACAATGATAATATCAATTATTGTGTTTATATTAAGCGCTTGTATTTTTGACATTTTCGTTAAAGATATTGTAATATCTCATTATGAGTATGCCTATGTTGTATACAGCTTGAAGAATTATTGTATAACATTTTTATTATATATTTTAGTAATATACATAATACTGAATATTCTGATCTACAGACATATTAAAAAGTCCCCTGTTTCACTATTAAAGGGCGGTGAAAGAATATGATTTTCATTGTATAATTCTACAAAAATAATTTTTTTAGATAATATTCCCTTTACTTTCTAATAAATATATGTTATTATGTATCTGCAGTTACTGTATTATTTGTCCTAACAGAAGATGTACATCTATTAAATTAGGATACTGCTTATGACTCCGGTACATATCACGTATTTTCTTATTATAAATCTTTTTAAAGCAGGGGATATAAATGATTCTACTGGGCAATTTAAAGCAATTCGCAACAAAAAACAGACTGATTTTCAATCTGTTTTTGTTGTGCCAGATTTCAGCAGTTTTAATTCTGTTTTTCTCAATGGGAGTATACCAAAATTATAGCGAAAGCAAAATACAAGAACAAAAGCAACCCGATGGATTATATGATCCGCTTACAGGTGAAAAGTATGATGTAACTGATTCCGACTATTTATTATATGAGTTGTCTTATAAAAATTCAAAGGATAATCCATTAAAGGCGGAAACAGTTAAAGCATTTTACAGAGAATTAATTAATTGTATACCTGATAAATTAGACGGTCTTGGCACAAACTGTACATTTGATTTAGATGCTATTGTATTTCCGGACGAAGAATTTGACGAAAACAAAGTTGACGCTATGCAAACATACATAAATTTCGGATATAATTTTAAAAATGGCAAAATATCATCAGCTGCTGCTTATGAAGATTTAAAAAACGGCGGCTGGTGGAAAGGCGGCAGATGGTTTACTGAAGAAGAATATATAAGCGATAAAAAAGTTTGCATTGCTGACATAGAATCCATAAAAGAAAACCCATTGTTTGATGGAAAACTAAAATATAACAAAAAGAATAAAAAATATTATTTGACTTTAAATAATATAAAATATGAAGTTATCGGAAAATTTCAATATCTTGGGTGTATACATATTCCCTTTGAGGCTGTTGACGATAATTTTTATATTATAGATACATTGGTATTTAAACTAAACACGCCATTAACAAAAAATGAATTTGCACAAATCAAGCAGTCATATTTAAAATATTTTTCAGACAGGCAGGTTGAACTGCCTAACATAGCTGTTTCAGACGCAGAGCAGATAAGATTTTATAACACAAACCTGATTATTGCAATAGTGGTAGCTTTATTGGTATCAATAAACCTGATACTTTTATTCAAATATATTTTAATGACAAGACAAAAAGAGCTTGCAATTTTAAGGATTACAGGTGCAACTGTGAACAAAGTCAGAAGACTATATATTATTGAAACAATGATAATATCAATTATTGTGTTTATATTAAGCGCTTGTATTTTTGACATTTTCGTTAAAGATATTGTAATATCTCATTATGAGTATGCCTATGTTGTATACAGCTTGAAGAATTATTGTATAACATTTTTATTATATATTTTAGTAATATACATAATACTGAATATTCTGATCTACAGACATATTAAAAAGTCCCCTGTTTCACTATTAAAGGGCGGTGAAAGAATATGATTTTGAAATTAAGTTTAAAAGAGATACTAAGGAACAAAGGATATAATTTTTTCAATTTATTGCAGCTGACATTAGTTTTAACTCTTATCATACTGTTAATATCATCATTTATGTCAACGCTGAAATACTATCTGCCTATGAAGGGCATACTGCAATCAAAAGGCTTTATGGTTAATATAAGTATTAACGATTTCGGCGAAACTGTCATCAACGACCAATTATATTCTTTTTCAGATAAAATTGACAAGATATACTCAACCGGTCAAGAATTTTTTGAACTGAAAGAAACATCTGGGCAACTGGAGCCAGGTGATTACATAAATGCTATAACACTAGACAAAGCTATAATTAAATCACACAAGCCGATGATGAAGAGCGGAAAATGGCTAAGTGACATATCCAAAAGCAGTAAAAACGACGAATTAAGCGCAGTCATAACAAAGAACAGCTTAGGTTATACGACGGGGAGCGTTATTAACACAAAGACAAAGGATAAGAAAGGAAATGAAAAACCTATAACCATAAAAATAGTTGGTGAAATTGAAGATGGTGAGAGATTATTTTATCAATCCACCTCAGCAGTAGCAGCAGATGTAAGCGCACGGACTGATTTTGAAACTATAGCTGCACAGTACTATCCATACAATTCATCTGATGAAGAAGAGCCATATCTTGTCATTACGAAAAATGAATTAGATGAAAAGAATTGTATGACACTTACTTTCGGGACATCATTTGTAACATTTGATAATGACGCGACAAAAGAAGAACTGTCAGACGCTAAGACAAAGCTATCACAATACGGTCAGGTATATAATCTTGAAACTGTAAACAAAAAAAGCCTTCGTGATGCAAAGGAGCAAGCATTTACAATTATTCCGATGATAATATGTATACTTATATTTCTAGCGATTTCATCTATCTGCTTATCAGCGATAAACACAAAAAAGCAACTGCGAAACTATGGAATACTCTATATATGCGGTTCACGTTGGAAACAATGCGCACTAATAAGCGTATGCTCAACCTTTATCACCACACTAATGGCGGTAATTCTCACAGGTATAGTAATCTTTTTAGCAGACTATTTTGGACTTTCAAAGGAAACGGTAATAAGCATTGGAAAATGGCAATTGATTTCCTGCTGCGCCGTACTTTTGTTTAATTTCATAATCTCTCTGATAATGCCGTTCACGATTATCGGCAGAACAAGCCCGAGAGAAATAGTAAAGAGTAACGATTGATATTATAGATTAAAAAACCAGATGCTTAATGCGTCTGGTTTTTTAATAATTTAGTGAGACTTTTTGCGTTTTACAACGCTAGTATAAGTATGAAGGAATTATCAAGATTTTCTGCAAGTGAATGGGCGAAAATTTCAACATAAGAAAATACTAGAAGGTAATTATTATGAAAAAGGTATTGTTTTATACATTAAGTTTAATTATATTAACAGTTAGTATATTTTCGGATAATGCGTTTGCATACTATAACGGAACAACGTCTTATTACGAAGAAACTAAAACAACAATAGGTGATTTTACATATATTCTAAAGGAAAATGTTCAATATGGCTCAGTGAAAGTACCTTACTCAGCCACAGTTGTTGATATACCTAATATTAAAATGGTAGAGATACCTGAAAAAGTTACTTGTGACGGAATAGAGTTTTTAGTGACTGATTTAGATTTATGCGGAAGTTATATAGTTACCAAAAAGAATAAACCTGAAACGAAATACACTAATAATAATGTTCAAGAAATCATGTTGCCTGATACAATTTATAATATAACAGCGTTTGAGGATTTTACAAATCTTTTGAAAATTAATATACCGTCCCATACTGCTATGGGAAGAAGTGATAACTACAAAAAAATAAAATACGAAGATTATAATTCAGCAAAACCTAGAACCTTTGATTTCCATAGCAGCGATTACAAAAGTTGGTTCATTGGCTGTCCAAAAATAAAGCTTTCTGTAGATCCAAACAATCCGTATTATAGCTATAAAAACGATATGCTTTTCTCAAAGGATGAAAAAGAAATATTTATGTCTTTCAATTGCAGTACAGATGTTATTATTCCCCACGGAGTAGAAAAGATTTATCGTTTAGGTGGAAATGGATTTAAGAATGCCAAAAACATAAAGCTTCCGAATACATTAATCTATTTGGGTGCTAGTGTTTTCGCTTCTTCTAAAATTACAAAAATAAATTTACCTGATAGCCTTAAGGAAATAAAAGAAAAGGCTTTTAGAGATTCAAAACTTACTAAGATTACTTTGTCTAAAAATATAAAAAAAATAAGGTTGTGTGCTTTTAGTAATACAAATCTAAAATCAATAAAATTTAGCAATGGTTTAACTTTGATTGGAACAAGCGCTTTTAGTAATTGTAAAAAATTAAAAAGTGTGACATTTCCTAAAAAAATTAAAACTATCAATAGATTAGCCTTTAATGGTTGTAAAAATCTTTCAAAAGTAACGATTAAAAATGCGAAAAAGATTCCTAAAATCGGTAAAAACGCTTTAAAAAACACCAAGAGAGGCATAAAGTTTGTTGTTAAAAACAAGAAGGTTGCAAAATCACTCAATAAAAAACTAAAAGGAAGCGGCGTTAGAAATGCTAAGATTTTGATAGGAAAAAAAGTAGTTTATAAAAATATAAATGGATAGCATTAAAGCAGGCACATTTTTTGTGCCTGCTGTTTTACAATAGTGAGCCTTCCAAAAAATATGTATATTTTTTGTGCAAAATTATCCTTTAATTATCTTGAAAGCGTCACAAATATCGGCTATAATAAAATTGTAGTTAAGCTATAACAAAAATAAAGGAGTTTTAAACTATGGCAAACAGAATGATTTTAAACGAAACCTCATATTTCGGTGCAGGAGCTATTTCAGAGATAGTTACCGAGGCAACAGCAAGAGGCTTTAAAAAGGCTCTTATTGTAACAGACAAAGACCTGATAAAGTTCAATGTTGTAAAGAAAGTAACAGATTTACTGGACAAAGCGTCTTTGGCTTATGAAATTTTTGACAAAGTTAAGGCAAATCCAACAGTAGATATTGTAAAAAGCGGAGTTGATACCTTTAAAAACGCAGGTGCTGATTGTTTAATAGCAATCGGCGGAGGCTCGCCTATTGACACAGCAAAGGGCATAGGAATTATCATAAACAACCCTGAGTTTTCTGATGTTGTTTCTCTGGAGGGAGTTGCTGAAACTAAAGAGCCATGCGTACCGATTATTGCAGTTCCAACAACAGCGGGAACAGCCGCTGAGGTAACTATAAACTACGTTATCACAGACACCGAGAAGAAGAGAAAGTTCGTATGTGTTGACCCGCATGATATTCCCGTAGTAGCGATAGTTGACAGCGATATGATGTCATCAATGCCTAAAGGGTTGACAGCGTCAACGGGTATGGACGCTCTCACCCACGCAATAGAAGGCTACACAACTCTTGCCGCTTGGGAGCTTACCGATATGATGCATCTTAAGGCGATCGAGATTATTTCTCGCTCGCTGAGGGCCGCTTGCGATAACGATCCACAGGGACGTGAAGATATGGCACTCGGTCAATATGTTGCAGGTATGGGTTTCTCAAACGTAGGACTTGGCGTAGTTCACGGTATGGCACACCCTCTGGGAGCTTTCTACGACACACCTCACGGTATAGCAAACGCTGTACTCCTGCCATATGTAATGGAATACAACGCTGAATACACAGGCGAGAAGTTCAGAGACATTGCAAAGGCAATGGGCGTTGAGGGAACAGAGTCGATGTCTCAGGAGGAATACAGAAAAGCCGCAGTTGACTCTGTTAAGCAGCTTTCAAAAGACGTTGGCATTCCTGCAAAACTTCACGAGATCGGCGTTAAAGAAGAAGATTTGCAGGCACTTGCAGAATCTGCATTTGCAGATGTTTGCACAGGCGGCAACCCAAGGCCATGCACGGTAGAATCAATTCTTGAGCTTTACAAAACAGCATTTTAACAATATTCTTTTCTATAAAAGCAAAAGACCGTTTCTTATGAGACGGTCTTTTTATTTTATAATGTTAAACAAGAAAGAAATATTACAAAAAGTATAATTTTAATAAATTATTACAACTCGGATTATAATATATAATCTGTAATACAATCATACCAATGCACATAGGTTTCATTTTCTGTTCTTTTGTACTGCTTTTGCAGTACGATAAAGTAAATTCCAAATTTTATCCATAACTGTCGTCTCCTTTC
>CANRKQ010000067.1 GCA_947631265.1 uncultured Clostridia bacterium | reverse complement strand
GGTATACGGCTTTCCGTTGACTGTAAAGCCGGCGGCTTTCACTTCATTGTCCGCTGCGACGCTGACTTGACAAAGCACTATGGATACGACAGTTTCGCCCACAGTGTTTGTCTCGTTCAGCTGTTCGCTTGCCTGCACCGCTATAGCCGAAATAGGGAACAGACAGCATATAAGTAAAATAGAGAACAATCTCTTAAATACTAGCCGCAAGGCTGCTCCCTCCCTTTTTTTAATCCGTTTATTTACGGATTATTTTTCAGCTATTATTAATCTGCAGAAACTGCAAATGTTAAAATATCAGCGTAATCACCTGCACAAAGAGTAGCATCCGGTTTAAATTCGTCAATAGTAAGTGCTTTAGGAGCAGAAAGAGTTTCAGTTGTACTAATTACCTCTCCACCCTGTGTTATCTCCTCACTATCTGCCTTAAGCTTGTAGCCTATTTTGTGTTGACCTGATTCAGCAGCACAAAATAAATTAAAGTTATTTTGAGAAGTAACAGTAACTTTAAGCGTTGCACCGTGATCTAACGCTGTAACTTCAGCATTAATTTCACCAGCAGATTGAGAAGCAGAAATATTAGCCAAAGTTACATCAGCAGGGATAGTTACACTATACGCTGCATTACCATTATTGAAAGTAATTTTTTGAGTAGCATTACCAGCACTAGTTACCTCTGTTGGAGTTGCAGCAGCTGAAGCTGACATTGCAGCGCATACAGCAATTGACAATGCCATTACACATGATAAAATCTTTTTCATGTTTGTTTCCTCCTTTCCTTAAAAATTTATATCTTTAACACGCCTTTTACAGCGCGCAGATACCGTGATTTATTTTCTTTCTTTTTTATGTAATTATTTTACAACCAACTTTGTTTTCATATCTGCATTATTGGTAGGGGTTTTGTCCTTATCAATACGATACGGCTGAACGTGAACAATTGCGTCATATTCGCCCTTGTCAAAACCGTGAGAAAGCGTTATACTTTGAATGTGCTTACCCGGCTCAACAAGACCCGATTTATAAAGCACCTCATAGCCCTGTTTACTGTCGTCCGGCAGACGAAGCTCAAATGTAAGGTAATAAAGACCCTCGTTTTCTTCGGGGTTGTAAAAATCGACGCCTATTTCCGTTTGATCTTTCGGAACAGTAATCGAAGGCCAGCCGGGAATTTTAACTCCTCTTTTAGTGGTCGCCGCAGTGGTGGGCTGTGTATAATCTTTGGCGTTTGGGTCAAAATACAAACCAACGCCGCCCTGCACCGGCTGAACCTCGCTTTTTGCAAGACGTGAATAGACGAAAATTCCTGCAGCTACGAGAAATATCATAAGAAGAATAAGAAGAATGATTTTAATTGCTTTGCGCTTTTTACTAACCGGATTTTGAACAATCTCAACTTGCTCATTGTCCAGACTGTCGAAATTATTTTCATCAAAGCTGTTATCGCTCAAAAAAACTCGTCCTTTCTGAAATAAAAATTAAAATGTATAAAAATACATTTAACAGAAAATACTAGAAATACAACTGTTTTTCGCAGAGTTAAATACTCTGTTAAAAGCTAATATATTTCCTTGAAATTTCTTCGTTTTCAGAAAGTCTGACGGTAAAGCTGACGGCGATAACTAATAGCCGATAAGTTCGAGTTTATTCATATTATACCTTTTAAGCTCAAGGGACGAATGAACATATCTCTGCATAGTAATTGTAGGGCTTGAGTGACCGAGAATCTCGCTGAGCGATTTCAATTCAAATCCGACCTCTACACATCTTGTTGCAAAAGAGTGTCGCAGAGTATGAAAATGAACGCCCTCCAGACCGCACTCCTTAGTATATTTGCTAAGTCTGTATTGAAGTGTCCTAGGCTCAACAAAATTATTCTCACTTCCGCTTAAAACGAATCCCGTACTGCTGTTATCGTTACCGAGCAGTTTAAAAAGATTAGCTGTAAAGTCAATCAACGGAATAATTCTTGCCGAGTTATCGCTTTTAGGCTCGCTTATTACTACCTTTGTTTTTGCATTACTGTTCTCATCGATATTTTTAAGTCTCTGCATAGTTGACGATACTTTTATTGTCATATTTTCAAGAGAAACATCTTTCCACTTCAGCGCACAGATTTCGCCTATTCTCAAGCCTGTAGTCAGAGCAATCAAAATGCCGATTTTATAAATATCGGGGTTTTCAAGCAGATAATTTGTAAATGTTCTTTGCTCTTGAGATGACAAAACGCGCATTTCCTTTTTCTGTTCTTTAGGGTAATTGATTTCAATTGTCGGCATACCGTTGTAATTTTTAGATGTATAATTCAAAATAGCCTGAAGCACAACAAGAACATCCTTAACAGTTTTTGAGCACAAACCCTTTACTATAGTTAATTCCCTGCTGAACTTCTCTATAACTACAGAAGAAATCTCGCCAATACGCATCTGACCAAGCAGAGGTATAATATGATTATTAACAGCGGTCACATATTTTACATAGGTAGATTCTTTGACCTTTTGATTTATCAAAAACAGCCATTCCCGACAATAGTATGAAAATTTTTCAGAGCCTTTTTTAGATGCGTCCTTTACATCAGAAATCAGCAGAGCTTTTTTCACAGATACTTTTTCCTTGACTTCTTTATAGCTTTTACCATAGCAATAACCGTAATGTATAGATCCATCAATCGATCTGCTGAGAACAAACCTTGCCTCCCATCTTCCGTCTTTTCTCTTATAAATATTTTCTCCTTTTCTTGACACGATAAAACCTCCTTCAGAAATATGTAATATTTAAAGGTCCGACGGCTAATCTGACGGCGTTTTCTAGGAAAAATACGCGGTTAAGCCTTATATGTTTTTAAAAATCGCAGCATAAGTATTAATAATTTGTAAACACTAGCATAAAATGCTTGACATTAAAACTTATATATGATAAATTATTAATCACAGAGTATTTAACTCTGCGAAAAAATAATCAGCGAGGATGAAATAATTGTCCTCGCTGTTGTTTTTCATTTATCTGCAAAAAACATTTCACTATCGATTATATTACAAATTTCTAATATTTGTTATGAAATTCTATCATTTACAACAAAATGTGTCAATAAATCGTTAATAAAAAAGAAATAGCGAAAAGGTTGATATTACCCACCATATTACTCACGTTATTGATAAAGTTTACGAATATTTTATAGTTGAATATGCAGTATAAAAATTTTAGTAAAATGCTTGACAATAAAATGAATATATGCTATAATACATTTTGCATTCGTATCTAAAGACAGCAGGTGGCATAAACCGTAAATCCTGCCGAGGAAAGAATAGCAAAGTTCAATAGGATAACTTTGTTCCTCTTTTGTCTTTTGATAGAAGGGGATTTTATTTTTGATACGGAAATACATTATAAAGAGGTGAAATCTATTATGCCAAGTGAGAAGGTATTACTTCAAAAGCAAGAGAAGGTAAACGCATTGATCGAACTTCTAAAAAACGCAACAGCCGGTGTGCTTGTCGATTACAGAGGCATTACTGTTGAGGAAGATACTAAGCTTAGAAAAGAGCTCAGAGAGGCAGGCGTTACTTATTCTGTTGAAAAGAACACCATGCTGCGTTTTGCAATGAAAAACTGCGGAATGGACGATCTGACAAATGTGCTTGAGGGTACAACTGCCATTGCTGTTTCAAGTGATGACCAAACAGCTCCTGCCAGAATACTTGGAAAATTCGCAAGCGAACACGATGACAAGTTTACTCTTAAGGCAGGCTTTATCGGAGAAGACATTTATGACGAGGCTGGAGTTATGGCTCTGTCAAAAATCCCGCCGAAAGATGTACTGCTTGCACAGCTTGTTGGTTCATTACAAGGACCTATACAGGGACTTGCTGCAATCCTCAAAGCTGTTGTTGACAGCAAAAACGAAGGCGACGCAGCTTAGACTGCCTTGCTAAAGTAAAATTAAAGTTAAAGTAAAAGTAAAAGTTAAAATCAAAAGTAAGAGGTTTAAACCTCAAGACAAAATTATTATTAAAGGAGAAAATTATCATGGCTTCAGAGAAAATTTTAAAATTTGTAGAAGATATTAAAGAGCTTTCAGTTCTTGAGCTTTCAGAGCTTGTAGATGCAATTCAAGAGGAATTTGGCGTAACTGCTGCTGTTGCAGCTGCTGCACCTGCTGCAGGCGGCGCTGCTGCTGAAGAGGAAAAGACAGAATTTGACGTAGTTTTGGCATCATTCGGTGACGCTAAAATGGCTGTTATCAAGGCTGTTAAAGAAATTACAGGTCTTGGACTTAAAGAGTCTAAGGAGCTTGTTGAATCTGCTCCTAAGGCAATTAAGGAGGGCATTGCTAAAGCTGAGGCTGAGGAAATCAAAACCAAGCTTGAAGATGCAGGAGCTACTGTTGAGCTCAAATAATTTACTCAATTCAGAAGTAAATATCATAAATATAACTTATTCTTAAAAACAAAAACCCCGAAAAACTGCAACAGTTAATCGGGGTTTTTTATATATAAAACGCCACCTAAACTTTAAAGCTCAAATGGCGTTAATTTATTCTCCGCGTTTGTTTCTTATTAATAATACTAACCATACTACACTATATCTTTTCTCACTAACACCTCAATAACAAACAAGCAACCACCTTACGGCAGCTGCTCGCATACATTTTTCTTTTAACTTTTGTCTCAAATATGGACATAGAGCCTTAATTATTTACTATAGAAACATATTTAGCTTCATATACCTTAATAGGTACTTTTTCTTCCCCAATTTCTTCTATAGAAACTTTCCAACCAACAAATACGTAACCGGCTCTAGCTTGAGGTGCTTCTTTTGTTATTGTATCCTTTTCTGCTCTTCTGCTTACCATAACGCTAGAGTTACCACCGTCAAAGCCTTCACATTTAGCTGTATCGCATTTAAACTTTGCAAACCAAATTGTGCCAACTTCTCCATACTTGTCAACAAATTTTTCTGTTTCTTCATCGCCTTTCCAAGTAACTTCAATTGGATTTTGAGTAATTAAACCTTCTTCTGTCGTCTCAATCGTAACGGTTCTAGTTGCCCTGCAAGCTTCACAAATTTGAGTACCAGTACCTGTTTCATTACATGTTGGCATCTTTTCTACATTAACTTTACCCCAAGTGTGTCCGCCGTTATTGATTCTTATTATATCCATTCTTGCATTACAGCCTTCTCTTGTACAATGTCTTGACTTCTCACCCGGAATTGTACATGTTGGCTCTAAGTCTATTGTATATTCATAATCATAAGCATGACCTAATTTGGTTTTATACTCTTTAACTATTTCTCCGCAGTTAGTACATTTTTTAGTTATAACACCATTTTCAGTACAAGTAGCATCCGTTTGAGACTCGACAACATAATTATGTCCTGTTGCTGGAGCCGGTATAACTGTTACGTCTATTTTTGATGTACATCCATCATTCAAGCAATGCTTTGATTTAGAGCCTTCTTTTGTGCAAGTAGCTTCAACATCAACGGTAAAATCATCGTCATACTTATGTCCCAGAGGTTGACCTATAATTCTAAAGAATACCTGACCGCATACAGAACAATGAGAGTACTTCTTACCAAACTCTGTACATGTTGCATTTATTACATCGTCGCTTACCAGTATATGATCAGCTAAAGGAGTCCTTGCTGTTTCTACATAACCGCAAGTTGTGCATGAACGTGTTTTTTCTCCGTAAGCATTACATGCAGACTCTTTAGTTACCTTCCATGCGTCAAATGTATGTATATGACTTGTAGTAGTTGTTGTGGTAGTAGTGGTAGTGGTTGTTGTTGTAGTCGGCTTAGCTGTTGTCGTTGTTGTTGTGGTTGTTGGCTTTGCGGTTGTTGTAGTTGTTGTTGTGGTTGTTGGCTTTGCCTTTGTAGTTGTCGGCTTAGCCTTTGTAGTTGTTGTTGTTGCCGGCTTAGCTGTTGTTGTCGTTGTTGTTGTAGGTTTTGCTGTTGTCGTAGTAGTTGTTGTAACTACTGCTGTTGTAGTAGTTGGCTTTGCGGTTGTTGTAACTGCCGCTGTTGTATATGTCGGCTTTTGAGCTGTTGTAACAGCCGCTGTCGTAGTTGTCGACTTTGCAGTTGTTGTAACTGCCGCTGTCGTAGTTGTCGGTCTTTCTGTCGTTGTAGTAGTTGTTGTTGTGGTAGTAGTGGTAGTGGTTGTTGCAGATGTAGTTGTTGTAGTTGTTGTTGGCTCTTCAGTTGTAGTAGCCTTTGTTGTAACAGCTGCTGTTGTAGTTGTCGGTTTTTGAGTAGTTGTAGCAGTCGTTGTTGCAACAGACGTAGTTGTAGTAGTTGGCTTTTCAGTTGTAGTAGCCAGCGTTGTAACAGTCTCTGTTGTAGTTGTTGGCTCTTGAGTTGTAGCAGTTGTTTCAGCAAATGTTGTTGTAGTAGTCGGCTCCTCATCTGTAGTAGCCAATGTTGTAACAGTCTCTGTTGTAGTTGTTGGTTCTTCAGTTGTAGCAGTTGTTTCAGCTAATGTTGTAGTAGTTGCTAACTTTGCAACAGACTGTGGTTGCTGTACTTTCTGTGCCAATAACAACTTATTAGGTTGTACTGTTTCTACACTCTGATTTGTTACTGTATTTACTAACTCTTCACCAGAAGTTAAAATCTTAACTGATGACGTCTGACCTTTACTACTCAGCAAACTACTGTAAGCTTTGCTTGAGTCGCTAGGCACTTCGATTACAGCCTTTTTGCTAATTCCCTTTAGTGCATTTTTGCCTACGCTCTTCAATTTCTTTGTGGAAATCTTAATTTTGCTTAATTTTGTACAGTTAGCAAATGCGTTAGTTCCGATTGTTTTCAACTCAGTATTGGTTTTTACTGTTTTCAGCTTTTTATACTTTTTGAATGCATTATTTCCGATGCCTGTTACAGTTAGCTTATAGCCCTTAATCTTTATTGTTTTGGGCATCTTCACAAATGTAATTTTCTTTGTCTTGGCACCGACAAGAGTTGCAGTTCCTTTTTTGCCTTTTACAGAAACAACCTTATAACGGTAATTTCCCCTGACAATAGTTTTTCCTACAATATCCGCCTTGGAAGATGCTGCTTGTGCAGAAACGGTCATTGTACTAAATACCATTGCAAACGCAACTATCAAGCTTATTGTCCTTTTTGTTGATTTCATAATATAACACCTCTTTTTTTATTTCAAAATAAGTCAATGTTTCATATAATAAAAAATTGCCCTATTTCTACATAGAAACCGGCAATGATACATTAATGCAACTGGCTACCATTTTAAAGGCCCTATAGCTTTGCGTCACAGCTTTTCAACTGCTTTGCCGATTAATATTCTTTTGTATATT
>CANRKQ010000066.1 GCA_947631265.1 uncultured Clostridia bacterium | reverse complement strand
AATAATCGACTTTATAGAAAGGACATAAAATTTATGAAAAATTTATTCAGAGCTTACATTAAGACCGCAGACGCATTGAAAAAGCAGATCGAATATCTAAAGGCTAAGGACAGAGAAACAACCGACGTCAATGAAAAGAAATCCATTGCAAGACGTTGTGACACGCTTTATTCGGAATATCTTGATGTTCTGCACAGTGCAAGAATGATAGAAAATTATTTTAAGCCGAAAACGGAAGTCAGCATATTAAAAAAGACGCCTAAAGGTTAAACAACATCGTTTAAAGAGTATGAAAGGAAACATATTAGTCTGATGAAAAAATATACAAACAAAAGAGTTCCTATCGAATTTCTCTATTCTGAACAAAAGGTAAAAACAGGAGAATATGCCTCTTCCTCCAACAGAAAGGTAATAAAATTTCTGCACGAAATAATTAACGATGATTTGACAAAAACGCAGAAACAATATATCATAAAGTATTATATGAACAATATGAAAATTCACGAAATTGCCCTTGAATACGGAGTAAACAAATCCACAGTATCAAGGACTATCAAAAGAGCTCGTAACAGGATTTACGAGCGATTAAAATATACCAATTTCAGGAGCTTTATTGATGATGAAGACGCCGATTTATGACTTCTTAACTGAGTACAAAAACAAAAACAGCACAAGGTTTCATATGCCCGGACACAAAGGCAGAGGTCTCGGTGAATCAGGTTCTATTGCAGCGTTTGACATTACAGAAATTACTGGCGCTGATTTTCTTTTCAGCGCATCAGATAAAGGAATAATCAGCGAAAGCGAAAAAGTTGCATCGCAGCTATTTAATTCTGCTCTTACAGTCTATTCAACAGAAGGCTCAACTCTTGCTATTAAAACAATGCTTTTTCTGGCAGTAAAAGGTAAAAAGCACAAAATACTTGCCGCAAGAAATGTACACAAATCATTTATCAACGCCTGCGCATTGATAGATATTAACGTTGACTGGCTTTACCCCGAAGAAACGCTCACATCTGTGTGTACAATGAGACTGTCTGCCTCTGAACTGGAAAAGGCTTTGACTTCTTATAAAAAGGACAAGCTCCCTGATGCTGTATATATAACCACTCCCGATTATCTGGGAAATATGCTTGATGTGAAAGGCTTATCTGACGTTTGCAGAAAATATGATATACCTCTTCTTGTTGATAACGCACACGGCGCATATTTAAACTTTCTGAAAAACAATATGCATCCCCTAGCGCTGGGAGCAGATATGTGCTGCGATTCAGCACATAAGACTCTTCCCTGCCTTACCGGAGGAGCATATCTTCACATATCTTATAAAGCAAAAGACGAGTTTAAAATCAGAGCAAACGTCAAAGAGGCCATGCAAATTTTCGCAACGACCTCTCCGTCGTATTTAATTCTGGGATCCCTTGATTTATGCAACAAAATTTTTAGCAATAAAGAATACATAAACAGACTTGATAAAACCTGCAAAAGAGTTAAACAGCTTAAATCTGCAATAAAATCCATAGGCTTTGATGTCATTGAAAGTAGGAATACCGAGCCGCTTAAGCTTGTTTTGCTTACAGGAAGGCTCTGCACAAGCGGAAAAGAAATTCTACGCGCTCTTGAAAAGCATAACATTTACTGTGAATATGCAGATATATCAGCGGTAGTTTTAATGATCTCGCCTGATAATAATGAAGATGACTTTAATGCTCTTTTATGCGCTTTAAATGATATAAAAGAAACCATTACAAATACACCCGTTTCAGAACGCATTGAAGATGAGAATATTTATATCCAAGCAGCTGAGAAAAAGATGTCTATTCGCGACGCTTTATTCAGCAAATCTGAATCGATACCGATTGATAACGCAATGGGAAAAATATGCGCGTCTCCTGTATCAATTTGCCCGCCTTGTATTCCTATGGTAATAAGCGGAGAGGTTTTTGATGGAAACAATATAAAATTGCTTAAAAAGTATAGCATTTTTTCTGTTGATGTGGTACAATATCCTTAAAGATTAAAACAAAGAGCAAGAAACAAGGGGCAAGGGGTAAGGGCAAGAGATCTAAAATAATACATTCAAAATATAACTGATATTATTTGCAAATGGCGTCTTAATACTGCCCATAAACTTAACTTAGCTTATCTTTTCTCTGACCTCTTGATTATGATTATAATAAAATTACTTTAAAAGGTTATGTTATGGAGAATTTTTCATTATATGAAAATGAAATATTAAAAAGTACCGTACGTTCAATGGTTGTAAAGAACCGGGTTGTGAACTCTATGCTTATTTACGGCGAAAAGGGATTGGGCAAAAAAACTGCCGCAGATTATATATCAGCTATGCTTTTATGCGAGAAGGGCAACGGAGTTCCCTGCGGCGAATGTAAATCATGCCGAATGATTTTACATAAAACGCATCCTGACGTTATTTACGCCGCACCAAGCGGAAAAAGTGGGAATTATAAAATTGATACTATTCGCGAAATTGTTGAAAGCGCTCCTGTTATGCCCAATGAAGGAAGATATAAAATTTATATTATCGCAGATATGGACAGCACGCTTGTTTCGGCACAGAATGCGCTGCTTAAGCTTATTGAAGAACCGCCCGACCATTGTGTAATAATACTTACCGCTCAATCACGCTCCTCGCTTATTCCGACCATTATTTCAAGAGTGGTATCGCTTTCGGTACATGAGGTAAGCAAAGTCACCTGTGAAGCGGCTCTTGCCAATTACGGGTACAAAGCTGAGAACATAAAAAACTCTGTTGAAATACTCGGCGGAAACATAGGAAGATGTAAAAGCTATTTAGAAGGCGAAGACATAGTTGATGCTGTAACAATAACAAAGAGTATTACTGACGCAGTTATCTCAGGCGATGAATATTTAATGCTTAAAGAATTCAGTGAGCTTACAGGCACAAAACAAATGACCTTGACGGTTTTAAAACTTCTTTGTGAAGTTATCCGCGATACTGTTTCTGCTAACGCCGGATGCGGAGAAAAGAATCTAATAAGCACTTATAAAAAAGGCGCTGTAAGGCTGTCAGAATATATGTCAAAAGCAAAAGCAAGAAAAATATATTTTGTAATTACAAAATATATCGAAAGAATAAATTTAAACGGAAATTTAAATCTCGCATTGAACGCTTTGTGCTCTGAAATAAAAGAGATTTTGTAGATTTAATTAAAATTATCATAGGAATTCGGAGGAATAATATGGCTGAAATAATAGGAGTACGCTTTAAAAGAGTAGGAAAGATATACTACTTTTCACCTAATGATACTGAGATAAACGTAGGTGAGAAAGTAATTGTTGAAACCTCTCGCGGAGTAGAATGCGGCGATGTTGTTCTTGGCAACAGAAAAATAAAAGATGAGGAGCTTACTGCTCCGCTAAAGAGTATTATACGCATTGCCACTAAAAAGGACCTTGATAAAATAGAACAGAATAAAAAGAACGAGGCAGAGGCATTTAAAATCTGTGAAGAAAAAATAGCAAAGCACAGGCTCAATATGAACCTTGTAGATGTTGAATGTACCTTTGACAATAATAAACTGCTGTTTTATTTCACATCTGAAAACAGGGTAGATTTCAGAGAGCTTGTAAAAGATTTGGCGTCAGTTTTCAGAACAAGAATTGAGCTGAGGCAAATTGGGGTTCGCGATGAGGCTAAAATGCTAGGAGGACTTGGAATTTGCGGTAGACCATTTTGCTGCAAGTCGTTTTTAGGAGACTTTCAGCCGGTATCTATAAAAATGGCAAAGGATCAAAGCTTATCATTAAATCCCTCTAAAATTTCAGGTACCTGTGGAAGACTTATGTGCTGTTTGAAATACGAGCAGGACGGTTATGAGGAGCTAAATAAGGGGCTTCCTAAAGTCGGCGCTTATGTAGAAACTCCCGACGGAAAAGGAAATGTCGTTGACATCAATATTCTGACGGGTAAGATTAGAGTTAAAAATTCAGATACCGATGCTGTGAACACTTTTACAAAAGATGATATTAAAGTCTTAAAAGACGGAATAAGCAATATTGACAAAGAAGAGTTAAAAGAATTAAAAGAGCTTGAAGATAAATAAAATACATAAGAATTATTCATAATCTATTGTATAAGTATATATTACAAAAGCACCTATCCGGATTCGGATAGGTGCTTTCTGTTACATTACTAAACTAATCATCATAAACCGATTCTGATTCCCATGACAGGATTTTACCTGTTTCGCTGTCAATTTCAAAATCATATTCCATTTCGTTGTAAACTATAGAACCCTCATATGTCTGTCTGCCGTCGTCGTAATCAGAATGAATACGAATATCTTTTTCAGTCGCTCCTTTCACCTTACTCAATGCTGTTTTCTTTGCATCATCTAAAGACACGCCTGCATTACTTTGTGCCGCTGAACCGAAATCGTTATCTATATCAGTATCTTTGCTTAGAATACTTCCGTCCTGAGCTGAAATCTCGTATTCGTACTCCTTATTATCAACATAAAAATCCACTTCGTATATTGAAACGCCATCGTCAATTGACTGTTTTACACGAATATTATCAACGTCAGTCTCCGAAACCTTTGCGTCAGCTAAGGCTGTCTTTTTTGCACTCTCTTCAGAAATACCTGTACTTGCGCTCTGGGTATCAGCTAAACTGTCAGACTGCTCAATTATGCTGGTGTCAGAGGTATTTACCGAGGATTGAGCGCTGTCTGAAACCGATTCTGTCTTTTGTCCGTCACAACCTGCCATAACAGCCATTGTCGCCATAAGAAAAGCTGTAATTATAATTTTTACCTTCATTTTCTAGACCTCCGTATAAATTGATACCTTTATTTTATATAACATATTTTAATAATTGTAAAACTTTTTATGTGAATTTTATGTAAAATTATTTTCTTTTACAACATTTAATTAAAAAAACGACACCGAAGAATTTCGGTGCCGATATGTTAAATCAATTACTGAAAAAGCTTTGGCTTAAAGCTTTTTTGACCAAAGTTTATTTTATATAAGTAAAGGTATTATGCAATATGATATATAAAATTTTAAGTTCTGTTCACTCCGCCCAAGCCGAATGAAATCGACAATGCACTGTTTACAGCGGACATTGAGTTTGTATCAAGCTCGCCCATTCTCTCCTTTAAGCGGGTTTTATCAATTGTCCTTATTTGCTCTAAAAGCACTACTGAGTTTTTAGCAAGCCCGCAGCTTGAGGCATTTACGGCAATATGCGTTGGCAGCTTTGCCTTATCCATTTTGCTTGTTATCGCCGCCGCTATAACGGTAGGGCTGTGCTTGTTCCCGACATCGTTCTGAACAATAAGCACAGGTCTCATTCCCCCTTGCTCAGAACCAACTACCGGGCTTAGATCTGCGTAATATATTTCTCCCCTGTGGATTCCGTTTTCATAATAACCCGACACATATAACACTCCCATTTTCATTTGATATTAGTGTTGACCGCACAATTAAGTTTTAAACACCTTTATATTAAAAAACGGGGAGCAAAAGGTGTGATAGTTTATTATATGACATTGTTCTATAAAATGTTCTAAAAAATTTACTTGGCTTTAAACCTCTGATAATTAGTGAAAAAAATAAAGAGAGTATCAAAAGATACTCTCTAAAAAATTTCGGGTTAAATACTATACTTTAATGCAAAGATTTATTCATTATCATCTTTATCATCAAAAATATTTGCAC
This sequence comes from uncultured Clostridia bacterium, assembly GCA_947631265.1. Classification (GTDB taxonomy): domain Bacteria; phylum Bacillota; class Clostridia; order Oscillospirales; family Ruminococcaceae; genus UMGS1601. Next base: position 1,772 of record CANRKQ010000066.1, on the reverse strand, counting down.
CTTGAAGATTTAATACATAGTCTCCTGTTTTAGGTAAAGCCTTTTTTAACTTTCGTAAAATCTTTAATGACACATTAGCATCTTGAAGATTAATGACATTGCCACCCACTTTTAAAATTTCATTTTTTCTGGTTTGCCACCAATCATCATAGCTTAGATCTTCAAGCTCTCCGTATGCGGAACACTCCTTAACAGGAATGATCTGAGTTACAGCTCTCATTGCATCAAACAGAAATTCCACATTTTCAGCGCCACCCGTGTTAAACTTTATCTCATATATTCTGAGAATAGTTTCACCGAGTTTTTTGGAAATCACAGGCTTATACCTGCCACGCTCAAGGACATATATAGTCTGGTTTTCTTCATCACCGTCAAAACGGATATAAAACCTCAATACTTCGTCCTGTGTGTCATTATTCCCCATAGTAACGCCGAACCTGAATACATAGTCGGTATTCTTTTCAAGGTGCTGCTTTGAAATAATCGACGTCCAATTCCAGTTCCAATCGCCTATTTCAAACATTTCGATATTCTCACCGAAACTGTTCGTGATAAAGCCCTTGTAACCCTGATTGCTTCCGCACTTCTTATTAAAAGAAAAATCTCCTGCATTAAAGTTTATAATATTACTCATTTTTATATCCTCCGTTTCATTATTTACGGTCGGAACATGAGTAAGCTCTAAAAGACGAATTTTACGGTCGCCTGCATACTCTGCCCGACCCTTTTTGACAAGACCTTTCGCCCTTTTGGGATAGGTCTTTCCAATTTCGTTTTCGTCTTTGTCTACCACAATAATGTTTTTTTCTATGGGTAACTCCCCCTTTTGCAGTAAAGCAAGATATTTAATTTTCGGCTTGTTTTTTTGTTATGGGTTGTCTCCCCTTTGCCGATTTCAAAATACCACAAATACTTTTATATGTCAAGAGTTACTAAAATATCAATTACGTTTAAAACTCTTGCGTTTGCTAACAAAATAGTGTATAATAAAATCTAAGTATTGGAAACTTGAGAAAAAGTTTTCGCTCAAGCCTTTTTCCCGGTGAGCCACCGGAGGCATTTTGCCTTTGGAAAGTTATTTAAAATGTTCAATATTGAGAAACGGCAAGTCGGACTATTTGCAAATAATTAACGTGAGATGCTGTGTGTTTACATTTTACAAAGATAGAACACGAACTGGATCCAACGTCATCGTTGGGCGGGTCAAGGGCAGAGCCCTGTCGCCGACCGCAGTCGGCGAAATTCCCCTTACGTAGTGCGCTCCGCATAGGGTGAATTTCAAAACAGTCCAGTGGACTGTTTTGAAAGAGGGGCATGACCTGCAAGAGAGGGCTGCCCCTAAAAAAGATTTATAGAAAGGACAAATCATTATGGATTTAGAAATGGTAAAATACTTAGCAGAGCTTGGTAAACTTGATTTTACCGACGATGAGCTTAAAAAGGCGTCAAGTGATATGACAAGCATTATTGAGCTTATGGATAAGGTAAAGGAAATCGACGTCACCTATGACGCTCTTGCCGATAACAAAAATATATATTTAAACGATCTAAGAGAGGATTTCAATGAACTCTCAATGCCTACTGAAAAGGTAATTGCCAATGCAAAAAACAGAGATAACTGCTTTGTTGTTCCAAAGGTAGTGGAATAACAAAACGCACATAAATAAATTCCGTATTAATAAGGAGAATAATCAATGGAACTGAAAAACAGCAGTATTAATGATATAAGAAAAGCTCTGGACGGAAAGGAAATTTCCGTAAAAGAGCTTACC
>CANRKQ010000065.1 GCA_947631265.1 uncultured Clostridia bacterium | reverse complement strand
CTTTGTGAATGTTTACCGTCTTTTTTTGTCCAAAGCTGAGGCATAAAAAGACTTTTGTTCTGAGCCTGCTTGACAAGCGTTTTCTTTAGCTTTAACAGCTTTTCGCAATCAAGCTCCGATATTGCTTTTTCAAGCTCTTCTTTTTTGATTAAAGGCTCGCATAAATATTTCAAAGATATAACGTCTTGCTTTAAATCCTGATAAAGCATTGAAATTACATTGTCCTTTAAAGCAAGCTCGTTTAATAGATTTTCCTTTGATTTGCAGATCGTTTTATTTCCTGAATTTATACTCTCCTCATCAGATGTTTCTTCAAATCCCTTTGAAACTCCCGCATTAGGCTGTGCGGGAATTGCTACAAACGACCACTCATAAGCATCAGAGGGATGCTCCAGAACAGTATGGCAAATCTTTTTACCGTAGGTTCTTCCCTTTATGTGAGAACACGGCTTTATACGCTTATCAGCACCGCAGACAGAGCATATTTCGCTGTCAACTTTGCAGCTTATTGAAACCTCTTTTTTTATTCCTGCCTCTATTTCCGAAATCAAATCGTTTGTCTTTTGTGTTTTTACCATATAAGCCTTAGCAAGCAAATAGGTATAATCCTCTCCGGTAACAGTTTTCTTGCTTTTGTCCGTTTTGACCTCTGCGTCAAAAATTCTTGCCGTTTGATTTTCGCCCTTGGGATTGTGGTCAAAAATACCCGTTTTGCCAATAAACATTTTTGCCAGAGTCTTTAAAGAATTTATCGAAAAGCGTTCATTATCCCTGTCAACATCATTATCGCATAGAATAACGGGAAAAGCGTAAATCTCATCAGATGTAAGTTCTTTTCTTGAATAAGTGTTGATTTTCGCCATAATCTCATCGTTAATCTCAAAATCATTTGAACTACTAAGTCTCGCTGACTTTTCCGCCATTTGCCTTTCTCCTTTCGTTTTCAATTTCAAGAGACTCTGCCTGAGCGTTATAAAGTCTTGCCTTAGCTAGTTCAGATTCGTCCTGAAGATTGATATTTTCCCACTCTACAAACACTCTGCTGTCCGCACCCAAAAGGTGAAGATGAGTTTCACATATTCTGCGGATAATCGGAGTTAAAAGTCTGCGGTAGTATTCAAGCTCGCTAGTTAAAATATCACATTGCTGCTGACTCATTCTCTCGGTCGTTGACCAGTTGAGCCCCAGCAGAAACGGAGGAATAGCAAGCTTTGAAATCATCTGCTCTAAGATCTGTCTTACCGGAATCTCAGTATCAATAATCTGATTATCGGCACCGATAACCTTTATCTCGACATCGCCTACCGCAACAAAATCCTTAACTATTCCGTTTCGCGAGGCATTCATTCCGTCTGACCATTCCTTTGCGATCTGCATTGCGCGTTCCTTGGCAAAAGCCTTGTCATTTTCATTAGTCGGCTTATATGTAACCGCGTATCTTATGTTGCCTATTCTTTCAAAGTTCTGACCTATACAGTCGTAAACCTTCATAAGCACGCCGGCTAAACTGGGAAGTCCCCTGAATATTGAAACGCCGTTTGTATTCTTAGGGTTAGGATTAAGAGCTGAATAAAGTATTCTTTCCGGATATTCAAGCAGTCTGTCATTAGCTCCGCTGATTGCGTAAAAACGTCTGTCGCAGGGATTTTCGCCCTCCTTGACTTCAAACAAAGTAGGATCTGCATTGTATATTCCGCACATCTGCTTAGTCTGCGGATCAATCAGTATCTCCCCTATTGCCTTTCCGTATGTCAAAAGCTGATCAAGATGAATGTCCATAAAGGTATTTAATGACGAACCCGATATTCCCACCGGAATCGTATCCATAAATTCCTCAAGCTCATTTTGATATTTCTCATCCTCGCAAACGAGCTTAAACCCGCCTACAAGTCTTACGATTTTTCCTATACAGGCGTCAAGTATCGGCACCTGACTTCTCAAGGTTTCATAAAAATCCTGCTCAAACGCATATGCCGTAGGTGCAAGTCTAAAAACTTCCCTGCCGTTTACCCTTTCCGCAGAAGACGCAATAGGCTCAAACCTTGCAGCCTTTTGCTCTTTTTGTTTTAATGTTAGTTTCATATAAATATTTCTTACGGATTTGTGTCTGTCAATCAAAACAAAGTACAGGCTGATTTGTTCGACTTACAAGCTCAAATCCTGTGTAAATTTTACACTGTAGTCCTTTCTTAGAAATTAAAGCTAACTTTTACTCTCTGTCAAGCGACATTACAAAGAAATCGTCGCTTGACGTATATACAAAAGCAGAAACAAAATATCTAATATCGTCCATTGCGTGGTCGTTTTCCTTTACAGGACAATCCGCACCGCTTTTCTCGTCCCAGCGGTAGAGTGTAAATTCCCGCAAAGTATCGGTGCAGGATCTGGATATTTTTATTTTCCCTTCTGATATTGCGTCGCCCACCTTGCGGATCCCGCTCATAACATCGTTTTTCGCAGGAACAACATTGAAAACTCCGTGTCTTCTTATACACTCTATAAACGATGCTGCCGACGGATCGCACACAACTGCCTCCGGCTTGATTTTGCAGTCTGAGCAAAGCTCCTCCAGAGCGATGTAATGCTCTTCATCAGTTCGCTGAATACCCTCTGTGCGCGAATTGTAATAATACTCCTTTAGGCGGTACCATACCCCGTTTGATAATCCCCACAGCCCAAAGGAAGAGGGATTAACTGTTCCGTAATCGCACGATACCACATATCTTTCAATGCTCTCGGGCGGGCTTGTAAATGTATGCAGCTCGGCATTGAACATCGGATACACACATCCGTAAACGCTTGACCAGTTTCCCAGAACAAACCTCTCATAAAAAGCGCCTGAATAAAGACTGTGATAGCGTTTTATAACCTGCTTGCTCAAAGACGGATTGTCATCTAAAGTAAACTTAAAATACAAGCCGTTTTTTTCTTTGATTTTATCAATCCATTCCTTCTTGAACCAATGATAAGGGTTGTCAGGATTGCAATTAAACCAAAGCTTTGAGCCTGTTACGGAGCATCTTGCTATAGCCTGTTCAACAAAAGACCTCGGCATTAGCGCAACCTCGTCAAGTAAAACGCCTGCGAGCGTAATTCCCTGTATCAAAGACGCCGAGCTTTCATCTTTTCCTCCGAAGTAGTAAAACCTGTTTTTATGCCTTCCGTTTGACACCTCAAGATAGTTCTTAGTGGAATTTTCTTTTACTTTAAGTCCTGTAGGTCTGAGCATTTCCTTAAGCGGCTCTGCCAGATTGCGCTTGAGGGAGGTAATTGTTTTTCCGCACAATCCAAATGTCCGCCCGGAAAACTCCGACATAGCCCACATTACAAAAGAGAATGCCATACAAGTGGTTTTACCGCTTCTTACGGCGCCGTCGCAGATAATTACGTCTTTATTCTTATACCTGTCGTCTGCCCACCATGTCATAATCTGCATCTGCTTTTTGGAATACTGTCTGTAAGCTGTGTTTTTAATCAAACTCCTCCTCCTTGTCAGGCAAGTAGTTTTCAGACTGCTGATTGTTTTCATTTTCATTGTCCTGTAATGTACTCAGTTGTTTTGCAGATTTCAGAAAGCCTTCCAGAAAATCTGCTCCGCTTTCCTGATTATTGTTTTCCTCCTTGCCTATTTCAAACATAAGCTCAGCAGCCTTTATGATGTCATACATCTTTACGTCTATACTGCCGTCTTTATTTCTTCTGATGTCCGAAACAGCAAGCATATCTTCGTTGTTAAGCGATTTTTTGTTCACTTCTTCGCTATTGCTTAACAAAAGCTTAACCGCACCGCTCTTATCTGAGAAAAGTATTCTACCTATAGCAAGCTTGGCAAGGTCAAGTGCCTGCATTGAACAGATTTTTCTGTCCGAAAATCTTTTCATATCCGTTCTCCTTTCGTATATGATTTTCTCCTGACCTGAGAAATGAAAGAACTTTTTGTCCTTTCATACATACCTTGAAAAAGTAAAAAGTTGCACGTTTAAATGCAACTTTTCATAAAAATATTTAACTTTGATAAAATAGGATATAAAATCGCTCTAAAGTGATATATGAAAACATCGGTAATTATAAAAATGTTAAAATCAGTATTTTATCTTTTATTAAAATGTGTCACATCTACTTACAACGCAAAATTTTTAGCATATTGTATAAAAAAGCGCCTTGACAATTGGGCAGTTTTACTGTATAATCAGACTATATGTTTCGATTTTTTATTTTGTCATTTTCATAATCTGATTTGAAACTGATAAAATATAATTATAAGAGAGCGCTTATACGTTTTGCGTTAAAAGGCGTGAACGCCGGATTATTTTAATTTTAAGCCGGGAAATAACTAACTTTACTTACCATCAGAATAAAGCAGCAAATTTTCATCAGAAAGGAATGTTCATAATTATGGCAACAGGTAATAAGGCTGAAAAGAAAAAGGCTGTAAAGTCGAAAACAGCAGCAGTTTCAAAAAAGGCTGACACATCTAAGATCATAAGCAAAAGTAAACTCAAAGAGAGGATATTGGAAATTCTGGAAAAGGAATTTGACACAACTCCTGATGCGGTTTCCGACCAGAATTATTATGAAATTCTCACCAATATCGTTGTAGATTTAATGCAGGAAAAGCATAGAAAATTTATGAACAAGGTAAACTCAGAGGGCAAAAAGCAGATTTACTATCTGTCTATGGAGTTTTTAATGGGACGTTCTTTAAAGACCTCTCTTTACAATCTGGATATTATAAATGAGGCAACCGAGGTTATGAAGGACTTCGGAGTAAATATAAACAACCTGTTTGAGTGCGAACCTGACGCGGGTCTAGGCAACGGCGGACTGGGACGTCTTGCCGCTTGCTATCTTGACGGACTTGCAACGCAGGGCTATGCAGCAACAGGGTATTCAATCTGCTATGAATACGGAATTTTCAAGCAAAAGCTTGAAGACGGATGGCAGACAGAGCTGCCGGACAACTGGCTGCCCGGAGGAAACTGTTGGCTTGTAAGAAGAAACAACAGGCAGGTTGAGGTACATTTTGACGGCGATTTAAAAGAGTACTGGGATAATCAGTATCACTGTGTAACACACGAAAACTACACTACTGTTTTAGCTGTTCCTTATGACTTATATGTATCGGGATATGACAGCGATGCGGTATCGCGTCTGAGATTATGGCGTGCTGAATGTCCATCGTTTGATATGGGAATGTTCAACAACGGCGATTACGGAAATGCTCTGGGGCAAAATGTAATTGCACAGGCTATTTCAAAAGTACTTTATCCTAACGATAATCACGCCGAGGGTAAATCATTAAGACTAAGACAGCAATATTTTATGTGTGCGGCGTCCGTTGCCGACATTGTTGACAGACATATGAGAACATATGGAACTCTTGATAATCTGCACGAAAAGGTAGCTATCCATATAAATGATACGCATCCTACTCTTGCTATTCCAGAGCTTATGAGGGTCATGCTAGACGACTGCGGTTTCTCGTGGAATAAGGCATGGCACATTGTAACTAACACATTTGCATACACAAATCACACAGTTATGGCTGAGGCATTGGAAAAATGGGACTGCAATTTACTCAGACAGGTTACGCCTCGAATTTTTTCAATTATAGTTGAGATAAACGAGAGATATTGCAGAGATCTTATGGAAAGATACAATGACGAGGCTCTTGTTACGCGAATGTCTATTATCCAGAACAACCTTGTTAAAATGGCAAACCTTTGCGTACACGCTTGCCACAGTGTGAACGGAGTTTCAAAGATTCACTCGGAAATAGTAAAGAACACAGTTTTCCACGATGAATATGTTGACTGTCCTAATAAATTTAAAAACGTCACAAACGGAATTGCTTACAGAAGATGGCTTTACCAGTCTAATCCGGGACTTACCAAACTTCTTGATGAAAAAATCGGCGGTGATTTTCTCAAAGACGGAGCGATGCTTAAAAAGCTCGAGGTATTCAAGGACGATGTTGGCGTTCTGGACAGTCTGGCAAAAATTAAAAAGCAGAACAAAGATAACTTTGCAAAGCACGTTAAGAGCAAGTACGGTGTTATATTAAATACAGATTCGATATTTGACGTTCAGGTTAAGCGTCTGCACGAGTATAAAAGACAGCACTTAAACGCTTTGAATATTATTGCTCAGTACAATTATCTCCTTGAAAATCCAAATGCTGATTTTGTACCTAAAACTTATATTTTCGCGGCAAAGGCAGCACCGGGTTACTATTTGGCTAAGCAGATAATCAAGCTCATTTGGTCAATAGGCGAGGAGCTGAAGAAAAATCCTAAAATTAATGAAAAGCTGACCGTCATCTTCTTAGAGGACTACCGTGTTACTCTTTCTGAAATGCTTATGCCTGCCGCCGAGATCTCAGAACAGATTTCTCTTGCAGGAACAGAGGCATCGGGAACGGGTAATATGAAACTGATGCTTAACGGTGCAATTACACTAGGAACTATGGACGGCGCCAACGTAGAAATTTATGAACAGGTGGGTAAGGAAAATATCATAACCTTCGGTATGAGTTCAGACGAAGTAACTGCAAGAAAATCTTCATATCATCCTGAGAAGTACTACAATGAAAACAGCATTATACGCGCTTCAATTGATAAGCTGTACGGAGGAGTAAACGGAAACACATTTGAAGAAGTAGCAAACTCTCTCAAAAACAGCGACCCTTATATGGTGCTTGCTGATTTCGAGGACTACCAAAGAGCTCAAGCATACGCATCTGAATGTTATAAGGATCAAACCAAGTGGCAGAAGATGTCTCTGGAGAATATAGCTTGTGCAGGCATATTCTCCGCTGACAGAGCAGTTGAAGATTATGCAAGAGATATCTGGGGACTTATAAAGTAAATCTAAGCAAGTTTATAATATTAGCAGCCGATGCTTTTTATTATGTACCTTATATGCTGTTCCTTATATGCTAATTCTATATACCAACAGATCAAATTAACTGAAGTCAGAAAGGTTTTACACAAAATAAAAAGGACAGTAAAATATAATACTGTCCTTTTGCTCTTAAAAAAACATCTTCTAAAAAATAACTTATCTAGCCTCACAAACAAGCTTGATAGCCGTTCTTTTCTCACCATCAATATCAACATTTGCAAAAGCAGGTAAACAGATAAGTTCAATGCCTATCGGTGACAAAAATCCTCTTGATATTGCTATCGCTTTGATTGCTTGATTTGTAGCTCCTGCTCCGACAGCTTGTACCTCAACTGAACCATTCTCACGTATTACACCGGCAATAGCACCTGCAACAGCATTTGGTATAGATTGTGAAGATACTTTTAAGATTTCCATAGCTAACCTCCGTGATATATATGTTATAGATATTATTATACATATTTTATAAAAAAAATCAAGTATTTTTGAGTTTGTTGTTAAAAATATAATAATAATTTGTATAAATTTTCAATAAATTGCTAATATATTGTGTATAATAACATTTATTATATTTTATTACCTTATTACGGAAAGTATTTTATGATAAA
>CANRKQ010000064.1 GCA_947631265.1 uncultured Clostridia bacterium | reverse complement strand
AGGTTTGCAGTCTTTCTTCCTATCCCCGAAAGCCGAGTAAGCTCCTCTATCGTCTGCGGAATCTCTCCGCCAAAATCATCTATTATCTGCCTGCACATCTCAACAATTGATTTTGCTTTTGTCTTGAATAATCCGCAGGGCTTTATTATGCGCTCTATATCGCTTAAATCTGCCTGAGCAAAATCATCTATGCTTTTATATTTGTCAAAAAGCTCTTTTGTAACTATATTCACTCTGGCGTCTGTGCATTGCGCCGAAAGCCTTCCAGCTATCATAAGCTCGTGTGGCTTTTTATATACAAGCGAACATATCGCGTCAGGATAAAGCTTTTCTAATTCATCGCAAATCTGCAACGCCTTTTCCTTTTTCGTCATTTGCTCATCTCCTATTAATATTTGTACCTTACATTTTACTACAAAAAAGACGATTTTTCAATATCTATTTTACATTAACACATCTTTACAAATCTAAAAAATTACTCTTTTAGAATATATACGGTCAATCTTTTATTGTTTTGTTTACAAATATCTATAACATATTTTGTACCGTGCGATTTCCCGTCCCAAAATGCAACTACTTTGTCACTATAGTCTACAATCAGATTATTGCGTATAAGAGGAGCTTTTCTTCCGTATTTTTTGTATTCAGGAAGAAACTCCGTTAGTATCAGCTTGTTCCTGTATGCGTATTCTCTTGCACAGGTGTCAACTCCCCTTGCTCCTCCCGACACAATTTCAGTTGTGTTTTCAGGCAGATACTTTTTTAAATCTTTTACTTTTATACTTCTTGAACCTATTACTGCAACTTTCATTTACTTTTTCTCCTTTAAATTAAATAATAAAAAATATTAAACGCATTTTAGATATATTTTATATTCATATTTCACATTATAACACATAATTAATTTAAAATAAACATATAATAAATTTATTAAGAGGTTGAAATATGGCTATTAAAAGTTTATCAATTCGTATTGATGATAAAATGCTGAATAAATTACATGTTGTTGCGGATTATGAAGGCAGAAGTGCAAACAGTCAGATTTTGATTTTAATTCGTAACCTTATTGAAAAATACGAAAAAGAACACGGTGTAATTGTGCTGAATACTGACGATAAAAAATAAAATCTGTTAAAGTAAAAAGGTTAAGTTCTGTTTTAGAGCTTGACCTTTAAAATTTAAATAAGTCTATTTACAGAGTAATTCAGAAATAGCTGACATCCCTGACAAAATATACCTTAATCGTGCAGTTTAAAGGTAAATCTGTGAAAACTATATTGTTAATGTTTACTTTTACTTATCAATATGATATAATGATTGTGTATTTATTATTAAAAGTGAGGTTTGACAATGTTAAAGAGAAAATCCGATAACACTATTAAGCTTAAACAAAATGTTTACAGCCCTGACGGTACAGCGGCAATAGAAAAAAATTACCGTCTGCACAGGTTTTATAATATGAGAGGTATTCAGTTTACTGTAAGACATCTGTTTGTAGTACTCTCTTTTTTAATACCGTTTTTAATAATGATGGCTGTATTTATTAAGGAAAAAATGTATCCTGCCGGAGATAATCAGATACTTGTTATCGACTTCTGGCATCAATACTTTCCGTTTATTTCAGAAATGCAGGACAAGCTGCAAAACGGAGGCTCTCTGTTATATTCTCTTAGGTCTGGCTGGGGACAAAACTTTCTCGGCATAATGTCATATTATACAGCAAGCCCCCTTAATTTTCTTGCATTGCTTATTCCCGAGGCTCATATCAGAGAGTGTTTGGCTCTTTTTGTTTGTATCAAGGTAGGCTGCGCGGGACTATTTATGGGAATGTTCCTGAAAAATGTGTTCAAGAGAAATGACCTTTCTATTGTTCTGTTTTCAATTCCGTACGCACTATGCGCATATATGATGGGCTATTACTGGAACATAATGTGGCTTGATACTGTTGCTTTGATGCCTCTTGTCGCTCTGGGTGTTCACTATCTTATAAAGTACGGAAAGTTTAAGCTCTATGCCATTTCTCTTGCAGTTGCTTTTTTCTCTAATTTCTATATTGGATTTTTCTTGTGTGTTTTTGTAGCTCTGTATTTTATTGCAGAGGTTATATGTTCAAAATTAAGCATTAAAACTATTTTGAAAAGATTTTGGCAGATACTGCTTTTTTCTCTGATAGGTCTTGCACTAACAGCAATATTGGTTCTGCCTGCATATCTTGCGTTGAGAACAACCTATTCAAGCGATAATTCAAGCTTTCCCGATACGATTACCTTTTATAAAAGCTTTATGGATGTTCTGGCAAATCTGCTTGCATTCCGAACTCCCTCCCATATCGAAGGACTTCCAAATCTGTACTGCTCATTGCTTGCCGTAATAATGATAGGCGTTCACGCATTTTCAAAGAAAATAGCAGTTCGAGAGAAAATTGTCGTGCTTGTTCTTTTAACATTTCTTATCGTAAGCTGTAACAATAATATCTTAGACTTCATATGGCACGGTTTCCATTTTACAAACCAAATACCTTTCAGATTTTCATTTATATTCGCATTTGTTCTTATAACAGTAGCGTACAGAGCGTTCACTCAGCTTGAAAATATATCCTTTATTCATATTATCGGAGCGGTAATTGCCGCCGCCGGAATCATCGTAATAGGTGTGTTTGCAAGCGGTGTCTCCAATACTCTAATCAGAAATAATATATCTCTAGCACTTGCCTATATGGCTCTTATAACGATACTGTTGATTAAATCCAAGTATGTAAATACAAAAACTATATCCGTGCTTATGATTATCCCTATGATAGTAGAAATGTATGCCTGCGCAAGCAGCGGAGTTAACGCAGTAGGTTCATCTTCATACAGCACATATTATGACAATAACGATAATGTGCAGGAGCTGCTTTCAAGATCCAATCCGAAGGATGATGACTTTTATCGTACTGAAATGTCAAAGTGGTACACAATAAATGACCCGTGTCTTTACCGTTATTACGGAATTTCTCAGTTCAGTTCAATGTCGAATGCAGCAGTATCTAACTATATGGAAAACTTAGGAATAGTGTCTCAACCGGGCGGAAACAGATATTATTACGGTGCTACAAGTCCGTTTACAAATGCTCTGCTCAATCTGAAGTACGTCATATCTAAAACGGGCACTAATTCAGACACTTATTTGAAAGAGATCGCCGACGCAGGCGGAGCAAAGCTGTATGAAAACACATCGTATCTGCCGTTTGGTTTTGTTACAGACATTGGCTTAAAGGATTTCAAGCTTAGCAATCCGAACAATCCGTTTTATTACCTAAACGCTTTATACAGAAGTATGACAGGTATTGACAAAGATTTATATTCGTACATTCTGATGACTAATGGCGAAGGTGAAAATGCAACTATAACTAACGAAGACGACGCAACGGGCGTATATAATTACGAACCCGGTGAGAAGAAAAAAATATTCAGCGGTGAAAAGGCGCTTAACAATTCAGATAAGAAGGTTGGCGGAGTAAAAGCAAATTCATATTATCAGATGACAATAGATGAACTTAAAGAGGCTTTAGGTTTAAAGGAAGATGAAGAAATAACAAAAGAGCTTGACGGTAAGACCTTATATGTCACATTCAAGTATCAAAAGGACGCGGACATCTGGGAAGAAGATTCTGATTTTTACTTCTACGCCCCGTCAGATACAGGAGATATAAGCACTGTAGAGGATGAATTTGAAGCAGATCAGCCATTTGAATTTACAATCGACATTACCGACGCTATCAAAGAAAGCGGTCTTGCGATCGAGGGATTCGGAACAGTACTGACAGAGGTTTCACTAGTTGACGAAAACCAAACCGAAGAAATTGCAACATTGAATTTCAACTACACGGCGGTATCAGATTCAATGCTTTACTGTTTCTTTGACAGCCCCGAAATAGAAAGTATAAAAACAAAGATAAGTTCTGACGACAAAACATATGACTATACTGTTGAAGATGATCTTGAATACATCTTCCCTGTGGGTTACGCAAAAGAGGGAGAAACTGCGACAGTTTCAGGAACTACCAAAGAACCTCTGACAGAAAGCAAGCAATTAAACTGCTTAGTATATCAAATTAACGATGATGTTCTACAGGAGGGTCTGAACAAGCTTAGATCCAACGGAACATATGATATTACAGAACACACGGACACATATTTCAAGGGTGAGATAGAATCATCAATAGACGGATATATGTATACTGCAATTCCTGCTGAGGGCTGGACAGCTTATGTTGACGGAGAAAAGGCAGAAACTGTTGAACTTTGCGGAGCAGTACTTGGAGTCAAGCTTGATAAGGGCAAGCATACTGTTGAGCTTAAATACACACCTCCGGGATTTATAGCAGGAATTATAATTTCACTTGCAGGTCTTGCAGCATTGGTATTTATAAGCATACTGGTTAAAAAACGTAAGCCTAAGTGCTTTGAGCCTTCCTGTGTTTACGAAGATGAATACAGACGGAAAAAGGAAGAGAAAAAAGCGCTGAAGAAAGAATCAAAAGAAGAAACAAATGGTGAAACAGAGTCTGAAATCAACTCATCTGAAAAAAATAATCAAACAGATGATAACGCTTATGGTAAAGCTCAGGGAACTGAAATCTCAGACAATGTGCTCAATGATGAACAAGTCGCAGCGGAATCTGATTCAGAGGATAATGGATTAAACCAATCTGAAAATACCGATGACAATTTATCAGATGACATTTCTATCTACGATTCCGAGGGAAATGAAATAGCTCTTGAATCGCCTGATATTGAGAATGACCCTGATAAAAAACTTTAGATAAAAAACTTTAAAAAAATAAAAAAGAACAAAAACAAAAGTAGGCACCAAAGGGAGACACTTCGTAAGGAAGTTGTCTCCCTTAGGCTTTTGTAATCAGCCAGAATGATTGAATTGTAAGGATAATTCAATTCATAACGGAGGATTACACAATGGTAAACTTTATTGAAGAATTTTTCTACGGAAATCTTGATCCACAAGCACGCAGTACAAAGCAAAACAAGGCTGTTCAGAAGCAGATGGAAATTCTGATGAACAACGAGGAAAAGCTGACTGCAGCATTAGATGAAGAAAACAAGAAGTTATTTCTTGATTTTGCAAACGCTTGGAGTGTTGTAAACGGCGAATCAACATTAGACAGTTTCATAATGGGGTTTCGGTTGGGTGCGAAATTTGCATACGATACCTTTATCGGAACGGATGCTCCGTTCGAGGATCTCTTGAAGGAGTGATGATAATGAAAAAGTATTACATAGTATTTGACGAATACGAAAGAGGAATTACCATCAATGCTCTTAATGACAAACGGAATGCTCTCATAAAAGAAGGGCGATATACCGATGCGGTTGATGAAGTCCTGCTGAAAGTTATTAACGCAAAACAAAAGAGATTTAAGATTAGATATACGGAGGATTAAGATTATGAAAAAGACTATATTTGAGCAAATGGGCGGTACATATACAAAGGTCGGCTATTATTACTTGCCTAACCCCTTATACCCGCTGAAGAAGAAACTGAAATTGGCTTGTGGGGACAACGACATTTGTGGTATATTAAACAACACCACAAAGTGCGATACACTAATCTGCTGACAAGCGGTAAGTTAAACGGTTATCTTGCAGACATTGATAAACAAGCTGAGGATATGTTTTTTCGGCTCGTAAAACAGATAGCGGAACGTGAGGGTGTTACCGAACAACTCAAAGCAGACAATCAAATGGAGTGGGTTGCACGAATGAATAACATCCGTAGCAGAGCAGCAGAAATCGTGAACCACGATATAATTTACAACTAAGTAAAAAGCACAACACTTCGGACAAAGAGCCGTTGGTTGTGCCTTTTTAATCTTGTTCCGTATTATCGGAGAACTCTAAACCTCAAATGCTTTCATCTACGATTACCTGCTTATCAAATAATTTTGAAACAGAAAAATCTAAATTTGATAGAACGCCTTGAACATATGTCAATTTATCATAAATATCAACTAAAGTTTTTTGTTCTTCGATATCTGGTATATCAATTTTAATTTGTTTGAAAAATCCAGTCATATTCCAAGTGCCATTATCAGAACTCGAAGCAAATTGCAGAAATTCAGTCCTATACTGTATAGCCAACCAACGAAGGTCAATAGCATAAGGTGCATCCTCTTTCACAAAAAGAATGTATGCGTGATCGTTGATTGTATATCTTCCAGAGGGCAAATATCTTGTGTGTCCAGCTTTTCCGTTTCTTGTTACTAACAAGCCTTCTTGTCCCTCAAAAACTTTTAAAGGCTTATTGTTGATCGTACACATTGGAATCTCGCCCATTTTGGTTCTATCTTCAGTAGCACTCGAAAGAACTGTATACTTTTCGCCTTTGTTTTGCATTGCGTGATAAATAAACTCTTCCGTCAGTCCACTATTCCCACTCATTTTATCAATAACTTTAGAGATTGGTACTGCTTTGGCTTGATATCGTGTGTATGTTAACGAAGAATTCTCAATATCTTTTGCCAACTGAGCCAAATTAATTTTCGGCAACAGTGTATGCATATTACTCAATTCCGCTATTAATTCTGCCTTGTCAAGATAGGATGGTTCGTATGGACGAATATAATACTCTGGAAGGAGCGTACCATATTCATTCTGAGTAATACGCTCAATAGGAATATTTCCGCCTTTTCGCTGACATTCAGGAATTCCTTTATCATTTATCCAATTAGTTCCATCGCTATCTAAATCGTCATATTTTAGCCATCTTGTTTCCAAAACGCCGGGCATTTCAATACCATCCGTGCTAACCCAGCCAGATATTTCATCGTGCATCCAGCCGTTGCGATTATTACGAAGTTTGGTGGGAAATCTTTTGTCCGAATTTGCTAATCCGTCATTATCAATAATATACATCCAGATAGGTTTGTCCTGTATTTTAGTAACTTTGTCACTACGCTTTTTAATGAATAAAGCATACGTCTTTTCCTTGGTGTAAGGTGCAAAAGCGAATTTCGGCAAAGAAACTATTGCATATATTTCACACTTTTCAAGTATTTCTTGACGAAGTTTCTTGTATGAGGGATTTTCTAATACGCCATCTGGGGTAATGATACATGCTTTTCCACCAACTTCAAGCAGATCAATAACCTTGCAAATAAACGCTATCTCTGTTCTGTTTGTGGAAATTGCGTTGGTTTTTGCTTTGATTGTACCGCTACCATACGGAGGATTTGTAATTACATATTGATATTTTTTACTAAGCGTGGTTTTACCGTTTTGTCTTGTTGGATTCAAGGAATTGTCTGAATACATATGGGTATGTCCATCACCAACCAAAAACATATTCAAACGAGTTCTCGATATATTTTCATCTCTGACATCCACGCCGTAAAAACACTTTTTAGAAAGAAATTCTCTTGCTTCGGTAGTCAAAGTGCCGCTTTTTTCGTAATTGTTTAACAAGACCTTGAAACTCTCGGTTAAGAATCCGCCTGTACCACAAGCAGGATCAATGTTCCTGCTGATTTTGATACAAACAGAAAAAGCCTTCTCCGGCGCAGAAATGTCGAAAAAGGCTTGGAA
>CANRKQ010000063.1 GCA_947631265.1 uncultured Clostridia bacterium | reverse complement strand
TCGGCTTTCGGAGAGTTTTGCTTTTCCTCAAGCCATAAAGCGCATCGCCTTGTGTATTTCCACCTTTTCATAAGCTCAAGTATCTTTTTGATAAATAGCAAGATAAAAGGAATAGGCAGAATGTTTCCCGCAATGCAGAATAATATCGCCTTTCCCATAGAAATGTGTAAAAGCGGTGCAACTATCAAACCGCCGCGAAGTTCAACAATCGGTATCATAGAAACGAAGAACAAAATCATTTCTTTTGGCAGGAACGGAAATGAAGATGTAAACCAGTTTGTTATCGCCTCAGCCAAAAAACCACTCCTTATGACGCCAATGTGCTTTTGATGGTAACCTAAAAACCAACCTTGATAATGATAACATATTTGAATAAAATAATCAAGCATTATTTTCTATTAATAAGCACAAAAAAAGATAATTTTCTATCTGAACTTTGTAAAACCAAGTATTATTAAGAGAATTCCGCTCAAAAAGGATAAATCAAGCCTGTTTGAAACCCTAAGCGATATTAATCTTCCTATTCCCGCTCCCAGATTTATTCCTACAAGTCCTAAAAAAAAGCAAAGCAAAACTCCGTAAATAAAATAGCCCTGACATATCCCTAACCCCCCTGAAAACCCGCTCGCCAATGAATCTACAGACAGAGCAAACCCGAGAAAGCACGCCTCTTTAACAGACAGACACTTTGACTTATCCAAATCTGCCTTTGTTTCATCTAAAAAAATCACAAGAAGTATTGATTTTTTTACAAGAGCAAAGTTAGTTAGCTCTTTGCCTTTGCAATGTGTAAAAATGCTCTTAATAAAAGGAAAAAATAAGTTGACCGCACCTATTATAAATAAAAGTCCGCCGCTTAAAATTTTTATCGAGTTTATTGAGATCCTGTCGGAAATAAAATCAGCCAGCATTAATGATGCCGCAAGCATTGCAGCTCCGATTATATTTATCAAAAGCGTGCAGTGAAACGGTATTTTTATTTTTCCTATGCCGTAGGTTATCGACGTCGCAAAGCTGTCAATACATACTGCCAATACAAGTAAGGTTATTACGAGCATTATATTCACCCTCTCAAACCATCGTATGAATGTGAGTAAATTTGTGTGAATATATTCTCTTTAACCGCTTATGATGTAGAGATATTTTATACAATCGAATTGTCTACTTATTTGCTCAAAACAGTTGACAATCAAAAAGATATATGCTAACCTTAAAAAGTACCTGCATAATTTATAAGAAATGGAGACTAAAATGACACTTAAAGAACAGATTTTAAATGAGCTTGAAATAAACAGGGGCAAGAGTATTTCGGGTACAGCTTTAGCTGAAAAATTATATGTTTCACGGGGAGCAATCTGGAAAGCAGTTGAGTCTTTGAGAAACGACGGTTATGAAATTAACGCTGTAACTAATAAAGGGTATATGCTGTCTGAAAACAGCAATATTTTGTCAAAAGCAGGCATAACGCCTTATCTCAACGATAAAACCAAAAATACCGTAAAACTTGACATTCGCAAAACCGTGACATCTACTAATACAGTTCTCAAAGAAATTGCCCATAAGGGAGAAAGACAGGGTTATGTTTTAATTTCTGAACAGCAAACCGCAGGGAAAGGACGTCTTGGTCGGTCGTTTTATTCTCCCAACGATACGGGGGTTTATATGTCGGTTCTGCTCAGACCGAAAATGACCATAGAGGACTCTCTACTGATAACTACTTCGGCAGCGGTTGCAGTTTCAAGAGCCATTGAAAGCCTCAGCGAAAAAAAGGCTAAAATCAAATGGGTAAATGACGTTTTCGTCGACGGCAGAAAGGTGTGCGGAATATTAACAGAATCGTCGCTGGATTTTGAATCCGGCAGACTTGAATATGCTGTTGTCGGCATAGGGGTCAATATTTCAAAACCTAAAAACAGCTTTCCTGATGAGATAAAAAACACCGCCGGCGGTTTTCTCGATAATGTAAAGGGAAACGTGCGGTGCAGACTTATTGCAGAAATACTTAATGAGTTTACCGCGCAGATAGAAAATTTAAGCTCAAAGCATTATCTTGACGAATACAAAAGACGGAGCTTTTTGATAGGCAAAAACATTACGGTAATAAAGCCGAATGAAAATATTAAAGCAAAAGCCATTGATATTGATGATAAAGCCCGTCTTGTTGTTGAGTACGAAGATAAATCTGTTGAGCATCTGTTAAGCGGAGAAGTAAGCATAAGGCTGAATAATCTTAATAATGTCAACCATTAAATATTTTAGCATTAATATTTTCAGAAAGGAAATAAATGTATGAAGATAACATTAAAAGATCTTACAATCGCCGCAGTATTAACTGCGATAACCTGCGTATTAGCCCCAATATCCATACCTATCGGACCTGTGCCAATCTCGTTGGGAGTATTTTGTATTTTTCTTGTCGGTGCAATGCTGCCTCCCCATTTAGCTTTTTTGTCTGTACTTGTTTACATTTTAATAGGTGCGGTTGGAGTTCCTGTCTTCTCAAATTTTGAGGGTGGCTTTCAAAAGCTTATCGGACCGACTGGAGGCTTTCTTTTTGCTTATCCGCTTATGGTATTGATTATCTCGTTTTCCGCTGTTATATTTAAAAGAAAAAATGTTATTTCACTCTATACCGGAATGATTTTATCTCTTATCGTGATGTATGCTTTCGGAACGGCTTGGTTTGCCATTTCTACAGGAAGTACAGTTAAAAACGCATTGCTCCTGTGTGTTACTCCGTTTGTATTAGTAGATTTACTGAAAATGGTTTGTGCAACAGCATTTTCTTTAGCTATAAGCAAAGTACTGTCAAAAGCAAATATTAAAGTATAAGCAAATAGTTTTAAGAAACACAAAAAGCGGTATAGCGAAAATCAATCGCTATACCGCTTTTTATACATTTAAATCTAATCTTGCGTCTAGATTTGAACCGAATAGTTAGGCGCCTCTTTAGTGATGTATATATCATGCGGGTGGCTTTCTTTAAGACCTGCGCCTGTTATTCTGACAAATTTCGCTTTCTCGTGAAGCTCAGGAATAGTCTCGCAGCCTACATAACCCATACCTGATCTGATTCCTCCACAAAGCTGGAAAACAGTATCAGAAACAGGTCCCTTATAAGGAACGCGTCCTTCAACTCCCTCAGGAACAAGCTTTTTACTTCCCTCCTGAAAGTATCTGTCCTTAGAGCCGCAAGCCATAGCACCCAGACTTCCCATTCCTCTGTACACCTTGAACTGCCGTCCCTGGAATATTTCAGTATCTCCCGGCGCCTCCTCGCAACCCGCAAGCAGTGAACCGAGCATTACAACATTAGCTCCAGCAGCCAAAGCCTTGACAATATCACCTGAGTATTTAATTCCTCCGTCAGCGATAACAGGAATGTTGTGTTTGGCGGCAACGCAGGCAGCGTCATAAATAGCGGTGATCTGAGGAACACCAATACCGGCTACAACACGGGTTGTGCAGATTGATCCAGGTCCGATACCTACCTTTAAGCAGTCGGCGCCGGCTTTAATAAGCGCTTTTGCCGCCTCTGCTGTCGCGATATTTCCTGCGATAACAGGCGTATCAGGATATGCCGACTTAACCTTTTTAACACATTCTATAATATTCTTCGAATGTCCGTGGGCAGAGTCAAGAACCAATACGTCTGCCTGAGCCTCAATCAATGCGCCGGCTCTTTCAAGAACGTCTTTAGTTACGCCTATAGCCGCACCGCAGAGAAGTCTGCCTCTTGAATCTCTTGCCGAGTTAGGGTACTGAACTGATTTTTCAATATCCTTTATTGTAATAAGACCTTTGAGCATTCCGTTATCATCAATAATAGGCAGCTTTTCAATTTTATGCTTCATAAGAATTTGTTTTGCACCAAGCAGATCTGTTCCCACAGGAGCAGTAACAAGATGCTCCTTAGTCATTACATCTTTGACAGGAATATCAAAATCTGTAACAAACCTTAAATCTCTGTTTGTTATAATTCCGACCAGCTTGCCCTTTTCATCAACAATAGGCACGCCTGAGATCTTATACTTGCCCATAAGCTCGTCTGCCTCTGAAACCAGCTTATCCGCTGTAAGTGAAAATGGGTTTACAATAACTCCGTTCTCCGACCTTTTTACTTTATCGACCTCGTCAGCCTGCTGTTCGATCGACATATTTTTATGAATAATTCCCATTCCGCCTTCTCTTGCAATGGCAATAGCCATTCTAGACTCAGTTACTGTATCCATTGCAGAAGTTATTATCGGCGTGTTTAAATAAATGTCGCACGCAAGCCGCGTTTGCAGATTAATCATATTTGGCGTTACGCTGCTTTCAGCCGGAATAAGAAGTACATCATCAAAGGTCAAGCCCTCTTTGCCGAATTTGCTGTCAATATTGGTGTTTAGCATAAAATCCTCCTTTACATAAATCGTTTTCTGCCCTTTTGCCTCAACATTTCCTTTTAAATATTAAATTAAAGTGTAACTTGTTTTGACATCTTTTTCAACTGTTTTAACTCCTTTATTCATTAATATTTTGTAAACTTTAAAACCTTGCGACTCAAAGTAAACAAATGTATTAAAACTATATATAATCTGACAATACTTACCTCTTCCTGATAAAAACTCACTAACTTCTCAGTATGTAATTAAAGCAGGCATTAAAATACCTGCTTTGTTAACATATTTTATTTCTGCGCTTAACTATCTAAGCATTTAAAATAACTAAAAAATCAACTTTTCTTCTATATAGCTTTTCAAATTGTCAATTTTTATCCTTTCCTGTTCCATAGTATCTCTGTCGCGGACGGTAACGCAGTTATCCTCAAGAGAATCAAAATCATATGTTATGCAAAAAGGTGTTCCTATTTCGTCTTGTCTGCGATAGCGCTTTCCTATAGAGCCCGTTACATCATAATCAACCATAAACGACTTGGAAAGCTTATTGTGCAGCTCGGCAGCTTTGTCAGAAAGCTTTTTAGACAGCGGTAATACCGCAGCCTTATAAGGCGCTACAACAGGACTGAGATGAAGAACAACTCTGGTATCGTTCTTTTCCGCATCGATAACCTCTTCGTCATAAGCCTCACAGATAAGCGCAAGAACAGTACGGTCAAGACCGTAGGTTGACTCGATAATAAACGGAACAAACTTCTCGTTTGTCTCAGGATCAAGATACTCCTGCTTTTGTCCGCTGTATTCCTGATGTCGGGTAAGGTCAAAGTCAGTACGATTATGAGTACCGTTGATTTCACCCCAACCAAACGGAAACAGAAATTCAATGTCGCAAGCTGCCTTTGCATAGTGCGCAAGTTTTTCGTGGTCGTGAAAACGCAGATGTTCAGATGCAATTCCTAAATCCTTAAAATACCTCAATCCGTATTCCTTAAAGTAGTCATATAAATCAGAGTCGTCTCCTTCTTTACAGAAAGTCTGGAACTCCATCTGCTCAAATTCTATTGTTCTGAAGGTAAAGTTTCCCGGAGTTATCTCATTTCTGAACGCCTTACCTATCTGTCCGATAGAGAAAGGCAGCTTAGCCCTCATAGAGCGCTGCACATTAAGAAAGTTCACATACTCTCCCTGAGCATTTTCAGGACGCAGGTAAATTATACTTTTGCTGTCGTTTGTAACTCCTCTGAATGTCTGGAACATCAAATTGAATTCACGAATATCTGTAAAGTTATGCTTTCCGCAATGCGGACATGGTATAGAATGTTCCTTTATATAATCGAACATTTCCTCTTTTGTCATTCCGTCAGCGTGTGCATTCGGGTCAAAATCGTCAATAAGATTGTCCGCACGATGGCGCATTTTACATTCCTTACAGTCAAGCAGCGGGTCAGAAAAGCTCGTAACGTGTCCGCTTGCCTCCCAAACTCTCGGATTCATAAGTATATCTGCGTCAACTTCAAAACTGTTTGCCCTCTCCTGAATAAATCTTTTTCTCCAGGTGTCCTTTACGTTATTTTTTAACCTTGTTCCCAAAGGACCGTAATCCCATGTATTTGCCAAACCGCCGTAAATCTCGCTGCCGGGAAAAATAAATCCTCTGTGTTTGCAAAGATTTACTATTGTTTCCATTGATTTGTCTGTATTGTTCATAAATTTTCTCCTTGATTTTATTAAATTATTATTATATATTTTATATGATAATCAATCATAAGTCAAGAAAAATCAGGCAGCTTTGCATTTTAAATACTAAAATGTATTGCTTATAGCATCTAATTTGGAAAGTTCTGTTCTGCTGTGGCAAGGTTTTAGTTATATCATTTGCATAGAAAAAATCTTTTTTATTTCATGAACTTAGTTAATTTGCATAAAAATAAAATATATTACCAAAATTACTTGACAATTCAATCTTATCTGTATATAATATAACATAGTAAACAGATAGGAATTAGGGAATTGCTTTAAATTATTTATTTAGAAAAGGAGAAATTAATATGTCAATTGCTAACAAAATCACAGATTTAATCGGAGGAACTCCTTTATTGGAGCTTTCAAACTATGAGAAGAAAAACGAACTTGGAGCAAAAATTATTGCAAAGCTTGAATATTTCAATCCGGCAGGAAGTGTTAAGGACAGAATTGCCAAAGCGATGATTGAGGACGCTGAGCAGAAAGGTCTGTTAAAGCCCGGCTCGGTAATTATTGAGCCAACAAGCGGAAACACAGGTATAGGTCTGGCTTCTGTAGCGACTGCAAAAGGCTACAGAATAATTATCACAATGCCCGAAACTATGAGCATTGAAAGACGAAATCTTCTAAAGGCATTCGGCGCAGAGCTTGTACTAACCGACGGTTCTAAGGGAATGAAAGGTGCGATTGAAAAGGCAGATGAGCTTGCAAAGGAGATACCGAACAGCTTTATTCCGGGACAGTTTGTAAACCCTGCCAACCCTGCTATACACTTCGCAACAACAGGTCCTGAAATTTGGGAGGACACAAACGGTGAGGTTGACATTTTCGTTGCAGGTATAGGAACAGGCGGAACAATAAGCGGAGCAGGTAAGTATCTGAAGTCTAAAAACCCCGATATAAAGGTTGTCGCAGTTGAGCCAGCATCATCGCCTGTTCTATCAAAGGGCGAAAGCGGTCCTCACAAAATCCAAGGTATAGGCGCGGGATTTGTTCCCGACACTCTTGACACAGACGTTTACGATGAAATCATAGCTGTCGAGAACGACGACGCATTCAAAACAGGCAAGGAAATTGCCAGAGCGGAGGGCTTTTTAGTGGGAATTTCCTCAGGTGCTGCTGTTTGGGCTGCAACCGAGCTGGCAAAGCGTCCCGAAAACAAGGGAAAAACTATTGTAGCGCTTCTTCCCGATACGGGAGACCGTTACTTATCAACGCCTTTGTTTGCTGACTAAGATTATAATTTGGCAACGGACATAAGTCCGTTGCTTTTTTATTGCAAAATCGGTATCTTTATGATAGAATATATTAGAAAATTCTATTAAAGAGGAAAATAAAATGCTGAATAATATTTTTGACTCACACTGTCATTATGATGACTATAAGTTTAGGTCTGACTACGAAGATGTAATTGCAAATGCACTCAACAGCACCGTAGTCGGTATAATCCACGCCGCTACCGACCTTGAATCTGCCGACTTCGGATTAAAAATGTCTGAAAAATTCAAAAACTTCTATACAAGCGTCGGTTTTCATCCCGATCCGAATTGCATAGTCAAGGCAGACAGAGACTATATAAAAAAGCTCCGAGAGCTGGTTAAAAAGGACAGAAAGCAAGGCAGAAACAAAATCGTCGCAATAGGCGAGATAGGTCTTGACTACCACTATGAGAATTACGACAAAGTTCGTCAGATTGAAGTTTTTACACAGCAAGTCTTGCT
>CANRKQ010000062.1 GCA_947631265.1 uncultured Clostridia bacterium | reverse complement strand
GTTGTTCCCTTTTTCATTAAACCGAGCATTGCCTCAAGCCTGTCCTTTTTAAGACGCGACCTTTTATTAGCAGAACCAAGCAGCTTAACCATACACGAATTAGTATAGTCAGTTATGTAAATAACAGCGATCAGCATACCCGACTTTGTCTCTCTTGTACTTACCTGAAAAATGTCTCCCCAGATAACAACGTTGCCGCTGTCTATACTCAGCTTATCCAGAGAAGTAAGCCCGTCAGTAGGTTTTATTACTTTACCCAGCAAAAGCTTTGCGCCGTTTCCATTCAAATAGCTGTCGGCAAAATCTATATCATATGAGGAAAATTTATGTTCCTCCGAGCCCGAATGAGATGTCTTTTGAATAGCAGGCTCAGGCATAGGTATATTGGATATTGCCTCATAATAGGACTTTTCATGCTCTTCTCTGTCAGAAGTAAGAACTCCCTCAAAAACAATCTTTACATTTTTGGAAAATATATCATAAATAAGCTTCGGCAGAGCAGTTTCAATACCTGCTTTCTGCAAAAGACTGAACCCTCCCGATTTGAGAGTTATCTTAAGCTCGCTTATATCTTCGTTATATGTAATGTCCGCATTGTCAAAAAAGCCGTTAACTACTGAAAAACTGTCCTTTAAGAATTTTATCAATTCGTCGAAATAGTCGGTGCAGAACATATCAGGAGTATATTTTATATTCAACGTAACGCCCGACAAATCAAGGGCAGACTTTAAATCATACTCGAATTTACGTACCGTTTCATAGCTTAAAAGTTTGTCAAATGCGGCAGTGATCTTCATTCTCTTGTTGTTTTCAAGAAAAGATAGCTTTACAATTCTTCCATTTCTAATATCTTCCGGAATTATATTTTGATAATCCTCAAAAAAATTACCTATATAATGCTGTTCCATTTTACTATATTCCTGCTTGAGTATGAATACTCAAGCTTTTCCTCCGTTTCTGCGCAGAAAACCGCACTCAATTTTTAATGTTCTCAATCTCATCTAACAGAGCGTTCAATGCCTTTGATTCATCAACAGTATAAAGCATTTCACCCTTTTTAAAGAGTACAGCTTTTCCGTTTCCGCCTGCTATTCCAATGTCAGCCTCGGCTGCCTCTCCCGGACCGTTAACAACACAGCCCATAACAGCGACAGTAATATTCTTGTCAATGTCCTTTGTACGCTCTTCAACCTCTTTTGCTAAGGAAATCAAATCTATCTTAGTTCTTCCGCAGGTAGGGCAGGAAATAATTTGTACTCCCTTTCCCCTGCCTGTAGCTTTAAGAATGTCCTTTGCCGCATATACTTCCTTGACGGGATTATCGGTAAGCGAAACTCTTATCGTTTCACCTATGCCGTCAAGCAAAAGAGAGCCTATTCCCACCGAAGATTTTATTATCCCCATTTTCTCAGTTCCAGCCTCAGTAACACCTAAATGTAGCGGGTAATTACATTCACAGGCAAGCTGCCTGTACGCTGAAACCATTGTACTTACGTCAGAAGATTTTATTGAAATAACTATATCGTCAAAGTCAGCCGCCTCAAGCATTCTTACGTGGTTCAAAGCGCTTTTTACCAAAGCCTCAGGGGTCGGAGAACCGTATTCAGCAAGCAACTCCTTTTCAAGAGAGCCTGAATTTACCCCGATCCTTATAGGGATACCCCTTGCTCTGCATGCCGACGCAACTGCTTTTACCTTTTCCATACCGCCGATATTTCCCGGATTTATTCTTATCTTGTCAACCCCAGCGTCTGCGGCGCTTATCGCAAGCTTATAGTCAAAATGAATATCCGCAACCAGAGGAATATCTACCGCATTTTTTATTGCGGGAATAAGCCTCACAGCGTCCATATCGGGTATTGCCGCTCGAATGATATCACAACCTGCTCTTTCAAGCTCAACAGCCTGAGCAATGCTGCTTTCAATATCCTCGGCAGGAACATTCAGCATAGACTGTATATATATTTTCTCTCCGTCAAGTGTGAGATCCCCCACTCTGACCGGTCTGCATTTCCTATCCATATTTGTACCATTCCCTTGTATATCCCTTTTGAGTTTGACTTGATCTGTCAGTTGATCAGTTTAATAATATCGTTAAAAGTAACGTAAAGCATAAGCAGCATTAAAAGAGCAAGTCCTGCAAAGTGTACTATACCCTCTTTTTCCGGACTTATCGGCTTTCTTCGTATTCCCTCAACTATCAAAAATACCAGCCGTCCTCCGTCCAAAGCGGGCAGCGGCAGAAGATTGAAAATACCGACGTTTATTGAAATCAATGCCGCCATTGAAAGCAAATTTTGCAAAAGATCATGCCAGTTGATGCCTGTTTCAGTAGTTTCATTTGAGACAACATCGCTTATTGCAGATACTATCCCGACAGGTCCCGATAAATCGTTTATTTTATACTGACCTGTTATTAGATCTCCAAGAGATACCCATATAAGTCTTGCATATGAAACACTTCTTCTCCACGACTGAGACGCAATGCTTTTATAGCCCCTCTCAATAGGTTCGACCTTAAAATCAATATGCAGACTGCTCGTCATCTGACCGCTGTCATTTTCATTTTCATCTATTGAAAATTTAATGTCTTTCAGATTTTTCTTCTCGCCGTCTCTTATCACAGTCATATCAAACACTCCGTCTTTATCGGATTGCAGCTGATAGGCAAAATCGGTATCGGTAAAAATATGACTTCCGTTTATTTCGACCACCCTGTCGCCAACCTGAAGTCCGCAGGATTCAGAAGATGCGTTTTCCTCAAACCATGATATTGTAGTGCTTGCATAGACATCGGTTATAGACGTCATTACTACTATTAATATAAAACCAAGAACCAAATTCATAAAAGCGCCTGCAATAACGATTATTATTCTTTTTAAAACGCTCTTTTTACAAAATGCTCTATCGTCCTCGCTTGAGGAGTCTTCGCCTTCCATTGAGCAGTAGCCCCCTATAGGCAGAAGTCTTAAAGAATACTTCGTCTCACCATACTGCTTTGACAAAATTTTAGGTCCCATACCTATAGCAAATTCATTTACTTTTACTCCGCTTTTTTTAGCGGCAATAAAATGTCCGAACTCGTGAACTATAATTATTATTCCGAATACCAGTATTGCGATAATTATACTAACCATCTAGACCTCTCATACTTTTATATTTTACTCAGAACGAATTCTCTTGTCTCTTTGTCCGCTTGTAAAATGTCCTCCAGGCAAGTTATTTCACAAGACTTGATATTTTCAAGCGCAGATGTAACAAGCTCACCAATTTGCAGAAAAGATATTTTCTCCTTAAGGAAAAGCTCAACAGCCTGCTCATTCGCACCGTTTACAACAGCAGGCATAGAACCTCCGATTGTTACGGCTTTTATACACGCACTCAGACAGTCAAACGTCTCATAATCCGGCTTATAGAATGAAAGATTTCCGTAATCTGTAAGCGAAAGAGTCTTTACGCCGCAATTAATTCTTTCAGGATAAAGCAACGCATACTGAATAGGCAGTCTCATATCCGGCTCTCCCATCTGAGCTATAACAGAACCGTCTTTATATTCAACAGCCGAGTGTACAACACTTTCTCTGTGAACGACTATCTCAATTTGCTCAGGATTTAAATCAAACAGCCACATAGCCTCTATAAACTCAAGACCCTTGTTCATAAGCGTTGCAGAATCAATGGTGATTTTATTTCCCATAGACCAGTTAGGATGTTTAAGCGCCTGTTCAACGCTTACATTTTCAAGCTCTCCTTTTGTCAAACCGAAAAACGGTCCGCCCGATGCTGTAAGTATTATCTTATTTATCTCATTCATTTCATT
Source organism: uncultured Clostridia bacterium (assembly GCA_947631265.1). GTDB lineage: Bacteria > Bacillota > Clostridia > Oscillospirales > Ruminococcaceae > UMGS1601. Next base: position 4,210 of record CANRKQ010000062.1, on the reverse strand, counting down.
GCCCTGAAGACACTGAAAAATCGCTGAATGTTCGCTGTCAACGGGAAAAATTCTTACTCCCTTATCTAATGCTTTTTTAATAACTAGTTTCCCGCCGGTAACTAATGTTTCTTTATTTGCCAGAGCGATGTCAGTACCTTTTCCGATTGCTGCCAGAGTGGGCTTTAACCCCACAATACCTACAACCGAATTAAGCAGTATATCAACACCGTCAAGCATCGCAATTTCACAAAGACCTTCCATTCCGCAAAGAACCTTTACATTAGTTCCGCAAAAACTATCTTTAAGCTCTTTGTATTTTTCTCTGTCATAAATGCAGACGTACTCTGCGTTAAATTCTCTTGCCTGTTCAGTCAAAAGCCGGACATTTCTGTTTGCAGCCAGAGCTTTTATTCTAATTTTATGCAGTCTTGCAATATCTAATGCCTGAGTTCCGATAGAACCGGTCGAGCCTAAAACCGATATTGTTTTCATAACCTTTATGTTAGCTCACCTAAAATGAGCTTACCTCCGTTAATTATTTAAAACCCCGCTTAAAAACCTTATTAAACACTTAATAGGGGTAAGCATATTCGCTCGCCCCTATCGGTTTTTATTCAATAATATTAAAAATACTGAGTGCAATCGTCATAAAGGGAGATACAAACAGCACGCTGTCAAACCTGTCCATAACTCCGCCGTGACCGGGCATTATGTTTCCGTAATCCTTAATGCCTGTCTGCCTTTTAATAAGCGATGCCGATAGATCCCCCAAAAGTCCCAGCAATGCGCAGAGCATTCCCAGAATGAACATAATCATATAATTTACGTTTATATCCGCATAAATTATTTTTGAATATAAAAAACCGAGAAAAACAAATATCAGTCCGTTAGTAATCACTCCTCCGATCAAGCCTTCAACAGTTTTCTTAGGACTGATGTTAGGACAAAGCTTGTGCCTGCCTAAAAAAGTTCCTGCAAAATAAGCGCCGCTGTCTGCAAACCATGCTCCGCACAGTGTCAGAACAACATAAAAAAGTCCGTGTTCCCCGCCGGTTCTGTTTAAATAAAGAAGTGTTGACATTGTTACAGATACAAACCCCGATACAAAAATCATAAAGGCGAGCTTTTCGTACCTCATTGTTTTATAGTATCCTATAAATGATATGAACATTATAAGCAAAAATCCAAAGGTAATATAGTACATTATACTTTCATCAAGCTTTAAAAGATATCTTGAAAATGGAACCGTTAATGCAAAAACGTAACATACAATTTGCGATACCTTGAATTTCAGGCAATCCTCTGCCCTTAAAAGCTCGAATAATGCCGCAGCAATAAGAACAGCTACTGCGATATTAAGCACTATTGTGTTATGAAAGCAAAGTACAGCAACCGCGATCACGATTGCTACGGCAGCAGAAATTATTCTTGTAAGCATTTTAAATTCCTCCAAATCTTCTGTTGCGGATACTAAAGTCTTTAACTGCGTCTCTCAGATCATCTTCTTTAAAATCAGGCCATAGAATGTCAGTAAAATAATATTCAGCGTATGCGGACTGCCATATTAGAAAATTTGAAAGCCTCATCTCTCCGCTTGGTCGTATTATCAAATCAACAGGAGGAATAATATCCGCCGTATAAAGATTTTCCTCAATGAGTTTTTCGTCAATATCATTAATATCAAGCTCATTATTTTTAACTTTTTCAGCAATTGCTCTTACGCTCATACAAATTTCACTTCTTCCGCCGTAGTTAACAGCCAGAATTACCGTCATTGAGTCAAAATTCCGTGAAATTTCCTCAGCGTGTTTCATCTTATTCTGCAAAACATCAGAAAGCGCAGACCTGTCTCCTATAAAAATCAGTCTTATATTTTCCTTTTCAAATGATGAGACATCGTCGAGATAATCCTCAAATAACCTCATTATCGCCTCGACCTCATCATCAGGGCGCTTCCAGTTCTCGGTAGAGAACGCATAGAACGTCATAAATTTAACGCCCATACTCTTCCCTGCCAGAGCTATTTTTTTGAAGGTTTTTGCTCCCTCCCGATGACCGAATTTTCTAGGCAGCAAACGCTTTTTTGCCCATCTGCCGTTGCCGTCCATAATAATACCAATATGCTCTGGCACCAAAAAATCATCTACGACATTCTGTTTTTCGCTCTTTAGCAACACTTATGAAACCTCCGACATCAGCGCATAATAACTTAACATTTTTCAGATAGACAAAATTTCCTTTTCCTTTTCAGAAACGATCTCATCAATACTCTTAGTGAACTTATCTGTCAGTTTCTGAGTTTTATCCTCAGCGTGTTTCAGATCATCCTCAGTAATCTCGGAATTTTTCTTCATTACCTTGAGCTTATCATTAGCGTCACGACGGAATGAGCGCACAGCAACTTTTGCCTCTTCACCGTACTTTTTCAGATCCTTAACTATTTCCTTTCTTCTGTCCTCAGTTAGCTGCGGGAATGTCAGTCTGATTACAGAGCCGTCGTTTGAAGGATTTATTCCTATATCGGACGCCTGAATAGCCTTTTCTATTTCTTTGATCAAGCTTTTATCCCAAGGCTGAATAACTAATACTCTTGCCTCAGAAACCGAAACCGCAGCCATTTGATTTACGGGAGTAGGAGTTCCGTAATAATTTACTAACACCTTATTCAGAACAGACGGATTCGCTCTGCCTGCTCTGATTGCAGCAAATTCGTTCTTAAGGTTATTTATAGTTTTATTCATTTTTTCCTCAGCGAGATTTAATACGTCTTTCATAAAAATTCTCCTTTATAATTATTTTATTATTGAACACCATTTTTTATTTGTCACCTTTGTACCTACAGGCTCTCCCATACAGGCTCTGTAAATATTTTCAGGATCAGCCAAGTCAAACACATAGATTGGAATATCATTATCCTTACACATTGCCGCAGCTGTTAAATCCATAACCTGCAAGTCCTTCGACAAAATTTCATCGAATGAAAGCTCGTCATACTTTACAGCGTCGTTATACTTATGCGGATCCTTATCGTACACGCCATCTACCATAGTTGCCTTAAAGAATATATCCGCCTCTATTTCGGCGGCTCTCAGCGCAGCCGCTGTATCTGTCGAGAAAAATGGATTTCCTGTTCCGCAGCCGAATATAACGACTCTTCCCTTTTCAAAATGTCTCATTGCACGATTTCTTATATAAGGCTCAGCCACTTGAGGCATTGATATTGCCGTCTGAACCCTGACTTCCAAACCGCAGTTTTCCAAGCCGTCGGCAACTGCCAGAGCATTCATTGCAGTAGCCAACATACCTATGTGATCAGCCCTTGTTCTGTCCATCGCACCGCTTGAGCGTCCTCTCCAGAAATTTCCCCCGCCGACAACTATACCGACTTCGACCCCTGCATCGACGCATTTTTTGATTGCCTTACCGAACGAGGTTATAACATCATAACTCAGACCTATCTGCTTATCGCCCGCCAGAGCCTCTCCGCTCAGCTTTAACAAGATCCTGTTATATTTCGGTTTCACAAGAACACATCCTTTATCAGAATATTATCTTTTAACAGTATACCATAAAGAGTATAAAAAGTAAACCTAATTTTTCAAATTCGATAAGACATTTATTTGTATGCATAATCGTAATTTTCATATTATTGTGAAAATATAATACATTAATGGTTGGAAATTTGCCGCCATAATTACATTGGAATTATAATAAATAATATATATAGAATAATCGCCGGTTTTGATCTCACCAGTATTAATGTAAACATTATTATTACACCAACGGATATGAGGCTACTATATACCAATTTCCTACATCTTTATTTTTAGCAACTCTAAAATAAAGAGTATAGTTCCCATCATTAAACGAAGAAAATATTTCTGGTGGATTGCCAAAGGCAAATCTCCATTCAAAATCTGCTTTAATCATCTTTTCTCCTGATGAGAGCAAATTTTCAGTATCATCGACCTCTTCTATCTTATCAATGTTACAGTATTCTACACAGGCAAATTCAAATATGCCAGGTCTGCTATCTCCTTCATTTAAAGACGGATATATCATTGATGCCTTTTTGGGATTTTTTTCATCTATTGCATTAAGATAAAATTCTACTGCTTTTTTCCCATCTGTGACAGATGATAAATCATAGGATATATTCCACTTGATAACTGGCAATACTATAAAGTATAACATTAATAAAACTATAAAAGCATAAACACAAATATGT
>CANRKQ010000061.1 GCA_947631265.1 uncultured Clostridia bacterium | reverse complement strand
CCGCTGATTATATGCCGGTAAATCAAATTATACGCCGGTTAAATCAAACGGAGGAGTGTATTCCGCTTTGGCAGATGAGCGTTCTTGAATATAACCGTTAAAGCCGAGAGATAGGGCTTTGGTTACCACCTTATTGTACTCGAACGTGGTAACTCGCCTGTTAAGCTCAGGGAACTTTTCACAAGCACTTGTAGGAGTAAATTGGCTCATTAGACTGAGAAGAAAATTATCCTTTGTCAGAAATCCGCAGCTGTTAAGCCAATCAAGAATATCCAAGCTGTCGTGATAACAGCCGGGCAAAACAAGATGTCTTATTATCAGTCCTCTTTTTAAGAGCTTTTCGCCGTTATGTGATTTATCTTTCCAGATAAGCTCGGGAACCTGACGGTGCATTTCCTCATATGCTGCGCAAGCATTTTCAAAGTAGTCGGGACACGACGAGTATTTGCCGGAAAGCTCGGAGCTTTTGTATTTGAGATCGGGAAGATAAATATCAATATATCCGTCGAACATCTTTATTGTCTCGGCTAATTCGTATCCTCCGCAGTTCATTAACACAGGAATATCCAGCTTTGATTTTACCATATCCAACGCTTTCAAAATTGCATAGGAATAGTGCGTGGGAGTTACAAGATTTATGTTTTCCGCACCCTGCTCCTTAAGCTCTAAAAAAATCTGTGCCAATCGTTTATAGGAAATTTCCCTGCCTTCGCCGTCTGTGCTTATTTTTACGTTCTGGCAGAACACGCATTTTAAATTGCAGTTTGAAAAGAAAACTGTTCCGCTGCCGTTTTCTCCGCTTATACACGGCTCTTCCCAGAAGTGAAGAGCCGCCCTTGCAATCGTAGCATTATCACTATTTCCTATGGATTTGCAATAGCCTGCTGAAACTTCTCTGTCGATATTGCATTTTCTGGGACAGAGATTGCAAAGCGCAGACAAATTACTCTCCGCTTACCGACGCCTCGGCAATTACGCTTGCAACCAAATGTGCGGGAAGTTGTTCGTATCTTTCCTGTTCTAAGGTAAAGCTTCCTCTGCCCTGAGTCATCTGACGCAAAAGCATAGTAAAGTCGCTCATTTCAGATATCGGTACCTCAGCAATGACTTCGGTCATACCCTTTTCAGATTCCGACGGATTCATACCCAGCACCCTGCCGCGGCGTTTGTTAAGCTCGCCGATAATATCGCCCGTATTTTCATCAGGCACAATAACATTCAAAGCGCCTATTGGCTCTAAGAGGACAGGGTCAGCCTGCGCAAGACCTTCCTTATAAGCAATTGAGGCTGCCATTTTAAACGCCATTTCAGAGGAGTCAACAGGGTGATAAGAGCCGTCAACCAGAATAGCCTTTAATCCCACTACAGGGAATCCTGCTAAAACGCCTTTAGTTACACATTCCTGAAGTCCCTTTTCAACGGCTGGGAAGTAGTTTTTTGGAACTGCTCCGCCGAATATCTTCTCTTCAAAAACAAGCTCGTCTGAAACGCAGGGCTCAAATTCTATCCACACATCTCCGTATTGACCGTGACCGCCCGATTGCTTTTTGTGCTTGCCTTGAACTTTTACCTTCTTTCTTATGGTTTCCCTGTAAGGGATCTTAGGAACTGTAAGTCCAATATCAACACCGAAATCGTTTTTGAGCTTTGACAGCGCAGAGCTGAGATGCTGTTCGCCTAAGCCCTTTAAGATCTGCTCGTGAGTAAGCTCATCTTGATAATATTCAAGTGACAAGTCCTGTTCAAGAAGTTTTGCTACAGCGCTTGAAATCTTACTCTCATCGCCTTGAGCCTTAGCCTTGACAGCCATAGGATAGCAAGGCTTTGGGAATACAATGGAATCGAATTTAATAATTCTTGACCCGTCGCATATAGTGTCGTTAGTATTTATATCCAGTTTTGTAGCAACGACAATGTCGCCGCAGTTTGCCTCGGATATATCAATTTGCTTCTTGCCGACAAGAGTAAACAGCTTTCCTATTTTCAAAGGGTTTCCGTTTGAAGAGTTTACAGCGTCCGCACCTGTTTTGATTTTGCCCGACATTATTTTAAGAAACGACATTTTTCCCACAAAAGGATCTGCAACTGTCTTGAATACAAAGGCACTGAACGGTGCGGACATATCGCATTTAACCTCAACAGGCGAACCGTTATTATCAATTGCCACAGCAGTTTCATCATCAGTCGACGCAGGAAGTAACAAAGTGATTTCCTTTAAAAGCATATCAATTCCTGCTAAAGTCGAAGAGGATACACAAGTAACAGGAGTTATAATCCCCTCGTTCATACCTTTGTGTATGCCGTCAATAAGCTCCTTTTGAGTGAAAGCCTCACCGCTGAAAAATTTTTCAAAAAGCACTTCGTCAGTTTCTGCAACTGCCTCTGAAATTGCCTCTTTTAAGCCTTGCAGACGGTATTCAATTTTGTCGCCAAGCTCTGCTGTAGGCATTTCTGTTTCAATAGCGTTACCGCTGTTGTCGTATTTATAAGCTTTCATCTCAATAAGGTTCACATAAGATACAATTTTTCTGTCAGATATAACAGGCACTACAACAGGGCATACTGTCGGTCCGAACTCAGCTTTGAGCTCTGTAAGAACATTGTAGAAATTCGCGTTATCAGAATCAAGCTTTGTAATGACAAACATTCTCGGCTTTTTCATTGAAACTGCCGCAGAGTATGCTTTATGTGTTCCGACATTTACTCCTGATTTTCCCGAAACGGTTATCATTGCGGTATCGCAGGCAGCTATTCCCTCGATCATTTCGCCTGCAAAGTCAAACAGTCCCGGGGTATCCAGAATATTAATTTTAAACCCGTCGTTTTCAAAAACAGAAAGAGATGTATATACAGATGATTTTCTTGCAATCTCCTCATTTGTATAATCCGAAACGGTATTTCCGTCAGCGGTTTTACCCAGTCTCTCACTTGCTCCGCTTTTATAAAGCAGTCCCTCGCAAAGAGATGTTTTTCCCGAGCCTGCATGACCGCAAAGCACTATGTTTTTTATTTTCGTGTTATCGTATGTTTTCACTTTTTTATCTCTCCATTCTATTAATTTTGCAGAGTATCAGATATTATGTTAAAACTTAACAATGTATATTACTGCTTATAAAGCAATTATATACTATTTAACTATAAATTGCAAGTAAATTTATGATTTTTTTGTCTAAAAGATAAAAACCACCTGATATAACGATAATAATGGGAAAAAGTATGTATTTTAATCCTCGAATTTTATTAGTTTCATAAAGGTTTTGTTCTTTTCTAAAACTTTAAACAGTATAACCCCTATAACCGAAACGCACACAAGCTCTCCCAAAGCGACCTGCCCCATTGATAAGAATAAAGGCAGTCCAAAAACATATTTAAGCTCAAGACCGACTAATATTCCGTTAAATATTACAGGCGACAGAGACGCTGTGATAAGAGCGGCGCAAGACGCTGACTTTTTGCTCATACCCAGCTTGCCTTCAAAGAAGTCAGGAAGATACTTTGAACACAAGACTATTACGACAACGGCGATGAGCGTTGCGAAGGTTCCGACTATCATATCAATGATTGCGTTGACTGTGCTGATTATGTTCGCAATAAAACAGCCTGCGACCATAGAGTAGCAGTATTCTTTCTTATAAAAGCAGAGAAGTACTAACGCTTCTGAAATGCGAAACTGGATATTACCGTATGCAAGAGAACCTAATGCCATTGTTATCGCGACATATAAAGCCGCTGTTACTGATAAAATTGCGATTTTTCTTATACTTAGTTTTTTCATGAAATTTTCCTCTCCTTTAATTAAGGCGTTAAGACGCAAAATTTAAGAAACAAGACGCACAATTTAAGAAACAAGATGCAAGATGTAATATGTAAGATACAAGAGCTTGCAAGGCAAAATGTAAGTAAATGATAAGATACAAATTTAATTAAGAAATAAAAAAGGCGCATCACAAGGATACGCCTATAATTCATAATTATCCCTGTTTTTATTAACGAGTGGTAACTAGGCTACACTCGGTATAAATTTAACAAAAACTTACGCTTTGCCAATAGAACCGAAAAGCTCCATTTTTTCTTTAACAGTTTGTTTAATAGCCTCAAAGCCCGGGGCAAGTAGTTTTCTTGGGTCAAAGCCTTTTCCCTGTTTATCCTTGCCTTCCTCAATGTATTTTCTTGTAGCCTCCTGAAAAGCAAGCTGACATTCTGTATTTACGTTGATTTTAGCAACTCCAAGAGATATAGCTTTCTTAATCATATCCTCAGGTATACCTGTTCCGCCGTGAAGAACCAACGGCATATTGCCGACCTTTTCTTTTACGGCTGCAAGCGTTTCAAACGAGAGACCTGCCCAGTTTTCCGGATATTTACCGTGAATGTTTCCGATGCCTGCTGCGAGCATTGTAACGCCTAAATCGGCGATTGCCTTGCACTCGTCTGGGTCAGCGCATTCGCCTGCACCTATAACGCCGTCTTCCTCTCCGCCGATTGAGCCTACCTCTGCCTCAATCGAAAGACCGAGTTCTTCGCACTTGGCTACTAGCTCTTTTGTTTTTGCTATGTTTTCCTCTATCGGATAATGTGAACCGTCAAACATAACCGAGCTGAAACCTGCGTCAATACAAGCCTTTGCTCCTTCGTATGAACCGTGGTCAAGGTGAAGCGCTACGGGAACTGTAATTCCAAGCTCATCTATCATTCCGTTGACCATACCTACAACTGTTTTATAACCGCACATATACTTTCCTGCTCCCTCTGAAACACCCAGGATAACAGGTGAGTTCTGCTCTTGCGCTGTAAGTAGAATTGCCTTAGTCCACTCTAAGTTGTTGATGTTGAACTGACCGACAGCATATTTACCGTCTCTTGCTTTGTTTAGCATATCCTTTGCTGAAACTAACATAAATATTTTACCTCCAATAAAATAAATTCTATTATAACAAGACTATTATAGCTTATTTTTATTATAAATGCAAATTTATCTTAAAATTTGTATTTACTATTATTTGAACTTTTTAAAAGCAGCAGAGCCGCCGACTGTTTGACATCGACGTCACGTGACCGTTTTTAGTTGCCAAAGGAAATTCCAATATCCTTTGCTGTTTTTATCAACTGGTCGTCAACGGGAACAAACTTTGTTTTCCCTGCAATATCCTCAAGCTTGTTTTCGGTTACTATGTTGTTTTTCATAGCTACCGCATAGCCGTACTTTTCCTGCTCGATAAGGTTGGCTGCGTGACAGCCGAATTTTGTTGCAAGCACTCTGTCATATGCCGAAGGACTTCCTCCTCTCAGCATATGTCCGGGAACGCATACTCTTGTTTCAAAGCCCGTATTTTGCTCAATTGCTCTTGCAATTCTGTTAGTGGCGGTAGTTTCCCCTGCCTCTGCTCTTTTTCTGGCGCGTTCTTTTTTCTTTAGCTTTGCCTCGCCCTCATCAAACGCACCTTCGGCAACCGCCAGAATAGAAAAAGCACTTCCTCTGTTTGCGCGCTTTTCAACCGCTTTGCAGATCTTCTTTATGTTAAATGGAATCTCAGGTATCACTATTATGTCAGCGCCTCCTGCTATTCCCGAATAAAGCGTGAGCCAGCCTGCTTTGTTTCCCATAATCTCGACAACAAGAGTTCTTCCGTGTGAGTTTGCCGTTGTGTGAAGCCTGTCTATAACGTCGGTGGCAATGTCAACGGCAGAGTGAAATCCAAATGTGACGTCTGTTCCCCATATATCGTTGTCTATGGTTTTCGGCAGACCTATCACGTTAAGTCCCTCGCTTGAGAGAAGATTTGCCGTCTTGTGCGTACCGTTTCCGCCAAGGGTCAGAAGACAGTCGAGCTTTTGCTTTTTGTAGGTCTGTTTCATTGCCTTGACCTTGTTTACGTTGTCATCCTCAATGACCTGCATCATTTTGTACGGAGTTCTTTTAGTACCGAAAATAGTTCCGCCCTGCGTCAGTATTCCTGAAAAATCCGACGGAGACATCAGCTTACATTGATTGTTTATAAGCCCTGAATATCCGTCCTGAATACCGATGATCTCAACGCCGTCTTTCCCGAATTTCTGATAACAAGCCTTTGCAACTCCCCGAATAGTAGCGTTAAGCCCCGGACAGTCTCCGCCGCTGGTTAAAATACCTACTCTTCTAGCCATAGTTATTCTCCTACAATGTAACTTATTTTTTTGCAAGAAACAATACACTAACGAATTGATATTACATTCAAAAAGATAGATTCTTGCATCATACATCTGGTTTCTAGTAATTATACCATAATAAATATATAAAAACAACCAAAAACGCAAATAATTGCACAAACCATATAATAATTATAGTATTAGAGTTTTTGCAATAGGGGGAACTAAGTTGTTTAAAATTATAAATTCTAAAAAGGTTTTTAAATCAATATCACTTTTCATAACGGGAGCAGTAATAGTATCAATATTAGTTTACGCGTGCTCAGCCTTTGCAGAAAGCAGAAAAGGTATTAAATTACCAATAATAATGTACCACTCTATTCTTAAAGATGAGAGCAAGCTGGGGGAGTATGTTTTATCTCCGTTAGAGCTTGAAAGCGATATGCTTTACTTAAAGGAACACGGCTATACGCCAATTATGTGTCAGGATCTAATATCCTATGTATATTCTGATAAGGAGCTGCCGGAGAAGCCGGTAATTTTGAGCTTTGATGATGGTTGTTATAATAATATGTATTATGTTCTTCCGCTGCTGTCTAAGTACAATATGAAAGCAGTTTTCGCTGTTGTGGGAACATTTTGCGACAAGGCGGAGGCGGAGAATGACCCTAATCCTAATTATTCATATATGTCGTGGCAGGACTGCAAAGACGCATACACCAGCGGAAAGGTGGAAATTGCCTGTCATTCAGATAATCTTCACACGCTGGGAGAACGAAAGGGCGCTAAAAGAAAATACAATGAAAGCTATGACGAATATCGCTCGGTATTTATGTCAGATACGCTGAGCTTTATTGATAAAATAAAATCAAAAAGCGAAATTATTCCGAATACATATGTATATCCCTACGGGGCGATATCCGACGACAGCATGCAGCTTGTTAAAGCGTGCGGATTTAAGGTAAGCTTTAGCGTCGAGGAAAAGCTGAACTACATTACAAAAGATGAGGAATGTCTTTACCGTCTTAACAGATATAACAGAGAAAGCGGAGTATCAACGGAGGATTTTATGAAAAAGGCTCTTGACGAGTAGTAAGCATATTTTAAGCATACTTACTGTTTAGATCTAGTAAACAGAGATTGACCAGATTGTCTGTTTAACGGTTGCACTAAAACGTGCAACTAAGTGTATAGATAAAGTCTGTTTTTAGGGGCAGCCCTCTCTTGCAGGTCATGCCCCTCTTTAGAAACAATCTACCAGATTGTTTCTAAATTCACCCTATGCGGAGCGCACTTCGTAAAGTATTTCGCCAACTGCGGTTGGCGACAGGGCTCCGCCCTTGACCCGCAAGCCTTTTGAAAAAGGCTTGACCGAAAACTTTTAGTTGATTACTTTTTCGACTGATTGAGTTGCACTAAAACGTGCAACTTTTCTTTTTATAACAGGTATTAATGAAAAGGATATGCTTTTAAGCATATTGATTTTTTTTAATAATAAGGAGAATAAAAATGTCAATCAATTATGAAAAATCATTAGGTAAGCGGTTAGCTAACTTTAACAGCAAGTATTATAAACCGCCTATAAATACCGCCTCAAGAGGTCAATGCGTGTGGTATACTCAAGGACGAGCATTTGAAAAGAAAGGTGTTAAAATCGGCGCAAGAGGCAATGCCAAGGACGTATATCAAAGCTGTAAGAATGACGGCTTTCAGGTATCGAGGTACCCTAAGTCTAATTCTATTGCCTGCTTTAACGGCGGTACATACGGTCATGTGAAGTTTGTAGAGTATGTTATAGCAGATACAGTTTATTATACAGAGGCTAATTCAAATGTGGATAATAAGATCTCGGCTGACGACGGCATACTTAAGAAGATGTCATTTAAAGACTGGATCATGCAGCCTTATCTGCAAGGTCATATTGTTGTAAAGAAAGAAAAACTGATAACCTTTGAAATCATTACAAAGAACGGCAGTTTAGGTCTTTACAGATCTGGCAATACAAACAAGAAAAACAAGGTAAGAACTATAAATGCCAAAACGGTAAAGGTCGTTGCAGGCAGCGGAAAAGTAAAAAACGGCAAAGATATTGTAAA
>CANRKQ010000060.1 GCA_947631265.1 uncultured Clostridia bacterium | reverse complement strand
TTATTTTTATATCCTTTTGCTTAAGCTTTTTATTCCCACCAGTAGAACTGGTGGTTGCTTTACGCTAAAGCTACAACACAAAAGCGTTCGGAAATTAACCGAACGCTTTTGTGTCTTATCTACTTTTTATCCGCTATTGAACATACTTAATCTCCAAAGGCAGCAGATCATGCGATGATTCACCGTCGCAGATTCAACGCTATTTCGTCCTTTTCTTAACAACTTTGCTCCACTTGCCACAATATGTATTGCCGTTTTCCTTTTTATATGCTCTTACCTTAACAAAGTACTTTTTCTTAGACTTCAATTTCTTTAATGTTACCTTGTTTTTCTTGACCTTAACTTTTTTCTTTCCTTTTGTAAATTTACTGTTCTTCGCATATACGACCTCATATCCTGTTGCTCTGCTTACCTTTTTCCAAGAAACATTTAATTTCTTTTTCTTTGCTTTCAGCTTTATTTTTTTTATTCCGTCGAGTTTGCTTGACGTTTTCTTTTTGCTATTATTTTTGGTTGTGGTATTGGTATTATTTTTGTTTACCGACTTTTCATATAATTCCATTGATTCTTTACTGCCTATTTTTGCATAAACGGCTCTACCCCAATTACCTTCAGATGTTTCACAATATATTCTGTTCCCATTTGAATCATATGTGTATCTGTTCCAACCGCCATTATACTTCCAATATATCACATTCCCATTTGAATCATATTCATAATTATCTTCAGAATATGTAATATTTTTTGACTCATTGGTATACTCATAACTATCACCATAACTATCTTCTCTATGAGTTATTTTCCCCTTTGAATCATAGTTATACTTATACCAATTACCATTACTATCTTCTTCATATATTTTATTACCATTAATATCATAAATGTATTTTATCCAGTAAATCTGATTGCCAGGACCTCCTATTTCATCATATATGCATACGTATCCCTTTGCTGGCTTATTTGTTCCAAGACCTCCCCCCGCACTTGCAGTCATCAAAGGTAACATTCCTATCAAACTGATAACCATAACCAATACTGTAAATAAATTTAAAATCCTTTTTATCATAATAGACCTCCAAAAAATTATTGTTTGCTATAGCACACATATATTATAATACACATTTATAGTTTTGTCAACACATTTTGTGTATAATTAAAAAACCACATTTTGTGTATATTACAATTAATACGAGGTGATATATATGAAATTTGGAGACATACTCAGAGAGTTAATTGAAGAAAACGACCTTACTCAAAAGCAAGTCGCAAAGGATCTAAATATTGCTCCGTCTACCCTGGGAAATTACATTCATGACAGCAGAGAACCTGATTTCAATACAATAAAAATGATAGCAAGCTATTTCAAAGTATCTGTAGATTACCTTTTAGACTATCGCTCATCACTTGCAGAAAATAAAAATGAAGATGAGCTTTTGAGAATATATCGTTCTCTTCCGGACTCACAGCGTATTTTACTTATTGAACAAGGAAAATTACTTCTACGTCTAATGAAGAGTTAATCGCTATTACAATATCATAAAAATAACTGTCAAGGAAAATACTAATTCTTTAACCTTGACAGTTTTATTTTATAAAAATGCTGTAAAATACATCTCCACAGGGTAGTAATCTCCCCATGACCTCGGCAGAAGTATTCCTCCCTCCATCAAGGCCTTTCCTGTATATACTTGTCCGCTGCTCTCTAAAATATATTTTTTATCAGGGCTTAATCCTCTGAGCTTTATCGGGGTTCTAAGTACATTTGCCTTTGTATGGAAAATCATACCCTGAACAAGCACCTGCGTTCTGTCGCTTGAAACAAACGACCACACAGCATAGTTGTCATCAATAGGATTGCTCAGGCGATAATAAAAACCGTTATGAATAAGAGTACGGTATTTCTTATATCGGCGGATCTGATTTCTTACATCAAGCGTTTCCTGTTGAGACAGTGTGCTGGGATCCAGCTCATAACCAAAGCTGCCTGCCATTGCTACGACAGCTCTGGATTCCAGCGGAATCGTTCTTCCCGTCTGATGATTAGGAACGGCAGATACGTGAGTTCCCATTGAAGAGATCGGATAAAAAAACGATGTGCCGTACTGTATTTTTGTCCTTTCATAAGCATCTGTATTGTCGCTGCACCATATCTGTGGACAATAATACAGCATACCTGCGTCAAATCTTCCTCCGCCGCCGCTGCAGCCCTCAAACAAAACATCAGGAAAATCAGATGTAAGCTTTTCTAAAAGCTCATAGAGTCCCAAAATATATCTGTGAGGCATTTCTCCCTGACGTTCAGGCGACAGCTCGGCTGAATACCAATCGCATATACTCCGATTCATATCCCACTTTACATATGAAATATCAGCGCATTTTAAAATCCTGCTTACAGAGTTATAAATATAATCCCTTACATCCTGCCTTGTCAAGTCAAGCACTAACTGAAACCTGCTGCGCATAGGCTTTCTGTTTGGTATCTTAATCGCCCAGTCAGGATGTTCGCGGTATAGTATGCTGTCCTCTGAAACCATTTCAGGCTCAAACCATATACCGCATTTTAGACCCAGAGATCTTACCTTCTCAACTAGTGAACACAGACCTTCCTTTATCTTATTCTCATTTACGAACCAGTCTCCCAAGCCCGAACGGTCATCGTTTCTTTTTCCGAACCAGCCGTCGTCAATAACAAGCATATCGACTCCCAGACGAGCCGCGTCCTTTGCAATGGATAGAAGCTTTTTATCATCAAAATCATAATAAGTAGCCTCCCAATTGTTTATAAGTACAGAACGCTCTGCAAGCTTATATTTTCCCCTGCACACATTATTTCTTATCACTCTATGAAAATTATGTGACAGAACCTGCATACCCTTTCCGCTGTAAGACAGTATAACCTCGGGAGTGTAAAACTTTTCTCCCTCTTTAAGTATCCAGCTGAAAGATTTAGGGTTTATTCCCATAACCATTCGCACCTGATCCAGCTGATCACATTCTATTTTTGTCTGAAAGCTGCCGCTGTATATCAAAACTGCTCCGAAACATGAACCGTTTTCCTCTGTGCAGTTTTTATCACACAGCAGCACAGACGGGTTCTGCTGATGACTTGATGCTCCCCTTTCGCTTGAGCTCTCTGCTATTCCGTGAATCAGCGGGGCACGCTCGACTATACGCTCCATTGCGTGTCTGCCGTGAAAATGTACCCATTCCAAATTGCCCTGAGGAAAATCAAGACATATACTAAAAGCTTTCTTAAGGGTAACGGGATATTTCCAGCTGTTCATAATGACCGCACTTCTTGTTATAATATCAAGTTTATCCAAAACGCCGTATTTAAGTATGACTGTTATATTACTGGTAATATCCTTAAGAAGAATTTCAAGCGTTTCAGCTGTATCTTCATCTGCATATACGCAGGGCAGACCCATAATTGAATATTTGCCCTTCTTTGTAAAATACCCCTGATAACGCAAATCAAGAGCATTGCTGCCGTCAGAATGTACTGCCGATATTGCAGATAGCCTAAAATCACCAATTCCAGATGCAGAATACTCAAGAGGCATTGTGTCAAGCGAATAATTTCTCTTATTTCCTGCGTCGTATATATTTCCCGAAAAGCCCACGTCAGGATAATCCAGCAGATACTCCATATCGCAGCCGGTGTGTTCGCCGTACCATATATGCTTAAGCACGCCGTATTCGTCAGCCTTCATCTGATACATAGTATTTTCTGTTTCTATACAAAAACTCTTTTCCTGCTCGTTTATTCTGATAGGCATCGATTATCATTCCTTTGCGTATTGATTATAAACCATTATGAAGCCAAATCTCGCTCCATAGCTTACTGCTGTTTATTGAAACTTTCTTACCTTTGCCAATAAATTATACATCTGTCAGATAACTTTGTCAATTTCTATAAATGAATATCCTATCATACACTTACAAATTTTAAGTCTATACTAAACTACATATACGATTTTTGCACCCTCAAACCTTTTATTAATTTCTTTTCTTAAAAAGCATTCTGCCTCATCGCGATATTCCTGCTTATAACAATATTTACCCCTTCCACGTCCTGTCATAAGCTCTTTATTATATATTTTTAAAGCTTTAGGAAAAGCCTGACTGTTAATTGCATTCTGAACATAGCTGTACGTCATAAAAATAACTTCTATAAACATTTCACTCTTTACCTTTTTCGTAAGACGGTCTGAAAGCGTATTTAGAAGTTCAATATATAATTCCTTCCACTTCTCAACAAAAATGACAGGCGCTATAAGCAATCCCACTCTGTATCCTGCTTTGCACATTTTATTAATCGCTTTTATTCTTTCTGCCAGCGGAGATGTGCCTATCTCAACCTTTTTTATTATCATTTCGGGGTTAACGCTCATTCTAAAAATAACTTTACCCTTGTGATCAAGCGATAGAAGATCGTCAACCATACTGAACTTCGTAGGAAAGGTAATATAACCACGACCGCTTTCTGCAAACCTTTCAATAGTCTTTATAAGATTTCCTGTGATTACATTTTCCAGTATCAAGTCGCTGTTGCTGCCTATTTCAAAAGTACAAATCTTATCCGTTTTATGAGATCTCTCTATAAGCTTATCAAGCATTTGATCGATGTTTACATAAATGCGCAGATACGAACACTTATTGTAATTGCAAACAAGATAACAGTAAAGACACATAGCGCTGCATCCAGATGATGAATAAGGTACAAGATAATCTGAAACCTTTTGGTTCTCAACATACTTATGAGTTTTTCTTATACCGATAATTAAATACTTCTTCATTTCTACGAAATCTGAATTGCTCCTATTTCTCAGCTCCTCGATATTGTTATGGCTCTTTATAGGAATCCACTCTACATCAGTATATTTATCTTTCAATCTTTGTCCAAGTTCAAAATCAAGAGCTTTGGGTTCGTAGTATATTTTTTTAGGAAACATAATAACTCCTGTAAATTATATAAATAAATTTTATGTTTATAATATTTTCTTCACATATGCCCTAAATATACAAGGCTGGCAGACAATCACATTTAATATCATTTGATTATATACAAAAAATCGCCCTAGGAATATTCCAAAGACGATAATTATTTATAATCTATATTCACCTTAAAGCCTTTTATAATTTCTACTATGTCCTGCATACCTTTAATTAAGCTATAACGGTCATCAAGCTTTCTAAAGGCTGAAGACCAGCGGCGATTCACCGTTGCAAAACCTTATACATCTGACTTATCAAAAACAGTACCGGATACAGCGTCGCCGTTGCATTTGGAAAGAGGTAGCAAAAAAGATGTACCAATAACGCGAAATATAAAAAATTCACATTCCACAAAATGTAAAATGCGAACAAGCTCCGGCGGCTCGCCGGTGGAAATACCTAGTAAAAAAGATGCAACACTAACGCGAGATATAAAAAAATTCACGTTCCACAAATTGTGAAACGCGAACAGGCTCCGGCGACTCGCCGGTGGAGCTGCTACCCGGATTCGAACCGGGGACCCCTTCCTTACCATGGAAGTGCTCTACCTACTGAGCCATAGCAGCATTAACAATTAAGTATTATAAACCATATTTATTCTTTTGTCAATAGATAAAATGAAATAATTATAATACAAAAATTATATATTGACTATTGTACAGCAAACTTATAAGAATAGTAAAAAACAAGTAAAATGTTCATTATTTTATTGACTGGTATTTCTTATGTGTGTATAATAAAAATATAAAACTGAAATGAATAATCCTTTCAGATTATAAAAGGAGAATTAAAATGGCTAACCCGTATCTTCCAAACTGGGAATATATACCCGACGGTGAACCCAGAGTTTTCGGCAATCGAGTTTATGTATATGGTTCTCATGACCGTGCAGGTTCAGACAAGTTCTGTGATTACGTTTTAAAATGCTGGAGCGCTCCTGTTGACAATCTAAACGATTGGATATGTCACGGTGATATTTTTCATACGCAGAATGATTACGACCATATATCTGATACTGACTGGACAACAAGGGATAATCAGCTTTATGCACCTGATGTTATACAAAAAGACGGTAAATATTATCTATATGCCTATATAATTAACTCTGAAGGTTGTGTTGCTGTAAGCGATAAACCTGAGGGTCCTTTTAAATTTTTATCTAAATATAAATATACGATACCTGATGAGATTTGCTGTAACGGCTGGTATATCGATCCGGGAGTTTTTGCAGACGATGACGGAAACGTATATATTTACTGCGGTTTTGAACGTTCTTTTATGGCTCAGATAAATCCTAAAAATATGTACGAAATTCTTGATGACAGCTGCATAGAACATATTATACCTTGTGAGATAGATAAAAAGAACGGCTTTGATAAAAGTGAAACCTTATTCTTTGAGGCAGCATCTATGCGTAAAATAGGAAATACTTATTATCTGATATATTCGCCTAAGCTGGGCAGCAGACTTGCATATGCAACTTCTGATAAGCCAACAGGACCTTTTAAATACCGTGGTTATATTGTGGATAACGGAGTTGATTATCCCGGAGGCAATAATCATGGTTCTGTTGCCTGCATTAACGGACAATGGTACATATTCTATCACCGTATGACTAACGGAACTTTGATGTCAAGGCGAGGCTGTGTCGAAAGGATCGAAATACTACCTGACGGAACAATTCCTACAGTTGAAATGACCTCTCTCGGTTTTGAAAGCTCTCTCTTACCTTATCGTGAAATACCGGCTGACATTGCCTGCGTGCTTAAAGGCGGAGCTCTCATTACAGAGAAAAACGTATTTGAACGTGTTATAACTAATATAAAAGACGGTTGTGTTATCGGGTTTAAATACTTTGATTTCGGCAATGATTACTCCAGCAAAACTATGCAGTTCGCCGCACAAATATATGGCTGCGGATGCGACAGTATTATGCACATACTTCTAGACAGTGAAAACGGCAAAGAAATAGGCGCTTTAAAAATAGGACATGATAATAATGTAATAACATCGACAGTTGCAAAAGTAACCGGACGACACGCTATATTTTTTAAGATTACTACCGATTATTCGGGTTGGATAGGAGATGTTTTAAAGGAAAGATGTTTATTTGAATTAAAATCCTTTACCTTTATTAAATAAGTTTAAGTTAAGTTAAAGTAAAAATCCCTTGGATTTCCCAAGGGATTTTATTGCTTAATTAAGTAATTATTACTTTTTTATTGAGAGCGTCAGTTATAAAATATGTCTGACAGACGAAAGTAATCAGCCATTTACTTTCAATCTTATAAAATAGGTTTGACCTGAAACCTTTTGTCAAATACTCAAAACTTATTATACTACTAAAAATTTTCTTACTAACTAAAATACTTTTTATCCAGATTCTTTGCCGCGAGCTCTACCAACTCAACGCATGGTCTTTTTTTATAATAATTTTCTGTCCTCAGCTCAGGAAAAGGGCTATCTGCTCCTTTTTTGGAAAGACCTAAAAGCTCCCGGCATATTATAGAGCCGTTTTGCTTTCTGAACTCCTCTGACAGCTCCTGAATTTTTCTATAATGCTCAGCCTTGGCTTTGTTGTCCTTAGCATCATAGCCTCCGTTTAACATTCCAAGCACCATAAACGCCCCAGTTAATGCGCCGCAAACCTCTCTCATTCTTCCCATACCTCCTCCAAAAGAGGACGAAATCTTAAGCGCGGTATCCATATCTAGCCCTAAATCCTCGGCAAATGCTCCAAAAACCGCCTGAGAACAGTTATACCCGCTTTTAAACAGTTCAACTGCTTTTTTAGAATGATCCATATGTATCTCCTTTCAAGCACATCTGCTTATAATATAACTATGCTTTTAATCTGTTATTTATCAAACTGTATCAATGATACACTTATTTGTTTAAAATGTAAATACTTTATTATATATATTTAATGTTTATATATTCTGTTAATACAGATTGACCGTCAATACACAATATGCTATACTTAAAATGAAATCTAAACAGAAAGGAAAACATTCTATGAAGAAAATAATTTCAATTTTGCTTGCAGGTTTAATGGCATTATCTCTTTGCTCCTGCAAAAGTAATACTGACAGCTCCTCATCAGCCAGCGAGCCGGTCAAAGTTAAAAATGAAGACAGCAATTTCGACAAGTACATATCAAATACAGTTATTGCTACAGGCAACAACTATATTGTTGAAAATGCTGACAAAGCGGTTTACCGCGCTTATTTCCCTGTTGAAGAATATGGCAATCTTGAATACTGTTTTTATTTTTCCAATACCGTTGATTCTACTTACGACAG
>CANRKQ010000059.1 GCA_947631265.1 uncultured Clostridia bacterium | reverse complement strand
ATTTTAAATGTCGATTCTGATGAAGTGAGAATTAAACCAAAACGCAGAAAATGGTCTGCTAAGAAAAAAGCGTCGGTTATTTTATGCTATGTGTTAGGTATAATATTCTTACTTTGCGGAGCAGGAATTTCAGTATTTGCATTTTATACCGGAAAGCTTGACCGTAATAATAATGAAATTATTAATATAATTGATCCCGGTCAGAGCGATATAGGTTCAAACGATACGGTAGATGCTGTTGACTATGAACAAATGCTTAAGGATAAGCTGGCTAAATCGGCGGCAAATGTCGTTTCTGACAGCGATGTAACAAACATTCTTCTTGTAGGTGAGGATTTGAGAGATACGGTAGATAATACCGCTCAATCAAACGGAAATACCGATGTAATAATGATGATATCTGTAAATACCGCTAAGGGTACTGTTACTACTACTTCGTTTATGAGGGATATTTATCTGACTATACCGGGTTATTATGCTACGAGAATTAATCAGGCTTATTCAATGGGAGGAATACCGCTTTTAGAGAAGACAATACAGGATAATTTCAGCATTAAGATCGACAGGTATTTAAAGGTTAATTTCTACTCGTTTATTGATATAGTTGATACTATGGGAGGACTGGATATAAAAATCTCAAAGGAAGAGGCTATAGGTATGAGAGCGCCTTTGGGAGAGCAGAACAAATACCTCGGTAAAAAGTATGGAACAGACTATATTAAAAAGGGCGGAACAATTCATATGAACGGCAATCAGGCGCTGGCATATGCAAGACTTCGTATGGTTGGAAGATCTGACTGGGAGAGAACTCAGAGACAGAGAACTGTAATCGACCTCATTGCTAATAAGACAAAGAAACTGTCGCTTACTGAGCTTAATTCGCTGCTAAATAAGGTTTTGGGCAAGATTTCAACAGACTTGTCTGACGCGGAGATAGCGTATTATCTGCTAAATGCATCTACTTATCTAAACTATGAGCGTGATCAGATTCAGATTCCGGCTGAGGGAACATATACCTGCGAAACTATTCGCGGCGATTCTGTTTTATGTCCTGATTTCACGTCAAATATCAGAACTTTACAGAAGAAAATATACGGGTATTCAAAAATAAAAAATGATGAGACCGATTACGCAAACGGTAACGCTGCAAATAATTCAGACGGCTATTCTGATGAAACGGAAAGCTATGATAACTATGATTCAGGAAATTCTGCTCCTGCTGCAAACACGTTTTATTAAAATAGCTTGTAAGTCTATTAAAAGTATTTAAATTGTTAAAATTAAGTATTAAAAGCATGTAGCTGCATAATGGCGCTATATGCTTTTTGCTTTAGTAAGCGTTATGGTCACAAATTGCATTTTATATTATTACAACTATTAAATTTTATTTGGAAACAAAAATTGTAGACTTTCGCTTATTTTAACAGCGTGGTTGTATTTTTCGATTGCGTCAACGTGTTCGTGTAAGCCTGCTGAAGTATGAATATAGTCGTTGCGTTCGTGCAGAGCAACCTGCATTGTAACTGGCAATGAAAGAAAAAATTTTCGGCTGCTGGAGCTGTTGTAAATTAAATCCTGTAGGTTATTATAACGCAATCGTATCACCTCTGAGGTACTATCTGTATAAGTGCAAAAAAATATATTTACCATTAGTTTTCCTGCCGCACTTTATTACTTATGCTGCGCTTTAACAGCTATTATATTCAGATTTTATTTAAAGTGTTAATACCTCTTGTCTTTATACTTT
Organism: uncultured Clostridia bacterium; assembly: GCA_947631265.1. Taxonomy (GTDB): domain Bacteria; phylum Bacillota; class Clostridia; order Oscillospirales; family Ruminococcaceae; genus UMGS1601. Next base: position 6,807 of record CANRKQ010000059.1, on the reverse strand, counting down.
AAAAGCTTTGTGTAATTGAATTGCTTTCAGAATTTGCGTTACTTCATTGAATGTTTTGCACAGATTAGAATATTTTAGAAAATTTACAAAAATGCTTGACATATAACAATATTTGTAATATAATATGATTGATGTATAAAAAATGTTTTTTATAGTTAAAGCTTGTATTGTAATATACGGTACAGGCTTTTCTTTTTTTAAAATAAATAAAAATAAATGAAATGTATTAAGGATACTTAAATTTTATAATCAATAGACTTTCATTTTTTTGTTGTTTTTTAAAAAATTACCTCTTATATTGATGAAAAAGAGAGTAATAATAATAAGGCAAACTCAAATTTTTGAAAAGGAGTGAAACGAAATGAAAGGTATCACTACAGAGCAAGGCAGACAGAATCTTGAAAAGTTCAAGATGGAGGCTGCAAACGAAGTCGGAGTAAACCTCAAGCAGGGTTACAATGGAGATTTAACATCTCGTCAGGCAGGTTCAATAGGCGGACAGATGGTAAAAAAGATGATTGACGCTTACAAAACAGCTAATTAATTAAAAGCTAAATAATTAAAAACCCGGTATAGAATACTATATCGGGTTTTATTTTGTGCAAGGTTTACAAAGTAAAAAGTGCATATTTGTGTAAAAGGTATTAAATTGTCGTAAAGACTTTAAAAAAATATTATCATGTGATATAATTTTATTTGAATAGTATTTTGTAAAAAGCAGAAACATCAATTTGAAAAATAAAATTTGCAAAAAAGGAGGTTTGCTCCTTAAGGAGCATAGTTATAAATATGTCACAGAATATTTGGAAAAACCTTAAATATAAAAATGTAGCTGTTTTGCTGGCTGTTGTATTATTATTTATTTTGATTGTAGCTGCGTCGTGTTCGGATAATGAATCGGACGGCAAAGTAAATGTAGTTTCTACAGTTGCAAATCAGCAAAAGCCCGAAGATGTGCAGTCAGGGGATATGCTGCCTAAAAATTCTGCATTTGTTGAGGTCGTAAATAATGATACTCTTTATTCGGGAAATCTTATTCTGGTGAATAAGGATCATCAATATGCTTATAAGGATCAAGAGCCTGAAGGACTTACATCAATGTATGAGTACAGTACAAATAAAAAGGGCAAAATGATTTTTGCGCTGACCGATTCGTCTGTTTCGGTTTCTCAGAATTTTGCCGTTGCGTTAAAAAATATGATTACTGATTTCTATAAGCAGACCAAAAACAATACGCTTATGCTCAAAAGCGGATACAGAACCGTCAGCGAGCAAAAGGAGCTTTACGACGCTGATACCGAATCGACAGGTGCTGCGTCTGTTAAGTATAATAAAGAAGGCTATTCTGAAAGCCATACCGGACTGTCAATAGATTTGGGAATTAATACTGACGGATATCCCGCATACAAGGGAACCGGCGATTTTAAGTGGATCACCGATAATGCCGCTAAGTACGGTATTATTACCCGCTATACAAAGGATAAACAGTCTATTACAAATATTGAATCCGAGCCTTGGCATTTAAGATTCGTTGGAATTCCTCATGCTGAAATTATGGTTGAAAAGGGCTTATGTCTTGAGGAATATGAGGATTTCTTAAAAGGATATTCGTATGATAAGCCGTTGATGTATACGGCGTCTAATAATATTAAGTACGGAATTTACTACATCAAGGCAGAAAAAGAAAAAACAAATATACAAATTCCGCTTAATGAAAACGATGAGCAGTACAGTTATGAGCTTTCGGGAAATAATACCGACGGATTTATTATTACCGTAAATCTGGGCGAGGATCCTGAATCTGTTGCCGCTCAGACGTCAGCTGTTTCAGCTGCTGCATCTATGACAGAGGCTGCTGTAAATAACAGTACTCAGCCGACGCAGGCAACGTCCGCAGGGAATTCTGATACTGTTATAACAGCTGCTACTACGACTCCTTCTTCGGTAGTGTAAAAACAATGAGGAAGAAATTTATTGTATTTTGATACTTTAGTAGATTTTTGGGAAGCCTTTGTTTTATAGGGTTTCCCTTTTTTGATAACCTCATACTGTTTGAAATTTGATATAAATATATGTATTATTTAAAAATATTTGGCTATTTAAAATAAATCTTTTAAAATTTATCAAGGTACCTTGACATATAAAAAATGGTTTGGTATAATATTCAAGTATGCATAAGGAAAGGGTGAATTTTGTGAATAGGAAAATCACATCCCTTAACCATAAGATTGTAATGCAGCTGCGTGAATGCGGTCACTTTTTGCACTACAGAATGGGCGGAAACGCCGGTAAAACAAGAATTCTGATTGCCTTGTCAGAGCATGAGGAGCTTTTGCAGAGAGAACTTCAAAGTATTCTTGATGTTCAGTCAGGATCGCTCAGCGAGATGATTATAAAAATGGAAACTGACGGGTTTATCGAGAAAATAAAGAGCGAAAAAGACGGACGCAACTTTGTTCTTAGGCTGACAGAAAAAGGCAACGCCTTGGCTGAGAACACTAAAAACGAGTATGAAAAGCGCATAAATAAGCTTATGTCCTGCTTTTCAGAAAATCAGTTGGGGGAGCTTAACAATATGCTGGATACTATGATCGTTCATTGGAGGGATATTGAAAAGGCTTGGGAATATTCTTCTGAAAAGGTTTTAAAGTAAAATGAGATATTATTAGTAAGTAGTGTTTATCACGTTAGTCAGAAAATAAATGCTACTCTTTTTATGCGGGGAAAGGAATGGTGTGAATTATGATAAGAGAACTTGCCAAAAGTATCAGAGAGTATAAGAAACCGTCAATAGCAACTCCGATACTTGTAGGCTTAGAGGTCGTAATGGAGTGTATAATACCGTTTATTACAGCGAATTTGGTTAATCAGATAAAGTACGGCTGCAGCATTTCGGTAATTATAAAATATGGATTTATACTTGTTATTATGGCGGTGCTTTCGTTGATTTTCGGTTCGTTGGCGGGATATACATGCGCGACCGCCTCCTGCGGATTGGCTAAAAATCTGCGCAAGGATATGTTCTACAGCGTTCAGAAATACTCATTTGAGAATATTGATAAATTTCTTACATCGTCGCTTGTTACGCGTATGACAACGGATATTACAAATGTGCAGAATGCTTTTATGATGATTATAAGAATGGCAATACGTTCGCCGATGATGCTGATCTTTGCGTTTATTATGGCTGTTGTGATGGGCGGAAAAATGGCATGGATCTTTCTCATAGTTGTACCTGTTTTGGGTACGGGACTTGGTATAGTAATATACAAAACAATGCCTCTCTTTAAAAAGGTTTTTAAAAAGTATGATAATTTAAACAGCTCTATACAGGAAAATGTTAAGGCTGTGAGAGTTGTAAAGTCTTTTGTACGTGAGGACTATGAGCAGAGTAAATTCAATGCTGCCGCTGAGGATGTTTGCACTGATTTTACTAAAGCTGAACGCATTCTTGCAATAAACAATCCGCTGATGCAGTTTTGTATGTATACTGTTATGGTGTTCGTTCTGTCGTTCGGCTCTTACACCATTATAACTTCACACGGGCTTAATCTTGATGTCGGACAGTTTTCTTCGCTGCTTACATATAGCTTTATGATGCTCAGCAGTTTGATGATGCTTTCTATGGTTTTTGTTATGATCACTATGGCGGGCGAGTCGGGCAAGCGTATTGTTGAAGTGCTTTCTGAAAAAAGTACTCTGTCAAATCCTGAAAACCCGTTGTATGAGGTCGCAGACGGCTCTGTTACTTTTGACCACGTAAGCTTTAAGTACTCTTCTAAGGCTGAGCGTATGGCTCTTGCCGATATAAATTTGCATATCAGATCCGGTGAGACAATAGGTATAATTGGCGGAACAGGTTCTTCGAAATCCTCATTGATACAGCTTATTTCGCGGCTTTATGACGCTACAGAGGGCGTTGTAAAGGTAGGAGGAGTAGATGTAAAAGATTACGATCTGGAAAGTCTGCGCAATCAGGTTGCGGTAGTGTTGCAGAAAAATATACTGTTTTCGGGAACAATAAAGGAAAATCTTCGCTGGGGAAATAAAAACGCTACAGACGAGGAGATGGTGCAGGCATGCAAAATGGCTTGCGCAGATGAGTTTATATCCAGACTGCCAAATGGATACGATACCTATATCGAACAGGGCGGCGCTAATGTGTCCGGAGGACAGAAACAGCGTCTGTGTATTGCAAGAGCCTTGCTTAAAAAGCCTAAAATTCTCATTATGGACGATTCTACAAGCGCTGTCGATACAAAAACAGACGCTAGTATACGTAAGGCTATGAAGGAGTATATTCCCGAGACTACAAAGATTATTATTGCTCAGAGAACCGCCTCGGTAGAAGACGCGGACAGAATTATTGTTATGGACAGAGGTTCAATAAGCGCAATAGGTACTAATGAACAGCTTTTGGCAGAGAACGATATATATCGTGAGATTTATATTTCTCAGAACAAGGCAGGTGATCAGGTTGAAAAGTAAGAAAAAGAGAACTTTTAGACGTTTGATGAAAACCATCTGGCAGTTTTATCCGGTTATGATGCCTGTTATTATCGTATTCATAATTTTCAATGCTGTAGTAACTTCGGTTCCTGCTGTGTTTATGCAAAAGATCATCGCGGTTGTTGAGAAAAGCTGGAAGAACGGCGACTGGAGTTTGCTGGGCGGACATATTTTATCTCTTGTAGGTTTGTTAATCGTGTTTTATGTGATCTCTCTTGTTCTGGGATTTACTTATAGTCAGCTTATGGCTATTATGACTCAGGGAATTTTGAAAAAGTTCCGCGTTAAGATGTTTAACAATATGCAGCGGCTTCCTGTTAAGTATTTCGACAGTAACAATCACGGCGACATTATGAGCCATTATACTAACGACATAGATACTTTGCGTCAGATGATCTCGCAGAGCTTTCCTCAGCTGCTTACATCGCTGATTGCCGTTACCACCGTCTTTGTTATTATGATCTACTACTGCGTGTGGCTTACTGTTGTTGTTCTTGCAGGTGTGACTGTTATGTTCTTTATCACAAAGAAAGTCGGTGGCGGTTCGGCTAAATACTTTATTCGCCAGCAAAACGCCATCGGCAGGGTTGAGGGCTTTATCGAGGAAATGATGAATGGTCAGAAGGTCATAAAGGTGTTCTGCCACGAGGAGGAGAGCAAAGCAGATTTTGATAAGTTCAATGACGACCTCTTTGAAGAATCTGAAAAGGCTAATAAGTATGCCAATATTCTCGGTCCTATTTTAAATAATATCGGAAATGTTCTTTATGTGCTGGTTGCTATTGCAGGAGGTATTTTGATGATCTCCGGCGTGCCGAACCTAAGTATTTCAGGTCTGGCGATAGGTATCAGCATAGTGGTGCCGTTTTTGAATATGACAAAGCAATTCGCAGGAAATATCGGTCAGGTATCGCATCAGATAAACGCTGTAGTTATGGGCTTGGCAGGCGCTGAGCGTATATTTAATCTTATGGACCAAAAGCATGAACAGGACGATGGATATGTTACTCTGGTAAATGCACGCGAGCAAAACGGTGTTATTACCGAGTGTGAGGAAAGAACAGGTATTTGGGCTTGGAAACATCCTCATCAGGAAGATGGTTCTGTTACCTATACCAAATTGACCGGAGACGTTCGGTTATTCGATGTTGACTTTTCCTATCAAGAGGGTAAAACTGTGCTGCATAATGTTAGTCTCTATGCAAAGCCCGGTCAGAAGGTCGCTTTTGTCGGTGCAACGGGCGCAGGCAAGACTACCATAACTAATCTGCTTAATCGCTTTTATGATATTGCCGACGGTAAAATTCGTTATGACGGAATTAATATTAACAAAATACGAAAAAGCGACTTGCGAAGGTCTTTGGGTATTGTTTTGCAGGACACCAACCTGTTTACGGGAACTGTTATGGATAACATTCGTTACGGAAAGCTTGACGCTACTGATGAGGAATGTATATCTGCGGCTAAGCTCTCCGGCGCTGATGACTTCATTACACGGCTGCCGCAGGGGTATTTGACGTATCTTACGGGTAACGGCGCAAATCTGTCTCAGGGACAGAGACAGCTGCTCTCAATCGCTAGAGCCGCAGTTGCAGATCCTCCTGTTATGATTTTAGATGAGGCGACTTCTTCGATTGATACACGTACCGAGGCTATTGTTCAGCGGGGTATGGACGCTCTTATGGAGGGCAGAACAGTTTTCGTTATCGCCCACCGCTTATCTACCGTTAAAAATTCAGATGTAATTATAGTGCTTGATCACGGCCGTATCATCGAGAGAGGAAATCATGATGAGCTTATTGCTCAGAAGGGTCAGTATTATCAATTGTATACCGGCGCTTTTGAACTTGAATAATAATAATTATGTTAATAATAAAAATACACACAGAGCTTTTCCGTGTGTATTTTTTTGTCCTATCTATATTGTCAAAAGCTGAAATTGCGTTAAACATTTACTTCTCTTTTGTTTGTTCTGCCTAAAATGTAATCGGTCGATACATCGTAGAAGTCTGCTAGGATAAGTAAATGTTCTACAGGTATTGTTAATGCCCCTCTTTCATACCTTGAATATACGGTCTGGCTGGTGAATAACAGCTTTGCTACCTCTGTCTGATTGATGTCTTTGTCTTCTCGTAAGTCTCTTAATCGCTGAAAATACATAAATTTGCTCCTTTTTTTGTACAATTTGACGAAATTTGTTTTAGTACTTATTTGTACTATTGACTTTATTATATTTATCGTATATAATGACATAGTTAGTACTTTTAGGTGCTAAAATCACAAAAAATGAGAAAAATT
>CANRKQ010000058.1 GCA_947631265.1 uncultured Clostridia bacterium | reverse complement strand
ATTCCCGAGCAGCCCTCGTGGTACTCTGCACCCTCAACTCTGTTGCAGTATTCTTTGATTCTTCCTCTTTCAACCTCTTTGATTTGCTTAACAACGTCAAGGTTGATTCCGTTAGCGTCATAGATGTATCCGTTTGAATCAGACAGAGCAACGACCTTTCCTCCAAGCTGCGTAGCCTTTTCTGTAGCGTAGATAGCAACATTTCCTGAACCAGAGATAACAACTGTCTTGCCCTTAAAGCTCTCGTTCTTCATACACTTTAACATTTCGTCTGTGAAGTAGCAGCAGCCGTATCCTGTAGCCTCTGTTCTTGCAAGAGAACCGCCGTAGCTTAATCCCTTACCTGTCAGAACGCCTGTGAACTCGTTTCTTAGTCTCTTATACTGGCCGAACATATAACCTATCTCTCTTGCGCCTGTTCCGATGTCTCCGGCAGGTACGTCGGTATCTGCGCCGATGTGCTTTGAAAGCTCTGTCATAAAGCTCTGGCAGAATCTCATAACCTCTCCGTCAGACTTGCCCTTAGGGTCGAAATCAGAACCGCCCTTACCGCCTCCGATCGGAAGACCTGTCAGGCTGTTTTTGAATATCTGCTCAAATCCCAAGAACTTAATAACTGATGCGCATACTGTAGGGTGAAGTCTTAAACCGCCCTTGTATGGTCCTATTGCTGAATTAAACTGGCATCTGAAACCTCTGTTTACCTGTACGTTTCCGTTGTCGTCAACCCAAGATACTCTGAACTGAATTAATCTTTCAGGCTCAACAATACGGTCGATGATACCGTTTGTTTCATATGATTTGTCCTTCTCGACAACAGGCTCTAAACTCTCAAGAACCTCTTTTACTGCTTGAAGAAATTCCTTTTCACCGGGATTTCTTGCCTCTACCTTTTCGTATACCTTTTTGAGGTACGCATTCTTAAACTCCATTGTTTAAGCCCTCCCATTTTAAATTACTATGCCGTTTGCCGAAGTGCTTACGATTTAAGCTAAACATCCGACGCTTTAGCACGATATAGTTATTCTATCATAAAATTTTCCTTTTTGCAAGTGAAATTTATAAAGTTGCATTTTTTTATAGATAATTTTAATAAACATAAGAATTTTGCATAAATAAAGTTTTTTAAATTCAATAAAATTTATAAAAAAGGGTTGACAAGTAAAATAAAATATTGTATTATTGTATTAAATCAATAATACAGTTTTAAGATGTCATACAAAGGATTGTAAATATTGAAAGGATTATACGTAAGACAGACTTCATTAATAATAGGGGGAGGTTAAATTTATGTCTTGGGAAATTAAAAACGACAGGCCGGTTTACATTCAGCTTGTGGAAGAGCTTGAGATGAGGATACTCAACGGCACATACACTAGCGGGACAAAGCTGTTATCTGTGAGAGATCTTGCAGGCGAGGCTCAGGTTAATCCCAACACTATGCAGAAGGCTTTAGGCGAGCTTGAGAAAAAAGGATTGATTTCTTCCAAGAGAACATCGGGGAATTACATCACCGACGACGAAAAGCTGATAAGAAATCTGAGAACGGAGCTTGCTGTTTGTGAGGTGGAGGCGTTTTGCGGAAAAGTAAAAAAGCTGGGAATATCAAAAGAAGAAACAATAGAACTTATAAATAAGGAGGAGTTTTGATAATGAGTGAAATTTTAAAATGCACCGGGCTTACAAAAAAATACGGCAAGCTTGTTGCTCTTGACAATATTGATTTGTCGGTGAATAAAGGACAGATAATAGGGCTGTTAGGTCCTAACGGAAGCGGTAAGACTACACTTATCAAGCTTATAGCAGGTCTGCTTAAACAAAATTCGGGAGAGCTTACAGTAGACGGAAAGAAAATAGGTATAGAAACTAAAGGTATAGTTTCCTATCTGCCTGAGAGGACATATATTCCCAATTGGATGAGAGTAATTGACATAGTAAAAATGTTTGAGGGCTTTTATGAGGACTTTAATCTTGAAAAGGCAAAGACGATGTTTGACAATCTTGGAATTAAGTTTAACCAAAGAATAAAGGCTATGTCAAAGGGAACCAAGGAAAAGCTTCAGCTAATACTTGTTATGAGCAGAGATGCCCAGCTCTATTTGCTGGACGAGCCAATTGCAGGAGTAGATCCTGCTGCAAGAGATTATATTCTTCGCACTATCATTACAAACTACAATCCTGAGGCTGCTGTAATAATTTCCACACACTTAATTCAGGATATTGAAACAGTACTTGACGACGTTATTATGATACATAACGGCAGATTAAAAATTCACAAGACGGTAGACGAGATACGCGAGGAAACCGGGAAATCGGTTGACGAACTGTTCAGGGAGGTATTCAAATGTTAGGAAAATTAATCAAAACAGAATTCAAGGCATCAGGAAGACTATATCTTCCGCTGTTTATAGGTGTTATATTCTTTGCAGTAGTAGAAAGAATTTTACTTGAGATTATGGAGGTGGAACAAGTAAATTCAATTGCCTTTAATATACTATTTATAGCTATAACTGCAATCTTTGTTATTGTTATAGTCAGCGTATGCGTATCCGGACAGTTTATCTCTATTTATAGGTTTTATAAGAGCGTGTTTACAGACGAGGGATATCTGACAAATACCCTGCCTGTAAAATCCAGATCAATAATTATATCAAAGCTGTTGGTAGGAGTATTTTATACGGTGTTCAGTTATATTGTTCTGTTTATTTCTGGGTTAATAATTGTAGCCGGAGATTTGCTTAAAAGTGCCCTAGATAACTTAAGAATTGACCTTGGTATAGAAAACACTCAGATAGGACTGTTGGATTTTATCTTAGACAGCGTAATTAACTTGAAATTGACTTTTTCACTTCTTGCAGTATTGATTGTAGGTTCTTTGTTTTTTAATATTCTTGTATTTTTCGTTTCATTTGCCATAGGCAATATGGCAAACAGAAAAAAAGTTTTACTTTCTGTTATAATATACATAGGCATTGTCAATGTGCTGTCGTTTATTAGCGCAGGCATAGCATTATTCGTAAGTAAATTATCAATCAAAAACTATAGTATGTTAGGCGTTGACTTATTAAATATAACATTGTCTATAATACTTGCTGTTATGGTTGTCATTGGTTTAGCAAGCTACTTTGCTACAAACAAGATAATCAAATCTAGGCTTAATCTGGAATAAGGAGGCAGGAAGATGAAAAAGATTGTTAAAAGGCTTTTGGCGATATTGTGCATTTGTTCAATGATTTTTAGCATTTCAGGATGCGTTTCGACAGCAAATATAGATAATGCAAAATCACTTAGTACAAACAGCTCGTATAACATTGACGAACATAACGAAGAAAGCGTTGTAATAGACCTAAATACAAGTATGTCATTTTCTGAAAAGGGTACAGTCAGATTTGAGGGAGGAGCAGTTGAGTTAGTTGATTTCTGTGAATACGGAAACAACAAAAGTAATACTGTTTATTTCGAAGGATTGGAAAAGGATTTATTTGATTCTTATGGTGAAAACTGGCGCATAGAATTTGCATTTGAATATAAGGATATGATTTATTTCTTAAAGCGCAACTTTGAATTTGAAAAGTACAACTACACGCTCTACAGAACAACTCTAAAGGGTGAAGATGTTACAAAAATTTCAACAATTACATTGAATATAAATACGAAGAGAGAGATAATATCAGATTGTGAAGTATTAAATGTTTATGTTCAGAATAATTCTCTTATATTCAGAATTGAATATTATAATGAATATAGTTCAGATACTGAATCATCTAAAAGCAAAATATACAAAATAGATTTGAAAACAGGAATATCTCAAAAGCTTTTAGAGGAAAATAACATCTGGCTTGTAGGGGCAAAATGTGATAGTGATTTTACATATTTATATACTGATGACCTATCTGAAAACGGAAAAGCAAATGTTATTATGATTGATAATAAAACGGGTCAAAGCAGTAAAAAATCGTATAAATATGATAAAGATTTCTATACTATGCCATGTGTATATAATGGTAAGATAATTTGCATTGATGATGAATGCAAAAACATTTTTATGCTGAGTACTGACAAAGAACCCAAGACGATATTTAAGGCAAATAGCAGTCTTGAAATAAACTCAATACAATTATTAGGTGACACGCTTTTAATAAGATGCAGCAGATTTATTTTCTATACATATAATTTTAAAACGGGCAAGGTTGCAGAGCAAAATATTAAAGACGATTTAAATAAAGCCATTTATAAAGTAGGGGATAAATATATCTTATTTATTGAAGATGAGAAAATGGCTAAGGCAGCAAATGGTTATACTGATGAATACTATACATATAATTCCTATGTTAATGATTTTTATTTAGATCAATGGTATTGCGAATGTCTGTATTGGTCGGGCGATAAAGATGTTGAATCTAATAAGGGTAAATTTAAAAAGATTAAAAATCAGCGTATTATGGGTTATTTTGAATATCCGTACTTATATTATGGCGATGATGATTACGGCGGAGAATAGTAACAATATTAAAACACCGGAGCAACTTAGGCTGCTCCGGTGTTTTTGGTGTTTAAACGGACTTTTTCGTCAAAGTAATTATAAGCCTATAAAAAAGCTGTTGCAAAGTAGCGATCTGTATGTTAAAATAACATAAGATAAAAATGCTTTATTTTTGTCAAAAAGGAAAAGGACGGGTATTTTTATGAAAGAAACAATATTGGTAACAGGCGGAGCAGGTTTTATAGGAAGTCATACGGTTGTTGAACTTTTAGAAAATGACTATAATGTAGTTATTGTGGATAACTTCTGTAATTCAAAGCCTGAGGTGCTGGATAAAATAAGACAGATAACAGGTAAGGATTTCAGATTTTATGAAGATGACTTACTGAACTTAGACGGCATTTTAAAAATATTCGATGAGAATACGATTGACGCAGTTATTCATTTTGCAGGACTGAAAGCGGTAGGAGAATCTGTTGAAAAGCCTGTTGAATATTATCATAACAATATTACGGGAAGTCTTATGCTTATTAAGGCTATGAAAAAGTATAGATGCAAGAAGATAGTTTTTTCTTCCTCTGCTACCGTATACGGACTGAATAATCCTGTGCCGTTTGTTGAAGATATGCCGACGTCTGCTACAAATCCTTATGGTTATACAAAGGTTATGATTGAGCAGATTTTGCGCGATGTTTATGTTTCAGATAATGAGTGGAGCGTTTCTCTGCTGAGATATTTCAATCCTATAGGTGCTCACAAAAGCGGGCTTATAGGCGAAGATCCAAACGGAATCCCCAACAATCTGCTGCCGTATATAGGAAAGGTCGCTGTAGGTCAACTTCCACAGTTAAATGTGTTCGGAGATGATTATGATACCCCTGACGGTACGGGCGTACGTGATTATATCCATGTCTGCGACTTGGCGTCTGGTCATCTGTGCGCTTTAAAGTATGTTCTTGAGAACAAGGGGGTAGAGGCTGTAAACTTAGGAACAGGAAAAGGCTCAAGCGTTCTTGATGTTTTGCACAGCTTTGAAAAAGCCTGCGGACGAGAACTGCCGTATGAAATCAAGCCGAGACGCGCAGGAGATATTGCTACCTGTTATGCGAATACGGAAAAGGCAAAAAGGCTTTTCGGCTGGAGGGCTAAGTATTCTCTTGATGAAATGACAGCCGACGGGTGGAAGTTTATAAAAAATAATTTCTAATCTGATTGTACGGACTGGTTTCAGTTTCAAGATTAGGTTTTGTAAAATAAGTAAGACCGCTTGGTATTTACGATAGTAAGTTTCAAACGGTCTTTTTATTATACGGTAATATCTTCTAAAAGTTCGTGCTAAAGCTTGACGGACATTAGCTTTGTTCAAATTGACTGTAATACAGCTTTGAATAAAAACCGTTTTTTGAAAGCAGTTCATTGTGATTGCCCTGTTCGACAATATGACCTTTATCCATAACTAAAATACAGTCGGCATTTTTTATTGTTGAAAGCCTGTGCGCCACAATAAAGCTTGTTCTTCCCTTAAGCATTTGCTCAAAGGCTGATTGTATTTGCTTTTCGGTTCGGGTGTCAATGTTCGAGGTAGCTTCGTCTAGTATAAGCATAGGCGGCAGCGTTAGCATTACACGGGCTATACATAGCAGCTGTTTCTGACCGCTTGAAAGGTTTTCGCTGTCGTCTGATACTATTGTGTCATAGCTTTGAGGAAGTCTTTGTATAAATTCGTGAGCGTGAGCGTTTTTGGCAGCTTTAATTATCTCTTCGTCGGCAGCGTCAGGTTTACCGAAGGCGATGTTTTCCTTTATCGTTCCTTTAGACAGCCATGTCTCCTGAAGTACCATTCCAAAGCTTTGCCGCAGACTGTGACGTGTGATCTCCTTTATTTTTTTTCCGCTTATTTCAATACTTCCCTCTGTGACATCGTAAAATCTCATTAGAAGATTGATAAGCGTGGTTTTTCCGCACCCTGTAGGTCCTACAATAGCTATTCTCTCCCCCTTACTAACATAGAGATTCAAGTCTTCTATCAGAGGTTTGTCCGGAGTATAGCTGAAAGATACGTTATCAAGACTAAGAGTTCCGTCAACCTTTTCAAGAGGATAAAGTAGGTCATCGCTTTGTTCTTCTTGGGTTTCTATTATCTCAAAAACCCTTTTTGCAGATGCAAATGCAGACTGAAGTTCGGTAATAACGCCGGAAATTTCATTAAACGGCTTTGTGTACTGGTTTGCATATGTCAGAAAAGCTGAAAGCTGTCCGACGCTTATATGTCCGCTTATTGCGGACACAGCTCCGAAAATCCCGACTCCCGAATAAACAAGCCCGTTTATAAACCGCGTTCCGGGATTTGTAATTGCAGAGAAAAAAAGTGCCTTTACTCCGACAGTTTCAAGCTCGCCGTTTATTTTTTCAAACCTTTTCTTTGACTCGTTTTCGTAATTGTATGCCTTTACGATTTTTTGTCCGGATATCATTTCGTTTATGTGGCTGGTCATTTCTCCTCTTTTTATTGACTGCGCCTGAAACATATTAAAAGTTCTTTTTGCAATAAATGACGCTACAAAAAACGACAGCGGAGTTATCATAATAACAATCAGCGCTATTTTTAAATTAATTGAAATCATAAATCCTATAGTGGCAAGAATTGTGATAACACCTGAAAAAAGCTGGGTAAAGCCCATAAGCAGTCCGTCGGAAACAAGGTCGATATCTGTGACGATTCTGCTTATCAGATCGCCCTGAGATGAATTGTCAACATAGCTTATCGGAACCCTCTCAAGCTTTGAAAAAGCGTCTAGCCTTATATCCCGAACAGTATAGAAGGTCAGCTTGTTTGTGCAAAGATTCATAAGCCATTGTGCAATTGCAGTTATTGATATAATGAATATTATTTTTATTATGATAATTTTCAGTCCGTTAAAATCTACATTTCCCTTTGATATAATAAGGTCTATGCCGTCGCCCATAAGTATCGGCGCTAAGAGCGTGAAAGCCACGGTTATTACCGATAACAAAAGTGATAATATCAGAAAACGTCTGTAAGGTCTGATATATTTGTATAGTTTTTTTATTATGACTTTGGTATTTCTATAGCCTTCTGTTTCGTTCTTCATATTGTTCACCGCCATTCGGTATGGTAAATTATTTCTTATTAAGCTCTTCTTTTGAAAGCTGTGAGCTGCATATTTCCCTGTAAGTTTCACAGGTCCTTAAAAGCTCATTATGATTCCCGATACCTTTTATTTCTCCGTTATCAAGTACAATTATAAAGTCTGCGTGCTTTATTGCCGTTGCTCTCTGAGAGACGATAAAGGTTGTACGATTATTACTATTTTTATTCAACGCACGCCTTAACTTTGCATCGGTTGCAAAATCCAAAGCACTTGAGCTGTCGTCCAATATAAGAATCTTCGGCTGCGCAACCAATGCGCGTGCTATAGAAAGTCTTTGTTTCTGACCGCCGGATAGATTTTTTCCTCCCTGTGAGATCTCAAAGTCAAGTCCTTTTTCCTTAACAAATTCAGCAGCCTGAGCATCTTCAAGAGCCTTCCATATTTCATCATCTGACGCGTTTTTCTTTCCCCACTTTATATTGTCTTTAATAGTACCTTTAAACAGCATGGATTTTTGTGCGACAACACATATATTTTTTCTAAGTGTCTCAAAAGTATAGCTTTTTACATTATTTCCATTAAAAAGTATTTCACCCTCTGTAACATCAATAAATCTCGGCATAAGGTTGATAAGCGTTGATTTTCCTGCTCCCGTACCGCCAATAATACCTACGGTTTCGCCTACTGATACTTTAAAGCTTATATTTTTCAATGCATATTTTTCTGCGGTTTCATAATATGAGTAGCAGACGTTTCTGTATTCAATTACAGGAATACTGTTATCTAAGTCTGATAAACAGTAAATTGATGCGTTATCATCAGTAAGACTTGGTTTGATGTCAAAGATATCATTTATTCTTACTGAAGACGCCTGCGCTTTCGTGATTATTACGATAAGATTTGCAAGAGCTACTAGAGCAAGAAGTATTTGAGACATATAGCTTACAAGAGCGATTACTTCTCCTTGGGTTATATCTCCTTTAAA
>CANRKQ010000057.1 GCA_947631265.1 uncultured Clostridia bacterium | reverse complement strand
GTTATTGGCTAATGCATAACGAAAAAGACTACAAACAAAATTATCCTGATTTTGATACTTTTTTAAAACAGAATCTAGATAAAACATTATAAGAAAGGTTGAAAAAAAATGAGACAACAAATACCTATTTGGGAAAAATCAAATCTTACATTAGAAGAAGCCGCAGCATATTTTGGTATCGGTATTAATAGACTAAGAACTCTTACAGATGAAAAGAATTGTCGTTTTGTTCTATGGTGTGGAAGCAAGAGATTAATTAAACGCAAATTGTTAGATGAATATTTAAAAGATAAATATTCAATATAATCAGTTTAGTAGAAAATTTTATTGACAAAGATAACACGCTTAAGTTATAATATATATATCGTGTTCTCTTTATACGTAAAAGGAGTTTTCACATGGGGATAAAGAGAAGAAAAGATAATAAAAATCGTGTTTTAAAAGAGGGTGAGTATCAGAGGTCAAATGGTACATTTGAATATAAGTGGAGAGATGAAATAGGAAAACGTCACTCTATTTATGCTAAAACACTTGAAGAGCTTCGAAATAAAGAAAATGATGTTTTGCGAGATGTTTTAGACGGAATAAAGTCATATAAGAATGATTTAACAATTAATGATTTATTTAATCTATGGTTACAGTTAAAAAAAGGGTTAAAGGATAATACATTTCAAAACTACAAATATATGTATACTCAATTTGTAGAGCCTAACTTTGGTTGTAGAAAAATTGTAGACTTAAAAAGAACTGACATTAGAGCATTTTACAATTACCTTTTCGACGTAAGACATCTTAAGACATTAACAATCGACAACATACATACAGTATTACATCAAGTTCTTGAATTAGGAGTAGAAGATGATTATTTAAGATATAATCCTTCTGATAATGCATTAAAAGAGCTTAAAAAGGCTCATAACAATGATTCTGATAAAAGAAAAGCGTTGACATTACAAGAACAGGAGATATTTGAAAAGTTCTTAAATGAACACGGTAAATATAATATGTGGTACCCTATTTTCATAGTTATGTTATGGACTGGTTTAAGAGTTGGAGAAATTACAGGCTTGAGATGGTGTGATATTGACTTAGAAAAAGAAACAATTAATATTAATCATACCCTTGTTTATTATAGCAGAGGTAAGGAAAATGGTTGTTCATTTGCTATCAATACACCTAAAACAAAAGCAGGTATAAGAATTATTCCTATGTTGCCAAAAGTTAAAGAAGCATTTCTAATTGAAAAACATAATCAAAAAGAATTAGGAATTAAGTGCAATGTCATTGTTGATGGGTATACAGACTTTATTTTTATTAATCGCTTTGGCGGAGTACAACATCAAGGCACTCTTAATAAAGCATTAAAAAGAATTATTCGAGATTGTAATTATGAAATTATGGATAGCAATATAAATGACAAAGTATTAAAACTATTACCTAATTTCAGTAATCACTCATTAAGGCATACCTTTACAACAAGAATGTGTGAAGCTGGCATTAATATTAAAGTTATGCAGGATATTCTTGGTCATGCTGATGCTGAAACTACAATGAATATTTACGCTGAGGCTACAGATCAATTAAAACATTCGGAAATGATTAATTTTCAAAACTATTTCACAACACAAAAAGTTGCTCAAATTAATTAAATCCAACTTACGACCAATTTACGACTAATTTACGACTAGTTATAATGAATATCGTATGGTTATAAAATTTAGACAAAAAGCAAACGTCCTTAGATAGGGACTTAAATGCTTATATAAGGTTATAAATTGTTCAGTAAAATCTTCCGACAATGAAGCCATTGGGGAAGTAAATATATTTTGATAATTAATGCCTGTCAAAAACGCAATAAGACATTGACTTTTCATAATAATTGAGATATTATATAGATATATTGAAAATTTTGGAGGAATATGTTATGAAAAAAGGTTTAGTAGTAATTGGACTATGTTTTGCTATATGTTTTTCCCTAGTTAGCTGTTCAAGCAGTGATTATAAAAATGCAACAAAACTTCAGGAACAGGGTAAGTATCAACAAGCTATAGAGATTTATAAAGAACTAAAAGATTATAAGGACTCTGCTAGTCGAATTACTCAATGTGAAGAAATGATGTCAACAAATGAAAGATATGATAAGACAAAGACAGAGATGACAGAAAAAAATAATGCTTTAGATGAAGTAATTTCAAATGCTGAAGCCATTATTGCTAAAGGTGAGAAAGCATTAGATGAAACTTTAATTAGCAAATTAGAGACCTCTATATCCGAAACAAAATCAGTAAAACAAGAAATTCCTGAAAAGCCAAAAACAGCAAAAGAAATTAATTCTGTTGTTGATGAGATGGACAAAGTCGATTATACAAAAGCTTTATCAAAATTATCTACAAGCCAAAGGGAACTAGAAAATAGTATTAAGCAATATTCTTTAGTAAACAATCCATCAGAAAAATATGTTATCAAATGTTTAAAAAAGATTAATTCAATCTCTGGAATTTCGGCTGTCACTGAAAAGAATGATCCAAATGGACATTTGAATAAAGCAGGTGGATATACTGCACAAGTTTATTTTTCAAGTAAATGGATTGATCAAGGTACGGTAGACGGAAAAACTATTATAGAAAAAGGCACAGATTGTGGTGGTAGCATTGAAGTTTATAAAACTGAAAATGAAGCCAATATAAGAAAAGAATACTTATCAACTTTTGATGGAGGCATATTTGCTAGTGGTTCTCATACCATAGTTGGAACTGTATTAGTACGAACATCTGATGAATTGACAGCATCGCAACAAAAGAAGTTGGAAAATCAAATTATTAAACAACTTACAAAATTATAATATAATATAAAGCAATATGGGTCTAATCAATTTCAAGCAAGTTCCATTGTTTATTGCAATTATTTATTGCTTACTAAATAGCGTTACATAAAACAAGCATCGTAACGGTGAACCGTACGGTGCTTTTTATATTCATTACCTTATTTAGTTATTCTTAAAAATTACAACAGCAAATACCCCAGACCCAAAAGTAGCTTTACATCTGCGCCGTTTTTTGCAAGAATATATATCAAAATGCCTATAAGAGCATTTTCCTCACTTATGTTAAATCCGTCAAGAAGCTCGCTAAGCGGACCTTTTTTAGTTTGTCCGCCACTTTTAGGAAAAAGACTTCCCAGTATGTTTGCTATAGCGCCTGTCTGATTGTTAAAACCTGTATTATGGGCAGTACCTGCATTGTTGTTTGATGTACTTGTCATGTTCTCATTTTCATTAATGGTCTCATTCACCTCTGGATTTGGAATAGGCGGAACAGGTTCGGGATTCTGTTTGGGCGTCTCCGCTCGTTGATTATTATTATGCGGAGCCACTATCTCTCTTGAACGCCTTTGCATTGCCCGTACACGTTCTATAGCCTCCTGACGCATAGCGTCAAAATCTCTGTCAACATTATAGGATGCCAAACAGGTCACCCCCTAATAACCCGCTTTCTTTTATTGCGGGCCAAATCGAAATCAACTTGAATATCTTGATAACTTTATCTACCTTTTCCTGCTTTTCCTCTTTTAGATGAGGCTTTAATGCAAGCAGCAGTTCTGTATTTTTATCAGCCTTTGAGGCGTTTGATATTATACTGCCAAGCGTCATAATTTTTCCTATATCAAAAGGCAGGTCAGAGCCCTGCTGATTACTCGGTGAAGTAATCATATTAGGCTGGTTCTGATTGACATTCGTCTGAGCGTTACTGCTCGGCTGACTGCTGTCTCCGCCAAGTGACGCCAAGAGCTTTGAAATATCATTCATATTTATATTGGGTGCTGCTGACGCTGTATCAGCTGTGTTATTATTCTGCGAACTTGAAGGCGGTTGCTGTGTATCAGACGAATTATTATCATTGTTTTCTCCGCCGAACATCGACGCAAGCTGGCGGATCTGATTCATACTTTCCTCATCGTTTAACACACTTTGCAGCTTTTGCATAAGCTCATCCATTTTATCGCCTCCGGTCATTGGAATTTCTTACTGCAATTTTTTTACTTAGTCAGCTTTTTATAAAGCTCCTGCGCCTGCGGTGTGGAAAGTATTTTCTCTGCAACCTTTGGATTTGCCAAAGCCTCTTTTAACCTTTTGCTGTCGGTTGCATTCATATTTGCAAGCGCTTTATCAAATTTTCCTCCCTCAAGCTGCGCCTGAAGAATCTCCGGAGTCGTACCCAGCTTTTTGCTCGCAAGGTTTAAAAGTCCGCTATACTGATTTTTATTCATTTTCATATTAGCCTCCATTTCAAATTGTAAAGTAAACTGATAATCTTTAATACAGTTTAAAAACTCAAAGTCTGAATTAAACCTCTTAATGTTTCATACTATTATTTAAAGATATTTAATGCAATTCAATAATTATTATGATATAATTTAGAAAAATAGACCTATAATATTGTCAAAGGAGGATTTGCCCTTGAGAATAATCGTTTTTTCAGACACACATAATAACTTTCGTGTTATGAAAGAGATCTTTGATAGAAATCAAGATGTTCCAGTTTTTATATTCCTCGGCGACGGTGAAAGAGAGCTGAAAAAAATTAAAACGCTTTATCCCGACAAGAAAGTATTAAACGTCAGGGGCAATTGTGATTTTTCAGATTCTCCTCTTGTTGGAACATACAGCTATAAGAACATTAAAATTCTCTACACTCACGGACACAGATATAATGTTAAATACTATACTGATAATCTGTATTATCTAGCAATGGAAAACAACGCTCACATTATTTGCTTTGGTCACACCCATTGCAGACATTATGAATATGCCAATGGTATTCATATGCTTAATCCCGGAAGTGCTTCAGAACCACGTGACGGCAATCCTCCGAGCTATGCTTTTATTGATATTACCGACTCAGGTATTATGTGTTCTCATGTTGATTTGGTAAAATCACCGAATAAAAATGATGTTTTAAACTTCAGCTCATTTTGAAATAATGATTATTGATCATATTTTATAGTATGCGCAAACTCAATTTAATGTTAATGCCTATACAACACAAAAGCGTTCGGATTTCTCCGAACGCTTGAGTTTTTTCTGATATTTTCAGCACGCTGTTTAACAAGCTATGTTTTATTGAAATTTTTTCAAAGGCGTAAGTTCCTGCGGCGGTTCGCCGCTACTTAACTTTTTTCTTAGCCACTTTGCTCCGTTTGCTGTATTTTTAACTTTGATGATTTATGTAAACATATTTTGTCTGCACAACGCCATTGAATTTAATGAATTTCTCTACTGCGCTACTTCAAGAAGTTTCTTATTGATACGAGTTTGAACATCAAGATAATAGGCTGCTTCATCAGCAGTCAGTTCTTCATCGTTCCATGATTCAAAATCTTTGACTACATCTGTATATTTACTCATATAATCTGAGTATTCACTCAATAAATCTAAATCAGTTTTATCTGATTTTGCATACTTTTTCATAAACTCACAGTATTCATTCATAAATTTTTCGTAACTATCCATTGCTTTTTTAAATTTAGAACTCAATCCACTTGCTGATTTTTTACTGCTTTTTTCTTTTTTAGTTGATTTCGGTTTTGATGTAGTAGTTTCTTTGCTCTGTTCGGAGTCTGTTTCTGACACCTGTTCACTAATTGTAGTATCATTTTGCTCAGATTCGCCTGTTTTGTTAGCTATACATCCAACAGCCGAAATGGTAACCAAAACTACTAATATTATAGACCACAATTTTTTTAAAATTATCTTACTTTGCATTTTGTTACATTCTCCTTTAATTTTAATACATAATAATTTATTCTTTCTTTTTTCTTTTTCCGACAAGCATTACTATAGCTCCTGCCAAAACTAGTAACCCAAAAATAAATATAATATAATTTGCAAATCCCCAATTATATGATTGGCTGGGTACTACACCACGACTTGAATAATCAAATCTGATAATTAAGAAATCTAACATTGCTAAAACATCAAAAATGATAATTGCTATCGGCTTTTTTAATATCGAAAACAAAAATGTCATAACTGCAAAAAAGGCAAATGCAATTATTGTACTAATACATATAATAGCTACAGTCCTTGTATATTCATTTTCTGCCAAGTAGGAATATATCCTCACATATTCAAATAAGGAAACATCAGTCAAATCTTCGTTTGTAAGACCCGTATCAGCCAAACTTCCATACTCTGAATTTTCAAGTAGCTGTCCCCTATTGCTTTCTGTTGCTGATGCAAATGGCAAAAAAAGTGTAACAATTATTACTAACGAAGCAATTATTGTTGCAATAAATGTTACTTTCATTTTTTTCGAATTCATAATAAAAATCCTCCATAACATTAACTTACAATATTGTAAAATTATAAATTGTTACAAAACGTAACATAAATAGTGTAACAGAATGTTACAATAATGTCAAGAGGAATTTTAAAAAAGTTTGAAAAATGTAAATTAACGGAGAAAGTGTTATGTGTATGCAGGGACTACGGCTTGTAAGAAAAGCCCGTCATTTAAGCCAACAGCAGGTGGCTTTTGATTTAAACATCACTCGTGAAGCCCTTTCCCACTACGAAAACGGCAGACGTGAACCAAGCCTTGATATGCTTGTAAAAATGTCTCTCTACTTTAACAAGTCAATAGACTTTCTTATAACAGGAAAAGAATTTTCAAAAAAAGATAATTCACAAAATAATTAATCCGGATACCATTTCAATATCCGGATTTTTTTATATTTATTAGTTTATCAAGCCTACGACGGCTCGTCGGTATTGCATCTAACCAGCGTACAAATAATAATTTCCCTATGATTAAACAGCCTAAGTTTCCCCAGTCCTCTTGATACAACCATTTGCGTTTTACCGCATTTATAAACACCTTCTGTAAACGGAGGAAAGAATTTTCTCTCAGGCGATAATATCCCTTTACCGAAAAGCCTTATCGCACCTCCGTGAACGTGTCCCGAAAATACTAAATCAGAGCCCCACTCAGAATAGGAATTGAGAAACTTAGGATTGTGAGAAAGCAGAATGTTAAACATATCTTTCTTCTCACCGATAAGCTCGGTTAATTTATCAGTTGTCAGAAAGGGAATGTTCTTATAGTCAAGGTTTTCACCGAGATAGTATTCAGGAGATGTATTGACCCCATACAGACAAACGCTGTCGCCGCCCTGTTCAAGACTGACGCATTTGTTGTTTAATACAGTAAATGGAAAATCCATAAGCTCTTTTTGAATATCTTCATCAGCGTCATTTTCGTGATTGCCGAAAACAAAATACACCGGTGCGATCTCACTTAGATATTTAATAAACTCCTTTTGTGTTTTCAATTCGGTTTGATTTCTTGTAATCAAGTCGCCTGTTAGGAAAATATAATCGGGTTCAAGCTTACGGGTCATTGAAACTATCTTATAGTCATACCCCTGTGAGGACTTTAAGTGCAAATCTGAAAGATGTGCAATTTTAACTCCGTCAAAACTCTGTGGCAAACCCTTTGCTTTCAGTCTGAATCTAGTAATATCGTAAAGCCTGTTTTCAACTATCACAAATATTATCAGAGATAAAATAAGTATACCTAGTATAATTTCAGCAATCATACGATTATTTTGCCCTTGTGAGCAATCCTCCTTATTATACGCTTATAAATTATATACTTAAATAACTTTTTAAAGCATTTATATTTTCTTTAGCAACACTTACGCCGTGGTGATATAAGGGCAAAAGCTTATCAGCCTTACCCTCTGTCCTTTTAACTCCCATTGTAGTTATAGGTTCGATAACAAATGCTTTTCCGTCACGTTCAAGAGCCCGCAATTGTTTGATTTGTTGGTTATAATTATCAGCTCTGTTGTCTAAAGCCTTTACAAGCTCGGGATATTTTCTGTATATCCTCTCTGCCAGCTTAACGCTTTTTCCTGTATGCTTTACATAACCTCTTTCCCGGGTAAGCACAACGATAACCTTATCGCAGCCCTGCTCTAAAGCATAATTGTAAGGTATTGAATCAGATATACCGCCGTCAAGATAGTCCTTGCCGTCAATTTTTATAAAGGGAAACAATATAGGCAACGCACAGCTTGCCCTTAAAACAGGCAATGTTCTGTCTGTCCTTGATACAGGAAGATACTCCGCTTTGCCCGTTTTAACATTTGTGCAAACACCTATAACGTCACCCCTGAAATTCTCAAAAGCATTCCAGTCAAAAGGCAGATGAATATTAGGAACATCATCATAAACAAACTGCATATTGTAATAGCTTTTGTTATTGCGGTCGAAAAGATGTCTTATACCCATATACCTTTTATCGCCCATAAACTCTGCGGCAAGGCGCATGTTTCTTTGTCTTTGCATAGATGCATAAGATACCCCAAACGCAATGCCTGCCGACGTTCCTACAACCATATCGGCTATTATACTTTCCTCAAGCAGAACATCCATAACTCCGCAGGAAAAAACCGTTCTGCTTGCTCCGCCCTCTAAAACCAAACCTAATTTCATTGATGTTTTACGCTCCATCTGGAGCATTCCTCCTATAGTTATAAACAATACTTAATAAAAGTATATAACAATAATATCAAAAAAGCAACCGTTAAGCACTTAAATATGACTTGTT
>CANRKQ010000056.1 GCA_947631265.1 uncultured Clostridia bacterium | reverse complement strand
GCTACTAGAGCAAGAAGTATTTGAGACATATAGCTTACAAGAGCGATTACTTCTCCTTGGGTTATATCTCCTTTAAAAGTGTATACTCCTCCGAACCATATAATGAGAATCGTTGCTATATTAACTAGAACGTATGTTGCAGGATTCAAAAGCGCTGAAATGCGTCCTGCTAAAAGCTGTTCTTTTAAAAGGCTGTTGCTTGTATCGGCAAAGCGTTTTTGCTCAAATTTTTCCTTTGAAAATGCTCTGATAACTCTTATTCCCGAAAGGTTTTCACGTGTTATTGTTGAGATATCGTCCTGTCTTTTCTGTACGGTTTTATATATTGGTATTGTTTTTGACATAATAATATATATAACAAAAGCAATTGCAGGTGTGAACAGCAAAAATATCAATGTAAGCTTTACATTAATGGTAAAAGCCATTATAATTGCTCCCAGTACTATAAAGGGCGAACGCAAAAATAATCGGAGTATCATGTTAACTCCTGTTTGTGCTTGGTTTATATCCGAAGTAAGCCTTGTGATCAAAGCGCCTATCCCTATCTTGTCAAGTTCCTTGTGAGAAAATGAATTTATGTGCGAAAAAAGACTTGTCCTCAATGCTGTTCCAAAACCCATTGAAGCTCTGGCTGCAAAGTACTGTGCGGTAAGCGAGCTTACAAGCCCTAAAAGTCCGAGCAAGATTAAAACAGCACCCATTTTGTAAATGTAAGATGTGTTCTTATTGTGTATTCCTACGTCGATTATTTTTGCCATTACAATCGGAACAAAAAGCTCAAAGGTTGCCTCAATCATTTTGAAAATAGGACCGAGAATACTTTGTATTTTATAATTTTTTAAAAATCTTGCTAGTCTGAACATAAAAATCTCCGATACATTTGCTGTCTTTCTTTGAAATGAAGCAAGTTAATATTATCTTAAAGCAATATTACACTATCACTTTAAATTATTATACCATTATTTTTATTTTCAATCAATACTTGAGAGAATAGGTATTATATGATATAATATTAACAACGTATATAAATAAAATTATTTTGTGTTCTGTGATTAACACTAACAAATATTAATTGTTTACATTTAAAGAAAGCAGGATAAAAATGGAGGCAATATTTGACTTTGACAATAGCATATTAAATTTTCTGATTTCAGTCAGGACTGAATTTTTAAATGACTTTTTTTCATTTTTCAGTTACATAGGCAACGGCGGTATAGTTTGGATTGCCGCTGCAGTTGTTCTGATGATTTTCAGGAGAACCAGAAAGGTCGGTTTAATTCTTTTGCTTGCAATAGGATTAACTGCGCTGATAAACAATTTTGTAATAAAAATTATTGTGGGCAGAACCAGACCCTTTATTGCTGACAAGATGATAAAAACTATTATAGCTGTGCCCGCAGGAGCTTCGTTTCCGTCGGGACACGCGTCGGCATCTTTTGCTGCGGCAGCTATTTTAATTAAGTACTTTAAAAAAATCGGTTTGCTTGGTTTGGCAACAGCAATTCTTATATCATTTTCACGAATATACTTTTGCGTACATTATCCGAGCGATGTAATAGCAGGTGCAGTTGAAGGTGTGCTGATAGCGCTTGTTATTTCCTTTGCTTTTGAAAGGATTTACAATAAAATCCGAACAGGCAGACTTCTTAAAATAAATAAAAAGATTACTGTTTCTCATGGATTTACCTATGAGCCTGTCCCTGATAAGATTTGGAGAAATATGCAGGGCAAATCTTATCCTGACAAAGAAACTGTGCAAAGAGAAGGCTGTGAAATATCAAGAGGCGAGCTTTTTTACTTAAATGTACTGTATTTCGGCTTTAACTGCGAAACTAAGGCAGGAGAGATAATATGCAACAGAAAAATAGCCGGAGATCTTTGCAGGATATTCAAAAAGCTATATAAGCACAGATATATGATTGAAAAGATAAGGCTTATAGATAATTACAGTGCTGACGATGAAAAATCAATGACAGACAACAATTCTTCTTGCTTCTGCTACAGAAAAATTGCTCATACTGATATTATTTCTCAACACGCCTACGGACTTGCGGTTGATATCAATCCTTTGTATAATCCGTACATTGCAAACGGCAGAATTATGCCTGCCGCAGCAAAGCCGTATGCTGACAGAGACCGCAGCTTTTGTCATAAGATTGACAAGAAGGATTACTGCTGCAGGGTTTTCAAAAGATTCGGCTTTGAATGGGGCGGAAACTGGGAAAATGAAAAGGACTATCAGCATTTCTATCGAAAGTAACCGGCAATATGTGTGCCAAAAACCGCCTTAGAAAATTATTCAAAAGTGAGCTATGCTCTTGACAGCTGTTTATTTGATTTACTGCGACTAGTTACGACCCGCCGTTGCACAAAAAAACCGCCTTTAGGGAATTATCCAAAGGCGGAATGGATGCAACGTCACCGTTGCATGGTGAGCTATCGGGGATTTGAACCCCGGACCCTTTGATTAAAAGTCAAATGCTCTGCCAACTGAGCTAATAACTCGTTATATTTTTATGTTGTCTGAATTTAGCTTTATAATTATAACAAATGTGAAAATGCTTGTCAATAGTTTTTTTCAAAAAATTTATATATTTATTTACCTATATTTTATACATTAATTCTTCTTTTATCCTGCTTACCATATTGTGTATTTGACAACCTACTGCATTTATGGTACTATAAATATCAGTCCTACAACAACGGTAGGAATATTTTAAATGAGTATGCTTGTAAAATGACGTGAGTTTTTATCTATGCACCGTAATAAAAAGTATGCAGATAAATACTTTACGCAGGAATGGTGATATATATGGCAAATACAATAGCGAATGTTCAGAGTGAAATATTGAGGCTGAAAAAGGAAAAGGATATATGTATTTTAGCTCACAGTTATCAGGGCAGGGAAATTATTGAAATCGCTGATTTTGTGGGAGACTCCTATGCGCTTTCAGTAAAGGCGAAAAGTGTTCATAATAAAATAGTTTTAATGTGCGGCGTTCGTTTTATGGCAGAAACTGTAAAGCTGTTATCTCCTGATAAGACGGTGATTTTATCGAATAAAAATGCCGGCTGTCCGATGGCTGAACAGTTTGAAAAGGAAGAAATAGAGTATTTGAAAAGTAAGAACAAAAATCTATGCGTTGTTTGCTATATCAATACAACAACTAATCTTAAAACAGTCTGTGATGTTTGCGTTACATCATCGTCTGCTTTGAAGATAGTTGATAAGCTAAAGGAAAAGGATATTTTGTTCGTACCTGATATTAATTTGGGTACATATGTAAAGAATAATGTAAAGGGTAAAAATATTCAACTCCTTCACGGTGGCTGTCCTGTTCATGCCTGTGTGACTGAGAGCGAGGTTCTTAAGGCAAAGAAGGACCACCCGGACGCTTTGTTTTTGGTTCACCCGGAATGTACGCCTGAGGTGGTCAAGTATGCAGATTATATAGGTTCAACATCGGGTATAATGGATTTTGCCAAGGCGTCTGATAAAGGTGAATTTATTATAGGAACAGAACAGGCGATTGTCGAAACCCTTCAGTTTGAGTGTCCTGATAAAAGCTTTTACCCTCTGAGCGTTAATATAACTTGCAGAAATATGAAGGCTACAACTTTAGTTGATGTGTTGAATTGCTGCAAGGGTACAGGAGGAGAAATTATTGAGCTTGATGAGGAAATTATGAAAAAAGCAAAGAAGTGTATCGACAGAATGATTGAGCTTGGATAGGTATATAAGAGAATAAAATTAGCAGCTATAGATTTTCTATAGCTGCTAATTTTTGTTATGAAAGTTTTTTACTTTTTTAAAACTGGCTGAATCTGCTTGCCTTCAAGAGCATATGAAATAGCCTCGGGAACCAGTTCAAAATGCGATACAATTGAATTTGGCTTATTTATATAGTCGTCTTGAGAATATGGTACAAAATAATAATTTTTATAATTTTGCAGAGTTCCGATGTTTTTAGCGCTGGCAGAAAGAGCGTCGTTTGTCGATATTGCAATAAGTACAGGTCTTGAGTTCCTCAAGTGGGATTTACACGCCATTGTTACGGGAGTGTCGGTTATTCCGACGCTTAGCTTTGCAAGAGTATTAGCTGTACAGGGCGCTACTACAATTATGTCAAACAGCTTTTTCGGACCGATAGGCTCTGCGTCTTCAATGGTCATTATGGCCTTGCGCTTGCAGATCCTTTCAAGCCAGTCGACATTGTCGGCGGCTTTTCCGAAACGTGTGTTTATTGTTGATGAATTGAACGACATTATCGGCGTTACTTCACAGCCTATTTGCACTAGCTGAGATGCGCACGAAAATGCTTTTTCAAATGTACAGAAGGATCCGCATACGCAGAATCCTACTTTTAGCCCGTCAAATATGTTGTCTTTATTTATTGCCAAGGCTCGTCGCCCCTTTCATCGAGTATGTTAAGTATCGTGTCTGCAATTATTTTTCCCGATGTCACAGGAGCTACCTTTCCGGGCAGGCTAAGAGCCCATATGGTTTTTAGACCAAGCTGTCTTGCATTGTCAAAGTCAACTCCTCCGGGCTTAGAGGCAAGGTCGATAACCAGTGTGTTCTTGTTTATTTTTGATAGCCTTTCTTTATCGAGGATTTTTGCAGGAACAGTATTTACAATCAAATCAAAATCTGAAAGCGAGCTGTCGATTTTATCGATTTCAATTGATTTGTAGCCGTATAATTCTGACCATGCAAAAGCGTTTAGGTTTCTTGCGCAGATCCAAAGGTCGCTTTCTAAAGCCTTAAATAGCTTTGCACATGCCTTGCCAACTCTGCCAAAGCCTATTATAAGTACTTTAGAGCCTGCTACTGTACTCGGCATTTCTTCAATTGCAATTGATAACGCGCCTTCTGCGGTTGGAATACAGTTTTTGATCTTGAGCTCGTCGCGTATATAATAATCAACTGAAAAATGTCCGTGTTCAAAAAATAAGGTCCTAAGATTTTTGCTCAGATTTCCTCCGACTACAATGCTATGAGGTTTCATAGCCGAAATAGCGTCATCTAAGGTTATCTCTCCGTCATAAAACGGAGCGTTTACCGTTCTGTCGTCGTTGCTGGATATTATGGGAAGTACTAAAACGTCGATTTGATTTTTTATTTCGTTAAGACTTGATAATTTTTTTAGTTCGGTATTATCAAAAAGATTAAAGCCAAAGCAGTATACATCATGTCCTTTATCTTTTAATCTTTTTGCCAAAAAAGTCTGACGGGAATCACCGCCAAGCACCAGTATTTTTTTATTTTTAATCATAAGGGTTAGCCCTCCAAGCATAAGATTTTTTATTATGAGAAAAATAAGGGATAGTTCATTATATGTGTTATTTTCTTTTGTGTTAATGTTGAAAATGTGGCAAAATGATGTTATACTAAATAAAGGTATTATCATCTTCTATGTATGCAAGGCATGGTGATTAATATGGAAAAGATTTCGGTCGATAAAATTAATTTAAAACTACGCACCGACAAAAAAAGCTTTGTAAGTGAATGTGAAAGGATTTATTCATCTCAGCTTTTGGAGGCGGCAAGCGCGATAAGCGACCGTTCGTTTAAAAGACCGATTATCCTGCTTTCAGGTCCTTCCGGCTCGGGCAAG
Organism: uncultured Clostridia bacterium; assembly: GCA_947631265.1. Classification (GTDB taxonomy): domain Bacteria; phylum Bacillota; class Clostridia; order Oscillospirales; family Ruminococcaceae; genus UMGS1601. Next base: position 3,281 of record CANRKQ010000056.1, on the reverse strand, counting down.
ACCACAACCGCTTTAAGACTTGAAAGATTACTTGAAAATCTGGGACACCCGTCAAAAACATTATCGCTTGATGACTATTTTCTCCCACTTGACAACAGTAGTGGAAATGTAGATTTTGAGGCTCCGGAAAGAATAGATATTCCGCTGCTAAAGGAGCAGCTTAGGGCAATTGCAGAATGCAGGGAGGTTGTATTGCCTGACTTTAATTTCAAAACTCAGAAAAGGGTTCTAAGGGAAAGGTATAAAAGACAAAAGAATGAAATAGTGGTTATCGAGGGAATTCATGCGCTCAATCCTGAAGTAACGGGGGAGAACGATAATTTTTCAAACAATATCTATGTAAGTGTCAGAACCAGAATTATTGACAAAGAGGGAGTATCGTTTCACCCGTCAAAAATAAGACTTATAAGGCGTATTATCCGAGATACTCAATTCAGGGGGAGAAGTGTTGAGGCGGTTCTTGATCAGTTTAAAAGCGTCGAACGTGGAGAAAATCTCTATATTATGCCGTTTAAAGAGCGCGCGCATTTTGAGATCGATACATTTATAGGATATGAGCTTTCTGTTTATAAGGATTATCTTATGCCGATGCTTTTAAAAATAAAAAATACTTATTCAGACTATTATAAGTTCAAATCAATTGAAAAAATGTTTGAGCAGATTGATTCTCTTGAGGATTTGATTGTGTCGGGAGATTCGGTTGTGAGAGAATTCTACGGCGGAAGTGAGCTTGAATATTAGTTTGGCGCGGGAATGATTTTATACCTTCTAAGTACTCATCTGTAAAGATCATATTGGCAGGTTTTTAAACAGTTTTTAAGCGGAACGTCTTGTAATATGATTGAGGCAGTTTTACAATGCAAAGGTATAGTGATTAGTTAGACGAAAGGAAGAACTAAAATTATGGATAAAGATAAGATTTTGGTTTCGGCATCAATTCTGGGCTGCGACTTAGCAAATATAGAAAGTGAATTAAACCGTCTTGAAAGTGCAAAGGCTGATTTTGTTCACTTTGATGTGATGGACGGGGTTTTTGTTGACAACATAAGCTTTGGACTTCCTGTGCTTAAGGCTGCAAAGTCAAAGACATCGCTGCCCTTTGACGTGCATCTTATGATAACTGATCCTGAAAATTATATATCGGAGTTTGCAAAATCCGGCGCTGATATTATAACATTTCACAGCGAGGCTACTGATGATATAAAGGGCTGCATTGATTTATGTAGACAGAACGGATGCAAAGCAGGACTTTCCATAAAGCCTGACACTCCCGCAGCTGAGGTTTTTCCGTACCTTGATTTGCTTGATATGGTGCTTGTTATGACTGTTGAGCCGGGTTTCGGGGGTCAGGGATTTTTGCGCTTTACTTTGGAAAAAATCAGGGATATCCGTAATAAGGCGGACGAGCTGGGACTTGACCTTGATATCCAGGTAGACGGGGGAATATCTGATAAAACCTGCTGCGAAGTTAAAGAAAACGGCGCAAACATACTCGTCGCGGGAACATATCTGTTCAGGTCTGATGATATGTCAAAAGCGGTTGAATCGCTTAAGTAACTTTACTGTAAAATTTTATTCTATTTATATAATTCGGAAATTTTATTAAGGGCATTACTGTTTATCAATAAATTGTAATGCTCTTTTGTTTGTGCGATAACAAGCCGGTCGTTTGAACTGTAGCATTTTAATTTTTTTATTGTCCTTGCTACCTGCTTGATGTGCGTTTTTGGAAAGGATATTAACAGTCTGTATATGTTATCCGAGTAATAGAGAATACTTGATCTGATAAATATTCCTATTGAGCTTTCCAGCATTGAGCAAAGCTCAATAAGCTCTTTTACGCTGTCTGTCTGGAACATTACATCAAGTAGGCTTGAACTTTCACTATTCGGTTTATAATTATTCTTTTTGGTTATATATACAACGCAGCCGCCTGTAAACTCTTCAAAAATTTCTACGAATATTTTACTTCCAATATCATAGAAACCGCTTCTTCTGAGCAGGTTTAGAAGAATATCTACCAGTTTTTTTGATTCCGGAGAATTCCGGTCGCATTTTGAAAAATCTATTTCAAGCATTATTAAATCTTGTTGCGTTAGAACTATTTTTATTGTGTTATTCGATATGCGAATAATTCTCAAGATGTTCACCTCGCTGACCTGCATTTGTTTTCATAATGCCGTTTTCCGCTGACCTATTGGCAGCGAATATAGTCGATATGTTATATTATTCCTGTTTCTTTATTTCTGTGAGAGCAGATAAGATATAAATTGTCTGTCAAAAAAATAAGACATACAAACTTTTGTCTGTATGTCGTTGCCTGCCGTCTTTTTTATTTTTAATTTGATTTGTCATTGCCTCTTTGAGCGAGATCTGTTTAATTTTTTTAGAATTATAATAAGAGCCACAGCGGCTATTATCAACACCAATATAGTCATAATGATCATCGGAGCGAACAAGGGGGATTTCTTTGCCCTTGAAACAGAATGAGTTTTTGGTATATCCTCATTTACAGTAACGCTTGCAAAGAAGGTTTTTTCAACAACGATTGCGTCTATGCATTCGCTTATCTTCTCATGTCCCTTTGCATTTGGATGTATGTCGGTTTTGCTTATGTTTGTAAGCTCTGTTGATTTACCCGAAAAGCTTGTGTATACGTCTGCTACGTTGTATCTTTGCTGGTTGTCGTCTGTTGTTGCGTTCATATTTATAATGCGGTTCACTTCGTCAATTCTTGAAACAAAAACATCAGTAAGCAGACTTGGGATTTCAAACGGCAAGCCGTCTAAGGGGTTGTAAACTGTCTGAAAAACTACCTCTGCATCAGGATTGATCTCATATATTTTATCGGTAATCCCTATTATATTGCCCTTTAGCTTTGTTATATTGTTGCTCAAAGTCTGAACCATTTTATTCAGATTATTTAGTATATCAGGTTCGGTAAAATCAAAATCAACCTCTGTTTCCTGACCAGTAAAGCTTTCTCCCATAGTGTCTTTTACAAAGGTCAAAAGCGCGCTTAGCAGGTCGTTTCCGCCTATTGATATCAAAATAAGATCGGATTTCTTTATGTCTTTGTCGTAGTTCCCCGAATTTACTCTTGAATAAAGCTCTAAAGAAGTCTGACCGTCTATTGCATAGTTGTAGTAGTCGTTGTTCTGAGAAAGCTTGTACCTTTTTGCAAGAATATTTGCATAGGAATCAGTATTATAGTTATTTCCTTGTTTGTAATTGGCAAGACCAAAGCCTGTGGATATAGAATCTCCAAGCACAAGCATACA
>CANRKQ010000055.1 GCA_947631265.1 uncultured Clostridia bacterium | reverse complement strand
AACGCTGCTGTAATTATAAAAGAAGATCAGAATCCAAGAGGTACACGTATCTTTGGACCGGTTGCCAGAGAGCTTCGCGATAAGAACTATATGAAGATCTTATCACTTGCTCCTGAAGTATTATAATGGAGGGCGGTTTAGAATGAAAAAGTTACACATAAAAACCGGCGACACCGTTATGGTCCTTTCAGGAAAAGAGAGAGGCAAAAAGGGAAAGGTACTAGCTGTATCTCCAAAGGAGTCGAAGGTTATTATTGAAGGCGTAAATATGTGCACAAAGCACGTTAAGCCGAGAAGACAAGGTCAGGCAGGCGGTATCGTAAAGGCAGAAGCTGCAATGTACGCCTGCAAGGTTCAGGCAGTTTGTCCAAAATGCGGAAAGCCGACTCGTATCGGACATAGGATTTTGGAAGACGGCTCAAAAGTAAGAGTTTGCAAAAACGCAGACTGCGGCGAAGAGTTTTAAGGAGGAGTAAACGATGGCTAGACTTAAAGATGAGTATGTAAGCAGCGTAGCTCCTGCTATGATGAAAAAATTCGGCTACAAAAACGTGATGCAAATTCCAAAGCTCGATAAGGTTGTGATCAACGTAGGCTGCGGCGAGGCAAAGGACAATTCAAAGGTCGTTGACGCAGTTATGGCTGACTTGGCTGCAATAACAGGTCAGAAGCCTATTGTGTGCAGGGCAAAGAAATCTGTCGCAAACTTTAAGCTGAGAGAAGGACAGATTATCGGAGTTAAGGTAACCTTGAGAGCAGAAAGAATGTACGAATTCGTTGACAGACTATTTAATGTAGCATTTCCGCGTGTTCGTGACTTCAGAGGAATCAATCCTAACTCGTTCGATGGAAGAGGAAACTACTCAACAGGTGTTAAAGAACAGCTTATCTTCCCGGAGATCGAGTATGATAAAATCGACAAGGTTCGTGGTATGGATATTAACTTTATCACAACTGCAAAAACTGATGAAGAAGCTAAGGAGCTGCTGACATTACTGGGCGCTCCGTTTGCTGACAGGTAAGAAAGAGGAGGAAAAAATATGGCAAAGAAGGCTATGAAAAATAAACAGCAATTACCGCCAAAGTATTCCACTCGAGCTTACAACAGATGTAAAATCTGTGGAAGGCCTCACGCTTATCTGAGAAAATTCGGCATATGCCGTATTTGTTTCAGAGAATTAGCGCACAAAGGTCAGATCCCGGGTGTAAAAAAGGCAAGTTGGTAAAGAACATTCATTTAAAGGAGGTTAACTGCAATGCAAATTACTGATACAATAGCTGATTTATTGACCAGAATTCGTAATGCAAGTTCTGCTAAGCACGCAACAGTTGACATTCCTGCATCTAATATGAAGAAAGCCATCACGCAGATCCTTGTTGACGAGGGTTACATTTCAGGCTTTCAATTCATTGAAGACGAAAAGCAGGGTATCATTAGAATTACTCTAAAATATGACGAGAACAACACACCGGTAATTTCAGGACTTAGAAGAGTATCAAAGCCGGGCTTGAGAATCTATACAAGCTGCGAGGATATGCCTAAGGTAATGAAAGGACTCGGAGTAGCAATTATCTCAACGTCAAAGGGAATTGTTACTGACAAGAAAGCAAGAGAGCTAAATGTCGGTGGAGAAGTTCTTGCATTTGTCTGGTAAGGAGGAACAGTTATGTCGAGAATAGGTATAAAGCCAATAAGTGTTCCTGCCGGAGTAGATGTAAGCGTTGCTGATGGTAATGTAGTTACTGTAAAAGGCGCTAAGGGAACATTAGAAAAAACATTTCACAAGGATATGATCATTACCCTTGAGAACAATGAGATCAAAGTAGAGCGTCCTTCTGAGGACAAATTTCACAAGTCTCTTCACGGCTTGACAAGAACACTCATCGCAAATATGATCGAGGGTGTTGTAAACGGTTATTCAAAGACACTTGTAATCGAAGGTGTTGGATACAGAGCAGCTAAACAGGGCAAGGATCTGGTTATGAATCTTGGTTATTCACATCAGGTCGTGGTTTCTGAAAATGACGACGTAAAGATCGAGGTAACAAATCCAAACACAATCGTTGTTTCAGGTGCTGACAAACAAGCGGTTGGTCAGTTCGCTTGCGAAATCCGCGAAAAGCGTCCGCCGGAGCCTTATAAGGGTAAGGGAATTCGTTATGAGAACGAAAGAATTATCCGCAAAGAAGGTAAAGCCGGTAAGGGTGCAAAATCTTAATAAGGGAGTGTTCACACTATGGTTAAAAAGATTGACAGAGCTAAAGCCAGAAACAAAAGACACCAGAGAATCCGCAACAAGATTTTCGGAACTCCCGAGTGTCCTCGTCTAAGTGTATTCCGCTCCTCAAAGCATATATATGCACAAATTATCGACGACGTAAACGGCGTTACGCTTGTTTCTGCGTCAAGTCTTGACAAGGGCTTTGACGGAAACGGCGGCAACATTGAGGGCGCTAAGAAGGTCGGAGTGGCTGTTGCCAAGGCTGCTTTGGATAAGAAAATCGAGAATGTCGTATTCGACAGAGGCGGTTATCTCTATCACGGAAGAGTCAAGGAATTAGCTGATGGAGCTCGCGAGGGCGGTCTGAAATTCTAGTGAATTCGGATTTATTTGTGCAGACAAAGTATTTAATACACTTTGTTAAGTTTTAAAGGAGGTTATACTTTTGGCTTTAATAGATGCTTCAACAATGGAACTGAGTGAAAAGGTAGTTTCAATTAACAGAGTATCAAAAACTGTTAAGGGCGGTCGTATAATGAAGTTTTCGGCGCTTGTTGTAGTCGGAGACGGAAACGGCATAGTAGGTTTTGGTATGGGTAAGTCTTCCGAAGTTCCTGACGCTATCCGCAAGGGAATTGAAGACGCCAAGAAAAACCTTATAAAGATCTCACTCAGAGGAACAACCATTCCACACGAAATTGTCGGCGCTTTTGGTGCAGGCAGGGTTCTGTTGAAACCGGCTGCTCCCGGTACGGGAGTTATAGCAGGCGGTCCGGTAAGAGCAGTTGTGGAAATGGCAGGGATCAAGGATATCAGAACAAAGTCACTTCGTTCTAATAATCCATGCAATGTAGTAAGAGCTACAATAAACGGTTTAGCTTCAGTCAAGTCAGCAGAAGAGGTTGCTGCAAAGAGAGGCAAGACAGTTAAAGAAATTTTAGGCTAGGGAGGAAAAAGCAATGGCAAATCTAAAAATAACATTAGTAAAAAGTCTAATAACATCAAAAAAAGACCAAATTGCTACCGCTCATTCTCTTGGTCTGAGAAAAATCGGTGCGGAAACAATTCAACCTGATAACGCACAGACACAAGGTAAGATTAAGAAAATTAGTCACCTTATTAAAGTAACCGAAGCGTAATGCAAGGAGGTGCGTAAAAAATGAAATTGCACGAATTATCACCAAACGCAGGTTCTAATAAAGAAAGAAAGCGTATTGGAAGAGGACATGGCTCAGGTCAAGGAAAAACTGCCGGTAAAGGACACAAGGGCCAGAAGGCTCGTTCGGGCGGAGGCGTTAGACCGGGCTTTGAGGGTGGTCAAATGCCGTTGACCCAAAGAATTCCTAAGCGTGGATTCAATAATATATTTGCAGATAAGGTAATTGCTTTAAATGTTTCTGATTTAGAAAGATTTAACGACGGAATTACTGTTGATGCCGAAATTCTTAAAGCAGCCGGACTTGTAAAGGGCAAGTATGATTCAATTAAGATTCTCGGAAACGGTGAGCTTACTAAAAATCTAACCGTTAAGGCAAATGCTTTTTCAGCCAGCGCTAAGGAAAAAATAGAAAAAGCCGGCGGAAAGGCTGAGGTGATGTAAGGTGTTAGAGGTTTTAAGAAACGCCTGGAAAGTTACCGATCTAAGAAAGAAAATTCTATTCACTCTTTTTATTATCATCATATACAGAATTGGCGGCTCAATTCCTGTTCCGTTTTTGGATCAGTCAGCGCTGGCATCTTGGTTTGAGGATACTTCAAGCAGCGGTAACTTTTTCAATTATTTAAATATACTATCCGGAGGTAACTTCTCAAAGGCTACCTTGCTCGCATTATCTATTTCACCTTATATTAATGCGCAGATCATTATTCAACTTCTAACTTACGCTCTTCCGCCGTTGGAAAGACTATCTAAGGAAGGCGAAGAAGGAAGAAAGAAAATCAACAAGATAACTAGGTATACGTCATTCGGAATTGCTGTATTTCAAGCATGGGCTTATTATCTGACTCTTAAAAATTCAGCAAATGCTCTGGTTTATACAAGCGGATGGCAAAAGATATTCTCAGAAATCATCATTATTGCTTGCTTTACAGCGGGTGCGTCGCTTATCATTTGGCTCGGGGACGAGATCAATGAAAAGGGTATCGGAAACGGTATCTCGATGATCCTTTTTGCAGGTATCGTTGCAAGAGGTCCTGCTGCTGTAGGAACTCTGATTGAGCTGTTCAGAACAGGCGAGCTAAGATATATGGTGCTTGTGCCGATAGTAATTGTGATTTTTATCGCAATGATCGCATTCATTATCTTTATGGATAATGCAGAGAGAAGAATTCCGATTCAGTATGCTAAACGTGTTGTCGGAAGAAAAATGTACGGAGGACAAAATTCATTCATTCCTATTAAGGTCGCAATGTCGGGAGTTCTTCCTATCATCTTTGCAATGTCGTTTATGTCATTACCGTCAACGCTTGAGCTGTTTATTGCCAGACCGGCAAGCCCGGAGGGTTTCTGGGAGAACTTCTATGTGAAAATGCTTGATTGGTTTAACTATCAAAGTCTGGTATATGCGGTGATCTACTTCTTATTGATTATCGGATTTAACTACTTCTATGTTTCGATGCAGTACAATCCTGTTGAGATCGCAAACAACTTAAGACAGAACAACGGCGGTATTCCGGGAATAAGACCGGGCAAGCCGACAATATCATTCATAAAGAGAGTTTTGTCAAAGATCACTCTGGTGGGAGCTGTGTTCTTAGGAATTATCGCTATCTTCCCTATATTCTTTGCTAAATTCTCAGGTGTGGGAAGCATTGCTATGGGCGGTACATCTATCCTGATTGTTGTTTCGGTTGCGCTTGAAACTGTTCGTACGCTTGAATCACAAATGATGATGCGTCATCATAAGGGATTCTTAGAATAAGATAAATTGTTCAGTATGAAGATTAATTTCACTCAGGAGTGGTATTAACTATGAATTTGATTTTATTAGGAGCTCCGGGAGCAGGCAAGGGTACGCAGGCTGAGGTTATTTGCAAGGCTTTGAATATCCCTACCATCTCTACCGGCAATATGCTCAGGGAGGCTGTAAAAAACAAAACAAAACTCGGACTTGAGGCAAAGGGTTTTATGGACAGCGGAAAGCTGGTTCCTGACGAGATAGTTATAGGAATTCTCAAGGACAGGATCGCCGAGGACGACTGCAAAAACGGGTTTATACTTGACGGCTTTCCGAGAACAGTTCCGCAGGCAGAGGCTCTTGACGATATGGGCGTTACAATTGATAAGGTTGTTGAGATCTACGTTCCCGATGAGAAGATCAGACAGAGACTTTCAGGCAGAAGGGTCTGCGAGGGCTGTGGAAATTCTTATCACGTTGACTTTAAGCCCACAAAGGTAGATGGCATTTGCGACGCTTGCGGCGCAAAGACTGTTATCCGTAAAGACGATGAGCCTGAAACGGTCAATAACAGACTCGCAGTATACCACGAGCAGACAGCTCCTCTCAAGGGCTACTATGAAAAGCAGGGAAAGCTTGTAACTGTCGAAGGACAGGAAGAGGTATCAGAAACGTCAAAGCTGACGCTTGCTGCGATTGAGGCATAATCAATGTTATATATTAAATCAGAGAGCGATATTGGAAAAATGAAGAAGGCAGGAAAAATAACTGCCGGAGCATTAAATATTGCCGGCGAGTCAATAAGGCCGGGAATGACCACTAAAGAGCTTGATAAGATAATTCACAGATATATTACATCACATGGGGCGGTTCCGTCGTTTTTGGGATACGGCGGGTTTCCCGCATCAGCTTGTATATCTGTAAATGATGAAGTTATTCACGGTATTCCCGACGGCAGAAGGATTCAGAACGGCGATATAGTTTCTGTCGATGTGGGGGCGTATATCGGAGGCTTTCACGGGGACAGCGCAAAAACCTTTGCAGTAGGAGATATCTCACATGATGCAAAGGCGCTTATGAAATCGACTGAGGAGAGCTTGTATCTCGCAATAGATATGGCTAAGCCGGGGGTAAGGCTCGGCGACATCGGTCACGCAATTCAAAAGCATAATGAGGACAACGGATACAGTATTGTTAAACAGTTTGTAGGTCACGGCGTGGGAAAAAATCTACACGAGGACCCCGAAGTGCCGAATTTCGGCAGGGAGGGACACGGATTACGGTTAGTTCCCGGTATGGTTATTGCAATTGAGCCTATGATAAATATAGGAACAGACAAGGTAAAGGTTATGCCGAACGAATGGACTGTTAAAACAACAGACGGTTCGCTGTCAGCTCACTTTGAGCATACAATCGCTATTACAGAAGAAGGTGCGGTCATTCTGACCAAGGCTGACTAGGAGGTAGCGTTGTGGAGATAAAGGTTGGCTCTGTTGTGAAGAGTTGTGCAGGTCGCGATAAAAATTCCTATTTCGTTGCAGTGGGAATAAGCGGCGGCTTTGTGGAAATAGCAGACGGAAAAGAGCGCAAGCTTGAAAAGCCTAAGCGTAAGAACATAAAGCACATTTCACCTACCAACACAGTAATTTCAACAGAGGCGATAACAAACAAAAAGCTGAAAAAGGTGTTGAATGAGTTCTCAACCCAAGAGCTTAGGCAGACCGTAACCTATGAGGAAAGGGTGTAAACATTTATGTCAAAGGAAGATGTAATCGAGGTTGAAGGTACAGTTCTGGAGGCGATGCCTAATGCAACATTTAAGGTCGAGCTTGCAAACGGACATCAAATTCTCGCGCATGTATCAGGCAAGCTCAGACTTAACTACATTCGTATTATTCCGGGAGATAAGGTAACGGTTGAAATGTCACCTTATGATTTAACAAAGGGAAGAATAACCTGGAGAGCTAAATAATCAGACTTTCCAAGGCAATCGGTTGAGAAAGCGTAAAAGCTTTCGGTAATTAAAGGAGGTATTCACATGAAAGTAAGACCTTCAGTTAAGCCAATCTGCGAAAAATGCAAGGTTATTAAGCGCAAGGGCAAGGTAATGGTAATTTGCGAAAATCCTAAGCATAAGCAGAGACAAGGCTAACTAATTAATAATGGAGGTGCAGCTAAATAATGGCTCGTATTGCTGGAATCGACCTTCCGAGAAATAAGAGAGTTGAAATCGGACTGACTTATATTTACGGAATCGGTCAAAAGACTGCAACAAAAATTCTAGAGGCAACAGGCATAAATCCTGACACAAGAGTTAAGGACTTAACAGATGACGACGAATCAAAGATTCGTGACTATATCGATAAGAACCTTACAGTTGAGGGCGATCTTAGAAGAAATGTTGCGTTGAACATCAAGAGATTAACTGAAATCGGTTGTTACAGAGGACTTCGCCATCGCCGCGGACTTCCTGTAAGAGGTCAGAGAACAAAGACCAATGCAAGAACCCGCAAGGGTCCTGTAAAGACAATCGCTAATAAGAAGAAGTAAAGGAGGGTATGAACAATGGCTCAGAAAAAACCTATTCGCCGCAGACGTGAAAGGAAAAATATTGAACAGGGACAGGTTCATATCCAGTCTACATTCAATAACACAATAGTTACTATTACAGACTTGCAGGGCAACGCTATTTCGTGGGCAAGCGCCGGAGGACTTGGTTTCAGAGGCTCTAAGAAGTCTACTCCGTTTGCTGCACAGACTGCTGCTGAAACCGCTGCAAGAGCTGCAAAGGAGCACGGTCTTAAAACCGTGGAGGTTTATGTAAAAGGGCCGGGCGCAGGACGTGAGGCCGCTATCAGAGCGCTACAGACAGAGGAGCTTGAGGTTAGACTTATCAAGGACGTAACCCCTATTCCTCATAACGGATGCCGTCCTCCAAAGAGAAGACGTGTATAGAAATCAAGCTAAGTTTAAAAGTTTGCTTAGCGTCCAATAATCAAGATTGGATATTAATTAAAAAACGGAGGTAACAACTTATGGCAGTAAGCAAAGAACCAATTCTAAAGAGATGTAAATCTTTAGGTATCAGCCCGATGGTTATGGGCGTCGGAAAGGAAACAAAAAGAGATCCGAATAAAAATTCAAGAAGAAAGATATCGGAGTACGGACTTCAATTAAGAGAAAAGCAAAAGCTTAAATTCATATACGGTGTGCTGGAAAAGCAGTTCTATCACTATTATGAGTTGGCTGAAAAGCAGGAAGGTCAGGCAGGTACTAACCTGTTGACTATGCTTGAGTCAAGACTTGATAACATTGTATTCAGAATGGGTCTCTCAATGACAAGAAGAGAGGCAAGACAGCTTGTCGGTCACGGACATTTTGAGGTCAATGGAAAGAAAGTTGACATCCCTTCGTACAGAGTAAAGCCGGGAGATGTTATTTCTCTAAGAGAGAAAAGCAAGAAGAGTGTTAAGTTCAATGAAATTATCGAAACTACAAAGGGCAGAACAGTACCTTCATGGCTGGATAAGGACAACAACACTCAGTCTGCAACAGTAGTAAGAGCTCCTGAAAAAGAGGATCTTGACTACGAGATTGAAGAGCATCTTATCGTCGAGTTATACTCAAAATAATAAGCTTTTGTTTGAAACTTCAGCAATTTGGCTGAAATTATTAGAACAAAACCTTTTAACATTCGTTAAAACAATCGTCGTTATTAGTATAGGAGGGTTTTAAATGCTTGAAAAAATTGAAAAGCCAGACATTGAAATAGCAGAGCAAAAGGGTGACGGAACATACG
>CANRKQ010000054.1 GCA_947631265.1 uncultured Clostridia bacterium | reverse complement strand
CTTGTCAAGCAGGCTCAGAACAAAAGTCTTTTTATGCCTCAGCTTTGGACAAAAAAAGACGGTAAACATTCACAAAGCAAAAATAGTATTAATGAATTTAAGCTTGGAAAAAAGCTTTAAAAAGAAAAGGAGAAAAATTATGTATAACGATATTAAATTAGAAAAAGGACTTTATAACATTACGGGAAAAAGCTTTACTAAGGCTTTGACCGATTTAGACCCTGATGAAAACTATAAGAACACAGAATTGGAAGGGCTTGACGCTTTTGAACGTCAGCTTAAGAGATTCGATATTAAGGTGAACGGAGAAAATTGCGACCGGGTAGAAAAATTCTTTCTGTCTACTGAATCTGCCGTTCTGTACCCTGAGTTTGTAAGAAGATGCATAAAAGAGGGTATGGACAAGGCATCTATTTTGTCTGAGGTCGTTGCCGCAACTACTGTGACAGATGAGATAACCTATCGAGGACTGTCTGTTACAAAATCAGGAACTGACGATGCGACCTCTGAGGGTGCTGAAATGCCTAATACAAATGTCAGACTTTCATCATCGGCTGTTAACCTTTCTAAGTTTGCAAGAAAGCTTTCATGCTCATATGAATCAATAAGAAAAAATAGAATCGAAACCTTTGCGGTTATTCTGAGGGATCTCGGCGCTCAGATTTCAAGAGCTGTAAACGGACAGGCTGCGCTGGTTCTCAGTACGGGAGTTGTACCTACAAGCTTGAGCGGAGAAGCTCTTACATATGCAGACTTAGCAAACTTCTGGGCGTCAATGGACGCATATGATATGACAACAATGCTTTGTTCGCCTGCTGATATGGCTAAGATTCTTGCCTTTGAGGAAATGAAGTATTGCGTATCTGACTATATGACAAGCGGTATGGTTAAAACACCGTACGGCGTAACTCTTGTTAAGTGTACTGACTTGGATGAGAATACCGCTGTCGGAGTTGACAAGAACTGCGCGCTTGAAATGATTTTCGGAACGGATATTATTGTTGATTTTGATAAGCTTATTTCAACTCAATGCGATGAAATAGCTTGCTCAATTACAGTAGGTTTCTCAAAGATTGCAAAAGATGCGACAAAGGTTTTGGAAACCGCTAAGTAAACTGACTTAGCAGTTAAATTATGAAAGAGGTGTTTTAAATGGACATCTATACAATATTGGATATGTTTAAGTTCATATCTGAGCTTTCAGATGACGAAGTACAAAATTATTACGAGACTATAGACGACGCAAAGGATTTTATTCAAAAAAGGCTTATCAAGGAACCCGAATCAACAATAGATGTAAAAAGATGCGAATATGCAGCTGCCTGTGTTGCTTATTATGATTATACAGTTCTATCTCTGATGAAGGAAAAAAGAGGCATTACAATAACAGGCTCGGCAACCGAAACTTTAACTCATAATCAAAGGCTTGAGGCGGCAAGAGAGCTGAGAAACAGCGCTTTGACAAGTATCGCAGATCTTACTCAGGATATGGAGTTCATTTTTGCATCTGTCGGAGGGATAGCGTGAAAATGCGTTCTTTATTTAAAGAAGTAGGCATTTGCGCTGAATAAGGAGAAGTGGTTGTAATTGTTTGATGATTTAAAAACTAAAATCAAGTCTGTTTTTTCCTCAAACGGCATTGATCTATACAATGAGTATTACGATATAGACGCATTAAAGAACTATAATAAAAATATCGGTTTTTTAAGCGTTAAGGAAATTGAAAAAATTAATAGCTATCAAAATTCGCTTGAAGTAAAATCGTTCGAGGTATTTGTAACTGTCGAGTGTAAGGTTATTGCCAAAAAGGGAATGACATCTGACTCTTTTTCCCAGACTATGGATAATGTGTTTACGGATTTTCTGTTAAGCAATGATGTAATTCCGGTTTCGTTGAAAATGGAGAGTTTGAAAATAAACAGCCTTTATTCACGTCTTGAATCAAATCTTATTTTCAGGTTCAGATACTACTTGTCTGATACGGCACAGGAGGTTTGATTTTGTTTCGCAATTAGTACAATGTCCGAACTTTCAAAGTGTTTAAAACACTTTACAAACAAACGCAAAAATATCTGGAAGGAGGATGCTCACAAAAGAGCATGATGAATAAGTATGACGGAAAATAATTCTAAACATATTATTTTAATGTCTTTCGGCACTTATAAGCTTTATATCAGGGACTACAAATTATCAAGAAAGGCAAGGGTGTCGGAGATATCGGCATTTACTAGCAAAAGAGAGCTTTGCTATATGGGCTATGAGCATTTGCAGCTTAACGCTACGGCACTTATTGACAAAAGCAGACTTAGCGAGATAATTTTTATGCTAAACGGTTTTATGAACTCAAATTCATACAGCGTTGTTATTGACGGTGTAAATGTCGGAAATTATATTCTTACCGACTATGAGATTTGCGGTTCTGAGGACGATCATATATATAAGGTTACATTGACTATGTGCAATTCTCAGTAGCGGAAATTAAAACGAAATTAAAACTATAAAAGAAATGACGGTGATTTAAATTAATACTGTAAGTGCAGAAATAAGAGTAATGGATTCAAATGGGATTATATCTGTAGTTGAGTTAAATAAATGTATATATTTCAGCATTAACAAGGAAAGATATACGCCCTATACAAGCTTTAAAGGAGCTTTTATTATACCTGAGCATTATGAAGAGATTATTTCTGTGAAATTCGTTATTGATGGAGCTGACGTACATTTCGGTTCAGTAGATATGGCAAAAATGACGTTTAAAAGCGGATTTTACAGACTTGATATTTCCTCGCGTTCGTATTCTCTCGCATTGGGACTTAATCAGCCTAAGCCTCAGATAAATTCATCTGTAACGCTCGACAACTTGCTGTCAAGAAATGTTGCCCTTAAAAATATTACTTATGAAACGGGAACAAAAACTGTAAATTACATATATGTTTTAGACAATTCTACCTTGTGGGACGCGGTCGTAGCATATGCATTAAAGGCATACGACAAATATCCTTTTATTTATAAGACAAACGAGATAAGGATAAACGTACCTGCAAATGCGAAATTAAGAAGTTACGATAATAATTCCATTATTGAAATATATAACGGTTCAACCTTGTCGAATTTGATTTCGCATATACATATGAGAGATACCGAAAATAATTATGAAACATATAATACTACAGACGAATATGCAGTTTCGAGAGATATTATAAGACATAAGCAGATTCCTCTTGATATGCAGTGGCTTGCCGATACTGACAAGGCTTTAACCAGCAGAATCGATTATTCAAAAAGGGGAACCAAATACAAGGGTATTAAGACTTTGGGATACTCGGGTGAAGAGCTGTTTGATAAATTTTCGTATAGTTTCGGCAGCTCGGCAAACGAAGGCTGTACTATTCACAGACTTGATATAAGCGGAAGTAATAATGTTATTTATACTACAATGTATGAATACGAGGACGCATACAAAAACAGATAAAACATATAAAAAACCATAGGCTGTTGAATAAACGCGTATTAGTAAGCCTGATATATAATAATTTATATTTTCTTGAGAAATAATTTTGTACATAAATAAGGAACAGTTTCAGAAAAGTTTGAAACTGTTCCTTTTGCGTTAATAATTATTATAAGTTTAATTGGATCTATTTGGTGTTGTTCTTAGGTGAGTTTGCCGCTTTAACAGCACTTCTTGTTTTTTTAATATCATTTAGAGTAGAAGTCAATGATTCTTCTGCCGTTGCCAGCATACTGTCGATTTTTTCAGACATAGCGTTTCTGATATCTCTGTCCATAGCGTATGCCTGAGCTGTTATTTCGCCAGCCTGTTCCTTTGCCTGCTTTAAAATCTCCTCGTTCGAAACAAGAACCTTTGCTCTGTCCTCTGCTTTTTTGATAATGACCTCTGCCTTTTTATTTGCTTCAGTCATTATAAGAGCCTTGTCATTTTGCAGCTCTTTTGCCTTTTGTATATCTGCCGGAAGGTTATATCTTATGCTGTCAATGTACTCTCTCAGTTTTTCGGTATCAACAAGTGTTTTCTTGTTTGTAAAGGGAACTGTAACCGCTTTGTCCAATAACTCATCCATCAGATCCAGAATCTCGTCAACCTTCATTTTTATCTCTCCTTCTTTTTTTGAGGCTTATGCCTGCTTTATTAATTTATTAAACATTTTACATAACACATAACACAAAATATCAGGCAAAATGCTTAATACAATTATTTTGTTATTCTGCTGTTTATTATATCAAGCACGTCTGACGGTACAAACTGACTTATATCGCCGCCGTAGCTTGCTATTTCCTTTACGACGCTTGAGCTTAGATACATATTTTCTGCCCTTGTGGTTAGGAAGATAGTATCCGCTTTTTCGTACAGCTTTTTGTTTGCCAGAGCCTGCTGAAATTCATATTCAAAGTCAGTAACAGCTCTAAGTCCTTTTACAATGGCAATAGCGCCCTTTTCTCTGCAATATTCTGCTAAAAGCCCGTCGCACTTGTCAACAGTTACGTTAGACAAATGTACTGAGACAGCTTTTATCATATCGATTCGTTCCTGCACTGTAAAGCTGTACGCCTTCTGTGAATTGATCGAAACCGCTACTATAACTTCGTCAAAAAGCTCGGAAGCCCGTTCTATAATATCAAGATGTCCTAAGGTTACAGGGTCGAAGCTGCCCGGACACACCGCAATTTTTTTATTCATTATAAATCCAATCCCTGAATGATAATATTCAGATTAAAAAAGTTTAGTCTTCATCAGAGCCTGTAGAAAAATATGAAAGTGAAATCTTTCCGTACCTTTTAGTTTTGGACTTTTTAAGCCTGCCAAAGCTGTCTGCAAGAGCAAGCTCATTTTCATGCTCACATATAACTATCGAATTATCAGACATTATTCTGTCTAAAAGTGAGAGAGCCTTTTCAATAAGTCCCTTACGGTACGGAGGGTCTAAAAGCGCAATATCTATACCAGTCTTTGCAACTGATAAATACTCGATACTGTCCATATTGAGAACCCTCGACTGCGAATTGAATCCGCAGGTTTCTATATTCTTTTTTATTATATCTATCGAGCTTTTGCTCTTGTCAACAAAAACACAATGCTTAGCACCGCGGCTTATAGCCTCTATGCCAAGCTGTCCCGAGCCTGCAAAAAGATCAAGCACAGACGCTCCCGGTAAATCAAAATGTATGCTGGAAAAAATAGCTTCCTTAACCATTTCAGTAGTAGGCCTT
Source organism: uncultured Clostridia bacterium (assembly GCA_947631265.1). GTDB lineage: Bacteria > Bacillota > Clostridia > Oscillospirales > Ruminococcaceae > UMGS1601. Next base: position 3,728 of record CANRKQ010000054.1, on the reverse strand, counting down.
ACGTCAAGACCGTCAAGAGTGATCAGCTTTTTTCCTCTCGCAATGCCTGTAATAACTCTCATTATTAAACCTCTTGTTTCCTTCATAAGCGGCAAAATAAAGCTTAACTTGTTATTTTGTCAGCTTTTGAATATTTTTATTATAATATAAATATTTCGCTTTGTCTATATATATAATGCCCAAATTTGTCATTGTTTTGTTATTATTCTATAATATAAAATGCAAAAATATGTTTCATGCATAAAGCTAAATACAATATATTGTACCCGAAAAATATTTATAAATAATAAAAGGGACAGAAAAAATCTTTCTGTCCCCCATAAAACCGCGATTTAATAGATGTTTTGTCATTATGCACAAAGGCATTTGAAAAAATTTCTTCTGCGCTAAATTGCATCAGAATCTAGTTGCAGCCTTGGCAGCTTTCACATTCGCCTATATCGCCTATGATGGGAGCAGGATCAATGCCCTGTTTTTTATAATAGTCTGCAATGGCAGATTTCATTGCCTGTTCGGCTAATACCGAACAGTGCAGCTTTGCCGGCGGAAGTCCCTCGAGCGCCTCGACTACCGCCCTGTTTGTAAGCTTTAAAGCCTCGTCTATGGTCTTGCCTTTGATAAGCTCAGTAGCCATTGAAGATGTAGCTATAGCTGCTCCGCAGCCGAATGTTTTGAATTTTACATCGCTGATAACGCCGCCGTCCACCTTGATGTACATTTTCATTATATCTCCGCACTTTGCGTTGCCTACTTCGCCTATACCGTCAGCGTCAGCAATTTCTCCTACGTTTCTTGGATTGGTGAAATGATCCATTACCTTTTCTGAATATATCATTACTGATTTCTCCTTTACACTATATAGTTCCTGAAATTCCTTCATTTTTGCAGATGCGCTCCCACAAGGGCGACATTGAACGCAGTCTGTCAACTACCTTTGGAACAGTCTCCAAAATATAGTCTATATCCTCGTCTGTCGTTTCTTCTGAAATCGAAAGACGCAGAGAGCCGTGTGCCGTTTCGTGAGGTAAGCCTATTGCAAGCAGTACATGAGACGGGTCAAGACTTCCTGATGTGCAGGCAGAACCGCTTGATGCCAGAATACCATACATATCAAGCATCAAAAGCAGGCTTTCCCCCTCAACTCCTCTGATTGAAATGTTTACATTTCCGCAAAGACGCTTTTCTCTGTCGCCGTTGAGTCTTGTTTCCTGTATTTTTAAAATTCCGTCGATCAGTCTGTCACGGCGTTTTGAAACTGTTTCCTGTTTCTCTTTAATATTCTTAGTGGCGTCGGAAATCGCCTGCGCAAGCCCGACAATAGATGCAAGATTTTCTGTTCCTGCTCTTTTGCCTTTTTCCTGAGCCCCTCCGTGAATAAGGTTTGGAAGTGAAATCCCGCCCCTTACATATAAAGCTCCAACCCCTTTTGGGGCGTGAATTTTGTGTCCTGAAAGTGAGAGCATATCAATGTTCATAGCTTTTACGTCTATATCAACGTTTCCAACAGCCTGAACAGCGTCTGTGTGGAAAGGAACCTTTTTATCCTTGCAAATAGCACCTATTTCGGCAATCGGTTGGATAGTGCCTATTTCGTTATTCGCAAACATTATTGTTACTAAGCAGGTGTCCTCACGAATTGCATTTTTTACGTCTATGGGATTAATAAGTCCCTTTTCATCGACAGGCAGGTATGTTACCTCATACCCCTGTTTTTCTAAGAATTCGCAAGTGTGAAGTACAGCGTGATGTTCAAACACCGATGTTATTATATGTTTTTTACCCGATTTTGAACCGTTAAGAGCCATACCCTTTATTGCCCAGTTGTCCGATTCAGAACCCCCTGACGTAAAGAATATCTCATGCTGCTTTGCGCCTATAGCTGCGGCAACTGTCTCTCTTGCTTTTAAAAGAGCCTTTGCAGCGTTCTGTCCAAGCATATAAATGCTCGACGCGTTTCCGTATTCTTCTGTAAAATAGGGAAGTGCTGCCTCTAAGACGCTTTTTGATACCTTGGTTGTTGCGGCGTTATCGCAATAAATAAATTTTTCTGCCAATTTATATCAAGTCCTTTCAGTTTTATAAGTTATTATGTTTTTTATTTCCGGCGGCAGGGTATTTCATCAAAATTAATTATAGTTTTGACGCTGAACAAAATAGCTCCGCATTAATTGGAAATATAATTCATATAGAAATACTATATTTTATTATATAACACTAATAATGAACTTACAAGTGATGATGTATTAACAAACTTTTAAAGTTAGCAAAGAGTAACTAAAAGCAACGCCTATAATTAAACCTGACCGTTAAATTTTTGAGATTCCATAACTGCCAGTTCATCGCAGCGTTCATTCTCACGATGGCCTGCATGACCTTTCACCCATACAAAATCAACCTTGTGTCGGTTTAAAAGAGATAGCAGCTCCTCCCACAAATCAGGATTCAAAGCCTTTTCCCTATTCGCTCTGATCCAGTTGTTAGCCTTCCACTTTAAAGCCCAGCCCTTTTGAATTGCGTCTACTATATATTTGCTGTCACTGGTTATTGTTACCTCGCAGGGCTCTTTTAATGCAGACAGTCCTGCAATAATAGCAGAAAGCTCCATTCTGTTGTTTGTTGTATTAGGGTGTCCGCCTGAGATCTCCTTTTCTATTCCTTTATATCTGAGAATAACTCCGTATCCTCCCGGACCCGGATTGCCCGAGCAGGCGCCGTCTGTGAATATTTCAACCTTTTTCATATTTATCCTCTTATATCTGATATGCGAAGAATTTCTTTAGTGGTTTGCGGGTCTATTTTACCGAACCGTCTTATAACTTCGTGTAAAATGTCCGTAGGCTTTAGTAAAGAGTATTTTCATACACTTGTTTTTACATTAATATCAAAGAAACAAATGTAAAAGTATTATACAATATATTTATAAAAAGTTCAAGATTTATATATTTTGTCCTCAGCAAAAGACAGAAAATCATATACACTATTGAGCAAAATGCACAAAAATATATGGTAAAATATATTAATATGGCAGTTGATTTTAATGTAAAAAGAAGTATATAATATTATCAGGTTAAGTTTATGATGTTTTTTAACGTCTTAATACCTAAAAATTAACAAGGAGGAATTACATTGAAAAAGGCAAAAAGAATTGGTTCAGCAATTCTGGCTCTATTAATGGCTATTGCAGTTACCGGCTGTAATGACAGCGGTAAAGATGAAAGCTCTCACGTTGACAAGGTACAGGTAAATTCAACCGAGGCTGCAAAAGCAATTAAGTCTATACCTGACGGCGCTCAGAAAGAGCTTATTTGGATGGGAACTTATGATTTGAATCCTGAGGAGGACGCAGAAAAAACTGTAGAAATGACTTTGTTCAATAAAAAAGGCGGCTCAATTAAATGGACAAGAGTTACTGATGGTGAAAAATATGATAGGTTGGCTACAGCTATAACATCAGGAAAGGATGTTCCTGATATTTTTAAATATGAGTGGATTGCATTTCCGTCTCAGGTAGTTACGGGAATGTATCAGTCTGTTGATGAAATTGTTGATTTTAATACCGATATATGGCGTGATGTTAAACCAACGGCAGATCAGTTCTCGCTTAAGGATAAGCATTATGTTGCTCCTATAAGCTTTAGCGTAGGAACACTTATGATGTATAATAAGGATATTATAGACAACGAAGGTCTGGAAGATCCGTATGAATTGTATACAAAAGGCGAATGGAA
>CANRKQ010000053.1 GCA_947631265.1 uncultured Clostridia bacterium | reverse complement strand
TCCTCAATAGCTCAGTCGGTAGAGCGCGTGACTGTTAATCACGATGTCGCTGGTTCAAGTCCAGCTTGGGGAGCCAATCGACAAGCTAGGCAAACTATTTGCCCGGCTTGTTTTTGTATCTATTGGCAGTCCACTATTGAAGTTATAGTATATAGCTATTTTATCATCATACACATATACGGAGTGAATAAAGGTGTTTATTATATTTTTACAATGCTCAGGATCGGCAGGGTTTAGTTGCTTATAACTTAATATCCAATTGCGAAGTTTTTCGGGTGATATATCATTGCTCCGAATTTTTTTTATTTTAGCAAGTAATTTTTCAAGCTCTGCCTTTTCTTCTTCTAATTTTTCAGTTTTTGAAAGTATTTTTTCACGAAGAGTTTTATTGTCAGTTTCGCAAATTGCATCAAGGTTGTTTGCAATTTTTGCATCTAAACTATTTATTTTTATCTTGATGCTTTTAATTTTCTCCTTATCTGTATTGCAGTCAACTGCAAGCATAATTTGTGCAATAATATCATTGGAGTTTTCAGCATTGAGAATATATTCAAGAGTGGAATCTATTACAAAACTTTCAATATACTCCTTATTTTCACGCTTTTTTGAGCAGCCGTTATTATGCTTACGATTTTTACAGACGTAGTAATAATGCATTTTACCGTTGTATTTGCGAATGCTTTCTCCTTGCATAGAATCTCCGCATTCTCCGCAGAAGATTTTATTTCTTAGATAATAGTTTACAACAGTCTTTTTAGATCCAATGGATTTCTTATTTTGCTCAACTAGTTTTTGTACCTTGTTCCACAAATTTTTTTCAATAATTGCAGGGCAGCCACCTTCAACTTCAATGCCGTTGAAGTGGTATATGCCAATATACTTTTTGTTACTCAGCATATTACTCAATACGCCTAAGCTGATTTTCTTGCCACGAGGTAGGGATCTATTCTCAAATGAGTTTATTATTTTTGATTTGGAATTACCCTCAGAATACATTTTAAAAATTTCTTTTACGATTTCTGCACTTTCCTTGTCAATTACGAGCTTTTTGTTTTCAACCTTGAAACCGTAGGGGATAGTACCGCCGTTGCTGTTTGCTTTTTCAGCGTTTATTTTCATTCCTCTTCTTGTTTTCTGTGATAACTCTTTTGAATAGTATTCGTTGTAGCTTTCAAGCATACCCTCAAGTAATATACCTTCAGGTGCCTCAGAAATCGGTTCCATTGCTGACTTTAATTTTACTCCGTTTTTATTAAGCATTTGCTTATACAAAGCACTATCGAGCCTATTTCGTGCAAATCTATCCAGTTTGTAAACAATAATATAATCAAAGTCCCCGTTTTCACTATCAAGAATCATACGATTAAAAGACGGTCGTTTATCTGTAGTTCCTGATATAGCACGGTCTATATATGTGTCAATTATCTCGATACCTTCACGATTTGCATAATCTTCACACACTTTTATTTGACCTTCAATTGATGTTTCCTGTTGCTTATGGCTTGAAAATCTTGCATATATTACTGCTTTTTTCATTTTAAACTCCTTTACAAAGTATTAGATTTATGATATAATAAAAGAGCAGAATTAGCCCTTTTATTGTGGTTGGGATTAATTCGCATTGCCTCTGTTGAGTGGCCGCTCAGCAGGGGCGTTTTTATTTTTTATTATCTATAATAAACTCCTCGAAATTTTTATATACCAGTTGTTCAAGAGGATTTGTAAGAAATCTATTTCTTTTATATAAAACCCTCATTCTATCGGCTCTGATCGTTGCCGCTTGAAGTGAAATATCACAGGCTGATGATATTTCTTTCGGAGTGTGCATGTCAAGCCCCCATAAAACACAAGCCGGAGCTAAAAGCCTTGAGGCAAATATATCTGATTGTGTTTCTATAGCAGGCTTTGTCAAGTTGAATGTTCGTGCATACTTACTTTCTTTCAGTTCGTGACTTAGTAATATATGTCCTAATTCGTGGGCAAGCGTAAATCTGCACCTTTGCGGTGTATCTTTATCATCATATATAATATACCATTGTTCATCTATCAAAAGACTTATGCCGCTTTCGTTAGGTCTTACAAGATTAGCATTGCTGTTTTTAGCAAACTTAATCCCTGCTGATTTCAAAATCTCAAAGATATTGACCGGCAATGATCTTACATTGTAGTCAATCAGACATTGCCACGCTGCGTCTCTTGCGCTTTTATACGCTCCATAAGTCATTTGACTTTATCATTGATATGTTTTCTTTGATAAGGTTGATTAATAGATTATCTTATTCTATTTTATAAGGACAGATTTCTGATTAATAACCAACCGCACTAGCTCCATATTCAGCTTGATCTTTTGTAAATCCCTCGTACTCTAATTGTTCTATTAATCCCTGTCGGGAGAATGAGGAATACTCAATATATGATTTAGCTGAACCAGCCGCTTGTTCGTACCAATCAGCTCCGCAATTATCAGCACCATATACAGCCTCACTATGAGTATATCCCTCATATTCTAGCTGTTCTATTAAACCACTATAGGAGAAATTAGAATAATCTAAATAATCTTTGGCGGTTTCTAAAGCATTTAACTTGCCTAGTGAAATGCTCTTGGTAGTTGTCGTAGTGGTTCTTTTCTTTGTAGTAGTTTTCTTTTTGGTCGTAGTTTTCTTTTTAGTTGTAGTTGTTATTTGCGTTGTCGTTGTGGTTACAGTAACTTCTTCTGAATTATCATCAATGTTAAGATTGGCATATTCATCACTTGAATAATCTGAAGATGATGTATCTATATTTTTTGTTGTAGTTATGTTTTCTGCAACAATTATTCCACAAATCACCACTACAATAGCAACAAAAATCCATAGTCCTTTGACTAAACCTTTGTTTTCATTTGCATTTTTCTTTTCTGTTGTTACCTTTTCAATATCTTCTGATTTGGCATGCTGAGCAGCTCCGCATTCATCACAGAATTTAGCTGTATCTTTAATATCAGCTCCGCAAAAACTACATTTTTTCATATAGAAATTCCTCCTTGACATTTTCTAAATAATGTCATATAATATTATTGTCGGAATTTGGAGTATATCTCTATATTCTGTATATAATCTCTTTCAATCCCTGCCAGTATAGCGGTACTGGTGGGGATTTTTTTATTTACTTTTGTTCTAGTTTTTCAGTAATCAAAGTTAATGTTTTAGTTATATACTCTTCTTCAAGCTCTTGCTTTTCTAAAATTGTAGCTAGTGAAAGTATAATTGAAAATAGTAATAATGTTGATAAAACTGAAACTATGACAATTACAATTAAAACAGTTAAATTTAATAAATTATGTAACAAAACACAACTTGCGATTATTCCTATAGCACTTATAATTAAATAAGCAAAAGCTATAGTTGCCATTGCGTAGGATTTCATTATGTTACCTCCTTTCTATAGATTTTTTTATTTATAATACTTATCTCTAATTTCACGAATTTCATTTATATTATCTTGTGATGATGAATCGGAGGTATAGGGATTTGCTAATTCAACTAAATCCCAGTTGAACATTTCTATATCAACAGACAGTATACTACATCTTTGTTCTTCTGTAAGCTCATTATATTCACCTTTGTCTGATGCCTCATTTTCTAAGCTATCAATTCTTGCAGATAATACGTCAAGTTTTTCTTTTGCTTCATCATTGGTTATATCTGTATTTAGATAGTCATTTGCAGTTTGCCCGAGTATCGTTTCAATTTCTGCAAGTTCCTTTCCTACTTTGCTTAACTCCTTGCTGTTTTTTGAATTATTATTTGAAACTACAAAAATAGTCAAAACTGCCAGTAATAAAATTATAATAATAGTTGTTGTAATGATTATGAGCTTTTTCACAATCCGTCTCTCCTTATAAAGTCAATTTGTTTTAAAATTCATTATCGTCCATTTCAACAGCTTTAAGAAGTCTTTCATACTCATCCTGTGTTAGCTCGACTGTTTGTGGTTTCTCGCCGTCTGAGCTTCGAGCAACCTTAAACATTTTTACGGTCTTTTCTTTTTTCTCGCTTACTGTACATCTGTTATATTCAACATCTAATAAATAATCAATAGCCTGTTTACCGTACTTATCAAGAGTGCGGTATTTTTTTATTAGTGTTTTTTCATTAAAACTAAATCTATCAGTTTTAATTATATTCATCTCATCTTCAAATAAAAAATTAGCATCGCACTTTAAAGCATTGATTAACCTTATTAAATTTTCTTCACTTGGCGAAGTAATATTATTTTCATAATTACTGATAGTATTTTTTTTAATGTCTGTTTTTTCTGACAGTTGTATTTGAGTTAGTCCTAATTCTAATCTTCTCTGTCTAATCTTATCTCCTATCATTTTTAACACCTCCTTGTACAATTGTTCAAATTATAGCATAAAAATACCATATAATCAAGATTTTTAGATAAAAATTTTTAAAATCCAATAAATTTGTACAACATATACATAAAATCATCTAAACATTTGTGCATTTTTGTTCCAAGTTTTTTGGATTTAACTCTTGACAATTCAAGAAACATGGTTTAAAATCTAATTAGACCAAGATTTTTGGATAAGACTTGAAAGGAGGTAAGGAAATATGGTTGCAGAAATGACAAAAAAGATAATCAAGGAAAAAGGTTTAAAACACAAATATGTAGCCGAACAAGCTGGCTATACCGAAAAAAAGTTTAGCTATCTGCTCAATGGCGGTGGAACAATACGTGAGCAAGATATTTTAAAAATAGCATTTGCACTCGGTGTTACGCCAAACGACCTTTTGGGAATAAGCAAAGCCTCATAAAGCAGAGGGAAAGAAAACAATTTTTGATATGTAGCAGATCCCAACCACAATTATATATTTATAGAAAGGAATTAATTTTGTGAAAAAATTAAAACAAATTGGAACATTAGCATTAAGAGCTCCTGATGGAAAGGTGGTAAACAACACACCGATATTTGATGAGGTAGAGGTTGATGAAACTGGACTTACAGAAGGTCAGAAAGAGGCTAATAGAACATATGCTAGGTTTCTTGCAAAACGGTTTAAAGAGGAAATTGTAGGTGAAACATTATCATGACATTACTAGTGCTAATAGCTCTACTGGGAATAATGGCATACTCAGTCATAAAGGCAATGTACGTATTCTTCCCAAAGACATTAATACGCTGGGCAGATTATTTTGCAATACCTATCAAGGAGCAGGAGCTGAGTCCTCTGTTTGAGGGCGAAGAGAAAGAAAAGAGCGTTGAAGTAAAAGGAATGGAGGTAGAAAGAAGATGAAAAAAGAAGTAAAAAATTGTTTAACGTGGCTAGCCAATACATTAGCAGCAATGTATGTTGGAAAACAAATAAACGAAGTAAAAATAAAACATGCACTTGATAAGTTTTATCAAGCATTTAAAAAGGAAAAACTTATCGACTTCAATAATTTAACGATTGAAGAAGCAAGAGAACTGCGATTTTGTAAGTGGCAAGAAAATAGTAACTTGTATTTAATTCCTATATGGCTATACCCACTTATTTCTGTCGGTTTAGAATTGACGAGTGTTTCAGGCGAAAAGATAGTTTTTGACGGAAACAACATTGCTGATGATATTCGTTTTGATTGCATTGCATATGGAATAGAATTGGAGGAAACCGAATGACCTACCAAGAGCAATATCAAAGCAGTTTAAACGAGATAAACAAAGCAATGCAAAAATGCTTAAAAGAAAAACCGCCCTGCACGGAAACCGTACAAGGCAAGAAAATGGAGGTAAAATCAAATGACAAACTACGAAAAGATAAAGTCCTTGAGTTTTGATAAGATGGCAGAGTTTTTAGGTGACAACTTCATGTTTTTCTGTTGTATATGTCCTAATAGGAGTACCTGCTCGACAGATATCATCGACAAATGTCACAAAGCACTAAAAGACTGGCTAAAAGCAGAAAGTGAGGAAGATTAAATGACAAATAAGGAAAGAGATGAGCTAATAACATATCCCTTAATAAAATTAAATGAAATGCTAGACGATTATCCAGAAAGTGAGAGTCCAGAAAGAACAGCTATAGTAATGGGAATAAGAGCCTTAGAAAAAGAAAAAGAGCGAGCCTTGCAGGAAGCAAAGACAAGCTCAAACAATAATAATTCCATAAGTAATGATAACACCAGATTGAAGATATGTCAAGAGATAATTGGACGGAATATCGAACAATTAGTTATTCATCATGCTCAGCTATCAGATGCTGAAAAAAGACAGTATGTAGATTTATGCTTTGTAGAACAGGTACTAAAGGAGATAATTAATGAAACAAAAAAAGACCTCTGACAAAATACAACCTCTTGATATAGTTAAAGTTAAGCAAAGACTTCGCGTCTTACATACAAAAGGATTAACAAGTGTCGAAATTGCAGCTGAATGCAGTATGAGTGTATCATTGGTGCATAATTTATTTAAAGAAATGGGATATAAAGAAAATCCTGAAAGGTCAAAGGAAAAACATATATGGGCTGATAGCTGTCATTATAAAAGCAAGGAGTTGCGGAAAAGATATGGCGACTAGTAAAAAAGTGTACAGCTTTGATAATAAAGTGTTTATGCACTATGACAATGACGAATATACGATTGAATTTGGAAAGACAAAGCAATCAACGACTAATCCTAAACGTGCTGTTGCAATGTTCTCAGACGCAGTAAAAAGGTATCTTGAGGCAAAAGTGGGCGTGTATTTAGTTGAAGAAGGAAGAAACACCGAAACAGGCTGCAAGTGTCATATGAGCTGTGAAATGTGCCTGATGGATGGAAAATTTGAAAAGCAGGACTGCTATAAAGAAAATCCTGAACGCTTTTATAAAATGTTCAACAAGCCTGCTTGTGATGAAGATCCTGAAAAGGAAGCAGAGGAGGATAAAAATGCAGACAGCAGTTAAGAAGTCAAAACAACAATTTGCAACGCTCAATTCAGTAATAGACTGGCTTGGTAAAGATGTAACATACTTACCTCCATATGGTGACGGAGCAGGATTGTACACATTAGAATCAATAATTATGAGGAGTGAGGTTGAAAAGGTAAACGGCAAAATAAAATGCCGAGATATGTATTCGGCAAAAATCAAGCAGAAAGGAATAAGCAGTTATTTGACGGTGAGATTAAAGGATATAAAAAAAGCAGTTACCGAATAAGGCGGTAACTGCCGTAATATTTGGAAGCAATCAAAATATTACATAAATATTATAGCAAAAAGTGTACAAAAAGTCAAGCAAAAAAGTGCCTAAACAGGCACTTTTAAAAAATATCTTGTCTTTTTTTACGGCTTGATAAAGGAATTAACTCACCGACCACAAGATGAAAAGGAAGCAATCAAATGTATATACAAAAAACGATTGTGGCTGGTAATTTTATTATAGTTAAAAAATATCATTCAGGAGCATATGGAAATCATACACGGAAAGCAGAAATAAAAAAGCCTACAGCTGAGAGAACAGCTGAGGTAAATAAAAGAAATGCAATTGAAAAGCTGTCTTGGCTTATGAATGCAAACTTTAAAAAAGGTAAAGACGCACATTGTACTTTAACATATAGAAACGGCACACTACCTGAACCTGAAAAAGCAAAGTTGATCGTAGCAAACTTTTTGAGAAAGTTACGTAAGGAATATAAGAAAGCAGGGAAAGAGCTTAGATACATATTAGTAACTGAGTATAAAAGACATCGTCTTCATCATCACATAGTTTTAAATGATGTAAAAATGCTTAGTGTAGTTATGAAACTATGGGATAAGTACGGAACTGTACATTCAAAGGTTTTGTATACTGATGATCTGACCGAGCTTGCAGAATATCTGGTAAAGGAAACGTCAACAACATTTCAAAGTGAAAATGCAATACATGGGCGAAGATATACAACAAGCAGAAATTTAATCCAGCCAAAAATAAAAATAGAGAGAATACATTTTAAGAAGTGGCGAAAGCCGAGAAATATGTATAAAGGCGCCAAGCTCATCAGTTATGAAGAACAGATAAGCAGTTATGACAGCCGTCCGATACTTAGAGCGGTATATTTTAAAGAATAAATCAAATTATTGGAGGTAGAAGTTTGAAAAACATTAATAGTTTAATTACTTCTGAAAGATTACCTCTTGAAACAGAAGAACAGCAGGCTTTATTTGAGTGGGCAGATATTCAAAAGCAGTCTATGCCGGAGCTTAGCCTTATGTTTGCAATACCTAACGGGGGCAAGAGATACAGAAAAACAGCTTGTACGTTAAAAGCAGAAGGTGTTAAACCGGGAGTATCGGATATATATCTTCCAGTAGCACGCTGCGGATTTCACGGAATGTTTATTGAAATGAAACGAAAGAAAGGCGGAAAGCTGTCAGACGAGCAAAGAAACTTCATATCTGCTGTAGCAAAGCAAGGTTATTTAGCTATTGTTCCCGAAGGCTGGGAAGAAGCTAGCAAATGGATTTTAGGGTATTTGAAAGGTGAAATTAAAAAGCGTTGAAGGAGGTCAAAGAGAATGAATAAAATCGTAAAAAACAATGTGGCAGAAATGACAATGACAGAGCTTGTATTTAATCAAGTGTTTGTAAAAAACGGTGAAGCATGGCATAGGGATTTTGAGAGAGAAATATCTGTACGCAATCTTATAAGAGAAATATGCAACAAGCATAAATGTCCGGCATACGCAAATGAAATGGATGATGAAACGCTTGATGAGATGTTGAGGGATAATCTCCAATACGGAACAGATCGTCTTGAAGGGATTATAGCAATGTACTATACCGCTCTTGTGGGTATGGCAGAGGTAAGGGCTCGTCTTGAAGAATACGAAAAACATTAATCGGATTTGTTGTAGGAGGATTATTGTGGTGAAATGGAATACATAGATTTTTTAAAGACGAAAATGGCAATAAGTACAGACAGCGGATTTGAAATTGATAAGAATAAATTAAATCCTGTAATGCTGCCGCATCAGAAGGATATAGTAGCATGG
>CANRKQ010000052.1 GCA_947631265.1 uncultured Clostridia bacterium | reverse complement strand
TCTATATAAACACAAAAGCGTTCGGAATACTCCGAACGCTCTTATTGTATAGAGATTAATACTAATTACTTTCTTGGGTTTGAAATTGCAGCCTGTGCAGCAGCAAGTCTAGCTATAGGCACACGGAACGGTGAGCATGAAACATAGTTAAGACCGATGTTGTGGCAGAACTCTACTGATGTAGGATCTCCGCCGTGCTCTCCGCAGATACCAATGTGGAGATTTGGATTAACAGGCTTACCAAGCTTGATAGCCATATCCATAAGCTTACCAACGCCGTTCTGGTCAAGTCTTGCAAACGGATCAGACTCGAATATCTTAGCGTCATAGTAAGCGTCAAGGAATTTACCTGCGTCATCTCTTGAGAAACCAAACGTCATCTGTGTAAGGTCGTTAGTACCAAAGCAGAAGAAGTCAGCCTCTGTAGCGATTTCATCAGCTGTAAGAGCAGCTCTTGGAATCTCAATCATTGTACCAACCTCGTATTTAAGGTCAGCGCCGGCAGCAGCGATTTCTGCGTCAGCAGTTTCAACTACTATCTTCTTAACGCATTTAAGTTCTTTTATGTCTCCAACAAGCGGGATCATAATCTCAGGAACTATAGCCCAGTCAGGATGAGCCTTCTTAACATTTATCGCAGCACGGATAACAGCGCTTGTCTGCATCTTAGCAATTTCAGGATAAGTTACAGCAAGACGGCAGCCACGGTGACCCATCATCGGGTTGAACTCGTGAAGTGATGCGATAATAGCTTTGATCTCTTCAACGCTCTTGCCCTGAGCCTTTGCCAGAGCCTCTATGTCAGCCTCTTCTGTAGGAACAAACTCGTGCAGAGGCGGATCAAGAAATCTTATTGTTACAGGGTTGCCCTCAAGAGCCTCATAAAGAGCCTCAAAATCAGCCTGCTGCATAGGAAGAATCTTAGCAAGTGCAGCTTCTCTTTCCTCAACTGTGTCAGAGCAAATCATCTCTCTGAACGCTGCTATTCTGTCAGCCTCGAAGAACATATGCTCTGTACGGCAAAGACCGATACCCTCAGCGCCAAGCTCTCTTGCCTTCTTAGCGTCAGCAGGAGTATCTGCGTTTGTTCTTACCTTAAGCTCTCTGTACTTGTCAGCCCAGCCCATAATTCTGCCGAACTCACCTGCAATCGTAGCGTCAACAGTAGGAATTATACCGTCGTAGATATTTCCCGTTGAACCGTCAATTGAAATATAATCACCCTCATTAAATGTCTTACCTGCAAGTGTGAACTTCTTATTTTGCTCGTCCATAACTATTTCAGAACAGCCCGATACACAGCAGGTACCCATACCACGGGCTACAACGGCTGCGTGAGACGTCATACCTCCGCGAACTGTGAGAATACCCTGTGATGCCTTCATACCTGTGATGTCCTCAGGTGATGTCTCAAGACGAACAAGAACAACCTTTTCTCCCTTAGCATTCCAGTTTTCAGCGTCCTCTGCTGTGAATACTACCTTACCGCAGGCAGCTCCCGGCGATGCTCCGAGACCCTTTCCGATAGGTGTAGCAGCCTTAAGCTCCTTAGCGTCAAACTGCGGATGGAGAAGTGTGTCGAGATTTCTAGGATCTATCATCAAAACAGCCTTTTCTTCTGAAATCATACCCTCGTCAACAAGGTCGCAGGCAATCTTCAATGCAGCAGGTGCTGTTCTCTTACCGTTTCTTGTCTGTAGCATATAGAGCTTTCTATCCTCTATAGTGAACTCCATATCCTGCATATCTCTGTAGTGATCCTCAAGGGTGTTGCATATATTTACAAACTGATCGTAAACCTCAGGCATAACCTCTTTAAGCTGTGAGATAGGCTGCGGTGTTCTTACACCGGCAACAACGTCCTCACCCTGAGCGTTCATCAAAAACTCACCCATAAGGTGCTTTTCACCGGTTGCAGGATCACGGGTAAATGCAACGCCTGTTCCTGATGTTTCTCCCATATTTCCGAACGCCATCATCTGTACGTTTACAGCAGTACCCCATGAGTATGGAATATCATTGTCACGGCGGTATACGTTAGCACGTGGGTTATCCCATGAACGGAATACAGCCTTAACAGCTCCCATAAGCTGTTCAACAGGGTCTGTCGGGAAGTCCTCGCCTATCTTTTCCTTATATTCTGCCTTGAACTGTGATGCAAGCTCCTTTAAATCGTCAGCAGTAAGCTCAACGTCCTGAGTAACGCCCTTCTTTTCTTTCATTTCGTCGATAAGCTCTTCAAAATACTTCTTGCCTACTTCCATAACTACGTCGGAATACATCTGAATGAATCTTCTGTAGCAGTCCCAAGCCCAACGGGGATTGCCTGACTTCTTAGCCATAACCTCTACAACCTTTTCGTTAAGACCGAGGTTTAAGATCGTATCCATCATACCCGGCATTGATGCGCGAGCTCCGGAACGTACTGAAACAAGCAGAGGATTTTCGTCATCGCCGAATTTCTTTCCGGTGATATACTCCATCTTTCCGATATACTCCATAATCTGAGCCTGAATCTCATCATTAATCTGCTTACCGTCTTCATAATACTGAGTACAAGCCTCTGTTGAAATAGTAAATCCCTGCGGAACAGGAAGTCCGAGTTTTGTCATCTCAGCTAGGTTAGCGCCCTTACCGCCAAGAAGCTCTCTCATAGTAGCGTCGCCCTCTGAGAACAAATAAACCCATTTTTTGCTCATTAGTATTTACCTCCATAATAAATTTATTATTCTTCCGGCTGGGAACGGCACTCAGCCTAATCCCGACGGACATATAATGATTATAGCAGATTTATTTATAAATTACTAGCCCTTTTTGGAAATTTGTTTGCAAAATTGCGGGAATTTTTTATAAAAATTTTTGTTACTTATATATAAAATTGGCAGAAATGGTGTTGTAAACGACAAAATAATATTGTATAATTAAAATCAGAATTTAATCTTTTGAAAAATAATAGAAACGGAGATATATTTATGAAAAATTCTGTTGTTATTCTTGCAGGCGGACAGGGCAAGCGTATGAAAACGGATATGCCGAAAGTTCTCTGCGAAGTACTGGGAAAACCTATGCTACAATGGGTTATTGATGCCTGCGAAAACGCTGATTTAAAAAACATATGCATAGTCAAGGGCTTTGCAGGAGAATACATCGACAGCTTTCTAAACGGAAAATACCGTACTGTTCTTCAGGCTGACCGCTTGGGAACAGGTCATGCAGTTATGCAGGCGGTAAACTTTCTTCGTGAGAACTCTGAAGGCAACACTCTTATTCTCTGCGGAGACGCACCCTTTATAGACAGCAAAACCATAAAAAACGCTCTTAAATTACACGAGGATAAGGATCTTTCGGTTACAGTTGTCACCTCTGTTGTTGACGATCCTTACGGCTACGGAAGAATTATCAGAAGTGATAACGGTATATCGGGCATTGTTGAAGAGCGTGACTGCACCGAAGAGCAGAGAAAAATCAGGGAAATAAATTCGGGCTGCTTTTGGTTTAAGACAAAGGACCTGCTGGACGTATTATTCAGCATAAAGTCTGATAATGCACAGGGCGAGTATTATCTTACCGACTGTATATCCCTGCTTATTAAAAAGGGCAAATCTGCTGACGCCTATATTTCAGATAATAAAAACGTATCGCTCGGTGCAAATGACAGACGGGGACTTCTTCACTTAAACGATGTTGCAAGGCGTCAAATAATAAACAAGCATCTGGATAACGGAGTTGAGTTCACCTGCACAGACGGCGTAAGCATATCAGACAGCGTTAAGATAGGCACGGGAACGGTCATACATTCAGGAGTTATTCTCAAGGGTAATACCGAAATCGGAAACGGCTGCGAGATAGGTCCTAACACCTGCCTTAACGACACAAAGGTGGGCAGAGATACAAAACTCAATAATGTTGTCGCAAACGAAAGCGTAATAGGAAACAGCGTAACAATAGGGCCTTGGGTTCAGCTAAGACCGAACACACGCATTGCAAACGGAGCTAAAATAGGCGACTTTGTAGAGATCAAAAATTCAAACATAGGCGAAGGTACTGCAGTCGCTCATCTTACATATGTAGGCGACAGCGATGTTGGTGAAAATGTAAATCTGGGCTGCGGCGTTACTACGGCAAATTACAACGGCGACAAAAAGTTCAGAACGACCATAGGCGACAACTCATTTATCGGTTGCAATACAAACCTTATCGCTCCTGTTAAAATTGGTAAAAACGCTTATACGGCGGCAGGCTCTACAGTAACAAAAGATGTTCCTGACGGTGCGCTGATGATAGAACGCGGTCAGGAAGTTATCAAAGACGGCTACGCTGACAGAATGTTAAAAAACAGGAATGAAAAAATTGCTAAGGCTAAGCAAGCTGCTGCAGAAAAGTCAGATATTAAGAAATAATATGTGTTAAACTTCTCAAAGGTAAATCTTTTATTGGATAAGTAACAAAATTTTCAATTATCCGTTTTTAATCAAATATAAAACACAACCCCCTGTCCTGCAAGGAATGGGGGTTAAACTGATGTATATACTAAGGAGTAATAAATTATGAGCATCTGGGACGTATTTAAAAAAATCGAGAGTGGAAACAGCTTTTCTAAAGGAAAAATCGAATACATTATTGCCGGTCTGGGGAATTTCGGATTAGAGTACAGCGGAACAAGGCATAACGCAGGGTTTATGGCTATTGATAAGCTTGTGCAAAAAAACGGCTTTGATATGAACAAGGTAAAATTTAAATCAAAAACCGGAGAAACCGTTATTGCAGGAAAAAGATGTCTAATACTCAAGCCTACAACATATATGAACAACAGCGGCGAGGCGGTTTATGACGCTATGAGCTTTTATAAGATCCCGATTGAGAACGTGATAATTGTCTATGATGATATTTCACTCGAGCCGGGAAAGCTCCGTATTCGCAGGAAAGGCTCTGACGGAGGTCACAACGGTATAAAGAGTATTATTGCTCTTACGGGCGGCGATACGTTCCCGAGAATAAAAATCGGAGTTGGCAAAAAGCCTGATCCAAAATACAACCTAGCCGACTGGGTACTGTCTAAATTCAGCGAGAACGACAAAAAGGCTCTTGAGCCTGCTCTTGAAAAAGCAGTTGATTCGCTGAGCTTGATCGTAGAGGGGAATATTGATAAAGCTATGAATTTGTATAACTCATAAATAGGTTTTCGGTCAGGTCTTTGCAACGGCGACTTTTAATACGCTCTGCATATAGTAGGTTTGCATATTGTGATAATAGTGATACATTTTAATTACGTAGCTGAAGATCGCAGTTATAATTAACGGAGTATGTTATATGAAAAACATATTTATAGATATTTGCAAAAAACTAGATTTCTACCAAGAGATAGAAAGGTCGATAAAAAGCGGTAAAACTCCCCTATCCCTCACAGGAGTATCATCTGTTCATAAGGCGCATCTGGCTTTGGCTCTTAGCGAGCTGAAACCTTGCTGCATCATTTGCGATACAGAAACCTCCGCAAGACGGATATGCGAGGATATTAATTCTCTTTCTCACGAGGAAACCGCCTGTCTGTTTCCTGCTAAGGATTTCAACTTTGCGTATGTTGACAGCTTTTCAAGAGAGTATGAACACAAAAGAATAGAGGCTCTTTCTAAAATAAGAAAGGGATTTTCAAGAATAGCGGTAACAACTGTTGAGGCATGTATGCAGGGTACTATTCCGTCGGAAAAGCTTGATGAATATTCCTTTGAAATAAAAAAGGGCGGGGATATCGATTTAACTGAGCTTGCCTCCTTGCTTGTATCCGCAGGCTACACAGAATGTGAGCAGGTGGAAGGTCAGGCGCAGTTTTCAATAAGAGGAGGAATAGCAGATATTTTTCCTGTTCATTCCTCGCAGCCCTACAGAATTGAGCTTTGGGGCGATACGGTTGACAGCATTCATATGTTTGAGGTCGAGTCGCAGAGAAGAATAGAAGAGTGCGATTTCTTTACTGTCTCCCCTGCTTTGGAAGTTTTATTTCCATCTGATGATGCGTTTGCTGAAAGTATACGCGGGATTTTGAAAAAGCCACGCGGTAAAAAAGCAGACAAAATAAAAGAAAAGCTTTATACAGACCTTGAGTCGCTCGAGGCAGGAATATCTCTGAACAACCTGGATAAATACTATTCTCTTGCCTATGGAGAGTGCTGTTCAGTCGTCGATTACTTTAAAAACGGTATAGTAATTATCTCAGAAAATTCCAACTGCAAAGAGCAGGCAAAAGCAATTTCCACTCAGCTGTCAGAGGATATAAAAATGCTCTATGAAGACGGTATTCTTTTCAAGCCGTTAGAGGGCTTTTACTGTGAATTTGCCGAGCTTATGTACAAAGCGGAAGACGCGTCGCTTGTTTATCTTGATACCTTTATGCGCGGCGGAGATGACTACAATCTAAAGACGCTTATCAATGCTAACCCCCTTCAGACTTCAAGCTGGAGCGGAGATATGAAACATCTTATCGAAGATTTAAGCGCATACTGCAATCAGAACTACTGCGTCATTGTCTTTGCAGGAAGTGAAAAAACTCTGCCTATTCTTGCAGGCGACCTGTGCGACAGCAACATTCCTGCTGAGATACTTACTGAACAATCGCAAATAAAACAAGGGCTTGTGTATGTCACCTTTGGCAGTACAAGCGGCGGATTTGAGTATCCCGACATAAAGTGCGCAATGATTACAGGGCAAAAGATAAACGCTCCTAAGAAAAGGGTAAAACGAAAATACAAAAAGGGTGAGGAAATTAAAAATCTCTCCGACATATCCAACGGAGATCTTGTCGTTCACTCGCTTTACGGAATAGGAAGATTTTCTGGTATTCAAAAGCTTGAAACAAACGGCGTTACCAGAGATTATATTAAAATAAACTATGCAGGCTCGGATATTCTGTATGTTCCCGTTACCCAGCTTGATTTGGTATCGCGGTATATAGGTCCGCGTGACGACGCAAATATAAAGCTTAACAAGCTTAACTCTTTGGACTGGCAAAAAACCAGAAAGCGTGTTAAATCCGCAGTAAAGGAGATGGCTGACGAGCTTATTAAACTTTATGCTAAAAGACAGATGTCAAAAGGCTTTGCGTTTTCTCCTGATAACGACTGGCAGGCGGAATTTGAAGAGCGGTTTGAATATCAGGAAACAGACGACCAGCTGCGCTCGATAAACGAGATAAAGGAAGATATGCAAAAGGCTGTTCCTATGGACAGACTTCTGTGCGGAGACGTAGGTTTTGGAAAGACTGAGGTCGCACTAAGAGCCTGCTTTAAGTGTATACTTGATTCAAAGCAATGTGTAATTCTGGCTCCTACGACTGTGCTTGCATGGCAGCATTACCAGACTGCAATAAAACGCTTTGAACACTTCCCTGTTAAGATCGAGCTGCTCTCTCGTTTCAGGACCCCAAAGCAGCAATGGGACATAATAAAAGATCTGAAACGTGGAGTTATTGATATGGTCATAGGCACGCACAGACTTGTTCAGAAAGACGTTGAGTTCAAAAACCTAGGGCTGGCGGTCATTGATGAAGAACAAAGATTCGGAGTTGCACACAAAGAACGCTTTAAGGAAATATTTTCGGGTATTGATATACTCACGCTTTCGGCAACTCCTATTCCGCGAACGCTTAATATGGCTATGAGCGGAATCAGGGATATGTCAGTCATAGAAGAACCTCCGCAGGACAGATATCCTGTTCAGACCTATGTTATTGAACACAATGACGGAGTTGTAGCAAATGCAATATCAAAGGAGCTTAGACGAGGCGGTCAGGTATACTATATCCACAACCGTATTGAAACTATAGACCGATGTGTTTCAAGGCTGCAAAAGCTTATGCCCGATGCCAGAATAGGCGTAGCTCACGGTCAAATTGCCGAAAACGAGCTTTCCGAGATATGGAGACAGCTAATAGATAAGGAAATTGATATTTTGGTTTGTACAACACTAATCGAGACAGGCGTTGATGTTCCGAATGTAAACACACTTATAATTGAAGACGCAGACAAGCTTGGACTTTCACAGCTTTATCAGCTTAGAGGAAGAGTAGGAAGGAGCAGTCGGCGCGCGTTTGCATATTTTACATTCAGAAGAGGAAAGGTACTTACTGAGATAGCATCTAAAAGGCTCAATGCGATAAGAGAGTTTACACAGTTTGGCTCGGGATTCAGGATAGCTCTGCGAGACCTTGAAATAAGAGGTGCAGGCTCAATACTTTCGGGAAAACAGCACGGACATATGGAGGCTGTGGGATACGATATGTACCTCAGGCTTTTAAACGAGGCTATTGCCGAGCAGAAAGGAGAGGCTCTGCCCTCATCTCCTGAAGACTGTCTTGTTGATATTGCTGTAGACGCATACATTCCGGAAAAATATATAGAAAGTCTATCTCAGAGAATTGACGCATACAGAAAAATAGCCTCTATTCAAAACAGCAACGACTGCAACGATGTTACAGACGAGCTGACTGACAGATACGGAAAACCTCCTGCCGCTGTTTTGGGACTTATTAATGTTGCTATTATGCGTAACACAGCGTCAAGTCTTGGGATTACCGAAATCACCCAGCGCGGGGATTGGCTTTATTTTTACATTAAATCACCTTCTGTTGAGCAAATACTCTCTCTTAGACAGGCTTATCAAAAAAGAGTTGATTTTGAAGATGTAAAAAAGCCGCACATAAAGGTAAAACTCATACAAAGGCCTAAAAAGCAAAAATCAGCCGAACTTATGAAAGAGGTTCTTGAAATAATGAGCGGTAACTTAAAGCCCTGTGATATTGTAAAAAAAACAGAATCTTCCGAATCAAAACCCAATAAGTATTACAAGGGTAATAATTAGCGTAATATCAAATCTGACTATAACTTTATCTGCCTTTGTAATCATAGATTGCTTATATTCATAAAATAAATATAAAACTTATTTCCTTGGAAATAAGTCGGCTATAAAAATAAGTTCTCTTTGGTAAAGAGAACTTTACTTTACAAGATATAGAGGTATGGTGATATAAATGAAAAACAAAAAATTAAAAAATACATTGCTTATTATTATTGGCTCGGCAATATACGCTTTTGCTTTAAGTCTGTTTCTCACACCGAATAAAATAGCTCCCGGAGG
>CANRKQ010000051.1 GCA_947631265.1 uncultured Clostridia bacterium | reverse complement strand
AATATGTTAGAAGAGTTAAAGGAAAGAGTTTACCGTGCAAATATGATGCTGCCTGAGAACAGGCTTGTCATTTCCACTTGGGGAAACGTTTCTGAAATTGACCGTGATAAGGGTCTGTTTGCAATCAAGCCCAGCGGAGTTTCTTATGATGATCTTTCTCCTGATAAAATGGTCGTTTGCGATTTGAGGGGAAATGTAGTTGAAGGAAATCTTAAACCCAGCTCTGATATGATGACGCATCTTGAGCTTTATAAGAATTTCGCCAATGCAAACGCTATTGTGCATACGCATTCAAAATGGGCGACTATCTGGGCTCAGGCAGGTAAAAGCATAAACGCTTACGGGACAACCCATGCAGATTATTTTTACGGGGCAATTCCCATCACAAGAAAAATGACAGATGAGGAAATTTCTTCTGATTATGAAAGAAATACGGGAAAGGTTATTGTAGAAACCTTTGTTTCACACAGAACAAGCCCTACTAAGATGAATGCTTGCCTTGTACATTCGCACGGACCATTTCTATGGGGCGACGACGCGGTTTCAACTGTTGAAAAGGCTGTTATACTCGAGGAAATTGCCTTTATGGCTTGGCATACAGAAATACTTGCATACAAAAAAGAGACTACTACTCTTAAAATGCAGCAGCAGCTTTTAGATAAGCACTTTTTTAGAAAACACGGCGATGACGCATACTATGGGCAACGGTAACGTTGTCGGATATAAAATAAAAACTTTGTCAAAAAAGTTGATTGTTGATTAGTATTTCATTAAAATTATGAAAGGATATGATTATTAAAATGGATGACTCTGCGGGGCAAATAGGGGGATTATTTTCAAAGCTTTTCGGTAAGAGGAAAAGCGGCTCATTGACCGAGGATGAAATAATGGAGATTTTAAACGGTGATGATGCTGATGATATTGACGAAAGTCAGAAAGAGATGATAAGTAACATATTCGAGTTTGACGATATTGAGATAAGAGATGTTATGACGCACCGAACGGATATATCGGCAGTAGAGATAAACAGCAATTTAAAAGACGCCGTATCGCTGATTATTGAAAAAGGGTTTTCGCGCATTCCGGTTTTTGAGGATACTATAGACAATATCTGCGGAGTAATATACGCAAAGGATTTACTTACATTAATATTTGATGAAAATCCCGGTGAACACAGTCTGTCTGAATTTGTAAGGGAGATAATATTTATTCCCGAGACAAACAATTGCTATGAGTTGTTTGACAGCTTTACCACTCAGAAATTGCAGATAGCGGTTGCTGTTGATGAATACGGGGGAACGGCAGGTCTTGTAACAATGGAGGATCTGCTTGAGGCTATTGTGGGAAACATTCAGGATGAGTATGACAATGAGCTTGAGGAAATTCAGGAGATATCGCAGGGCGTTTTCGATATCTTGGGAACAGCCGATACTGAAGACGTTGCCGAAAAGCTCGGTATAGAGCTTTCAGAGGATAATGACTTTGATACCATAGGCGGATTTATAATAAATCTTTTAGGGCGAATTCCTGATGACAATGAAAAGCCGGCAGTAGAGTTCGGCGGAGTGAAGTTTACTGTAATTTCGGCAGACGATAAACGTATAGAAAAATTAAGAGCTGAAAAGCTCAACTGAGATAATGATATAGACTTGGGTAAAAATATATAGATAGAACAGGTGAGAAAATTATGCCAAACCCATTTTTTCGGCTTAAGAAAAAGGCGTATATTGAATTTGCAGTTGCTGTAGGAATAATCTTTTTTATGGTGGTTATGCTGTGCTTGTTCTCCGGTGATAACGACGTTAAGGGTCTGACAAATCAGACGGCTGCCGTATATTCTGATTCAAGCGAGGTAATACCTGCTGATGGTAATGATACAAGCGGTTCTGCTGATGAGCAGGAGTCTGATAAGGATAATAATAAAAACAAAGCCGCGTCAGAAGTCTTCCAAGGAAACAGCAGAGAAAACAGCAAAGAATATGCGAAAACAACTGAAAAAGCGACTGTAAAAAACACAAAAAGCAAAACGGTAACGTCGTGGTCTGCCAAATATAATAATCAGGCAGGGTTATCGGCGAGCGGGTATAGCTACATTGATAATTTTAAAAGACATATGATAAGCGGTCTGACTGCTGATCAGGCGGTTGTCTTAAATCAGATTTTAGACGGCATAAGTAATTTTGAAACGGATATTTCCATCAAAGATAATGTATTTAAGAAAGATGATATAGAAAGCCTGAAAAGCTTGTTTGTTTTAGTAAAGATTGCCTGCATAGAAAATAACTCTGTGGCGTCGACATATCAGTATGCGGGAAATGACGATTATCTGACCGCAATAAAATTGACGTATACCAAAACACAGGAACAAGCCTTGTCTGAAACTAATAAATTAAGGAAAAAGGTGGATTCTGTTTTAAAGGGAATCCGAACCGATATGAATGAGTTTGAAAGGATAGAGTATATTCACGATATTATTAATAAAATGTGCATATACGGAGAATCAGACACAGGCAATCAGGATTCGGCTTACGGCTGTCTGGTCGAGGGCAAAGCCGTCTGCGAGGGGTATTCAAAGGCATTTTTACTGTTGTGTAACTATGCGGGTATAGATTGTACTATTGTTACTGGTACAGCTATAAGCGACAGCGGTGAAAGCGCGTCCCATATGTGGAACATGGTTATGGTTGACGGCAAATGGTATCATATTGACCTGACGTGGGATGATCCCACGCTCAACCCGTTTGATAAGAATTATGTAAGATATGATTTTTTCAATCTTACGGACAGCGAAATATCACAGACTCATACCGGCATAAAAAACGAGTTTTATGATTACCCGCAGGCAAATTCGACAAAGTATAATTACTTTGTATACTATAATTATTGCGCTTATGATTTTGGTTCTGCTTATGACGCAATGGAAAGGGCTGCAACCGCCGCTGCAATAAGAGGAAATAAATATGTTTCGATAAAGCTTAATAACAATAAAACCTTTTTATCTGTAAAGAATCAGCTGTTTAAAGAATTAAAAGGAAAATCACCGATTTTCACACTCTTAAAAAAAGTTAAGAAAAAAACCAAGGCTGATTTTTCGACCGGCGAAATAAGCAAAATATTTAATGAACAGACAAATGTTATTACGGTAGGTTTAAAATAGTTGGGAAAATAAATTAGCTAACAAATAAAGACGCTTGACTTTTATTAGCCAAGCGTCTTTTTTCAAATATTAAACTTCCGTTATAGGCAATGTCGGTAATGCGTTAAGACTTTCATCTGCCCGTTTTCCAGATAAAAAGTCGAAATATCCCTGACTTGCTATCATTGCGCCGTTGTCGCCGCAGTATTTAAACTCGGGACAGAAAAATTCAAAGCCGCACTTTCTGCACTCGTCTGATAATAGCTTTTTCAATCCGGAATTTGCAGAAACCCCTCCTGAAACGGCTATGGTTTTATATCCTGAATCTGCTGCCGCCTTGATCGTATTTGATACTAAAATTTCCGAAATGGTCTTTTGAAATGACGCGCAAAGGTCGTCATAATTCAGTTGTTCTCCCTTTTGAAGAGAATTATGCACAAGATTTATAACAGCGGTCTTTAAGCCAGAAAATGAAAAGTCATACTCGCTCCCGGCGACGTGAGGATGCGGCAGAGTGTATGCCTCGGGATTGCCCCTTTTAGACGCATCGTCTATGCTTTTGCCTCCGGGGTACGGATATCCGATAGTTCTTGCTACCTTGTCAAAGCACTCGCCTGCGGCATCGTCTCTGGTGCGCCCTACAATGCGATATTTAGTATAGTCAAGAACTTCAATAATATGGCTGTGCCCACCGCTGACGACTAACGCCATATAAGGGGGTTTAAGTCTTGGGTTCGATATATAGTTAGCGGCAATGTGTCCTGATATATGGTGAACAGGCACTAGAGGAAGTCCTGTGTCCATAGCAAGCCCCTTTGCAAAAGAAACACCCACCAGCAACGCACCTATTAGTCCGGGAGCATACGTTACCGCAATAGCATCAATATCATTGAGAGTGCAGTCAGCCTCGATCAGCGCGCCTGTCACTACCGTATGAATGTTTTCACAGTGCCGGCGCGACGCTATCTCAGGAACAACTCCGCCGTATAGTTTATGCTCGTCTATCTGCGATGCTACAATATTGGAAAGTACGGTTTTACCGTCTTCGACAACAGCTGCTGCCGTTTCATCGCAGGAGCTTTCTATGCCTAAAATTTTCATATCAATCACCATTATAGAATTTACGAGCCGGTTTCGGCTCTGACGGAATTGCCGACAAATTTTTTTACGGCAGCGTCTTGTAAAGAGTGCGTGAAAAACATTTTTTACGCTGAACTGCACCCAAAATGAGCGTTTATCCTTTTGATATTATGCAGCTTAGATAAGGTATTTAGTCATCAATACTGCGTTCTCATCAGGCTCTCTGTAAAATCTTTTTCTCATTCCTGCCTTTTTGTATCCGACAGATTTGTAAAGAGAAATCGCAGGTAAATTTGACTCTCTTACTTCAAGAGTGATAAACGACGCTTTTTTATTGCGTGCAGCGTCCTCGAGAGCTGATAAAAGTCCCTTTCCTATCCCCTTAAGTCTGAACTCCTTAGATACGGCGAGATTATTTATATAAACCTCGTCTTTTACTATTCTGACGTTCACAAAGCCTGCGACGTTTTCTTTTTCCTGAAACGATATTGAACCTTCATTTGTCCACAGAGCAACAAGGGTAAGCGACATGGCATTGTCAAGCTCATCGTGAAATGCGTTCTCACTCCACGGACAGCTAAAGCATTCCTTTTCAATTTGCGCTACAGCCTTTATATGCTCTTTGCACATTGTTTTATATATTGCTGACATTAATAAATCCTTACATCTGTTATTTTATCTTTAGCTTTTTAACAGCTGAATATGGTCCGCAAGCAGTTTTGCTCTTTCCGCCGACCGTGTATTTTTTATAAGCTCTTATACGGAAGAAGTATCTCTTTTTAGATTTCAGCTTTTTAATTGTGCAGTTTTTAGCCTTTTTCTTGATCTTCTTTGTCTTTAAGCTCTTAAAGTTTTTCTTTAATGAATACTCCATGTAATATCCGTCTATTCCGCTGAGCTTTTTCCAAGATGCGGTTGCAGTCTTTTTCTTTTTAGACTTCACCTTAAAGGAATTAACCTTTTTCACCTTTGGTTTTGTTGATTTAGCGGTTTTTGTTTTTTTAGAAGAGCTTGATGCATTATCGTTTTGTGCAACCTGAGAATCCTTTGAAACCTTGCAGTTTGTCGAGTTATTTGAAAATGAGTTTCCTGCAATTTTATTTACCTTTGATTTACCGTTGACTGTAATCCCGTTACCCTTAGAGCCGCTTATAGAATTTCCGGTTATCTCTGAAATGCCAGAGCTTGTGCTGATTGCTATACCGTGTGAAGTTGTATTGCTTATTTTGTTATTTTTAATCAATGCTGCTGAAGAACCGCTGTACACGAAAATACCGTTTTTGCCCGAATTTGTGATGGTATTGCCCTCGATATTTCCCGATACCTTACAGCCTGTTGAAAGAACAATTCCGTTTTGCTTTGAACCTGATACAGTATTTTGTGCAATAGACGCAGCAGACGCATTACTCCACAAGCTTATGCCGTTCTCGCCAGAACCTGAAATAGTGTTCTGCTCTATTGAATTCGCCCTACTGTTGTCGGCAATACGGATTCCTTGAAGAGAGGGGTTTTTAATAATATTTTTAGAAGTTTTTCCTGTAACAGACGAGCCTTTGTTTATAATTATTCCGCTGTTTTTAGCATTGCTGATACTGTTGTTTGTTATGGTGTTTACTGATGAGCTGTCATAAATGTTAATGCCGTTTTGCTCAGCGTTATCTATAGTGTTATTTTCAATGCCAGATGTTATTTTTGAACTTCCGCTTACTGATATGCCGTGACCTTTCGCATCTTTTATAGTGTTGCCGTCTATATCGGCTACAGACGATTCATCTTGAATGGCTATTCCGTGGTATTCTGCTTTGGTAACAGTATTGCCGCTGATAGAATCCAGCTTTGTAACATTTCTGTTTGCATTGCCTGTAGGCAGCGTACTTTTTTCAAATAATAATATTCCTGTGTCGCCTATGCCGGTGAGAACATTATCCTCAACAGTACCGCCGAGACTTCTTTTGATTATGATACCCTTATCTCCGCTGTTTGTTATTTTATTTCCCTTTATTGTTACGTTTTTGTGTCCTCTTGACGCAAGGGCAACAGATGAGCAATTGCTTATTGTGTTATAGGATATATTTATATTCTCGTGATAAACAGGAGCGCCCGGATTATCATTAGGTCCTGCACCGTCTGTTAAAGTCTTGTCGCTTCCGCAGGCTGAATCAAAATGATTAAAGCCGGTTTCTGTTGTTCCAAATGAATTTGAAAGTATTTTTATGTTCTTGCACGCCGTATCATCAGGATAGTATCCTGTCGGAATTGAATCGTGATCAGGACACTCTATATGCTCGCCGTCGCCTCTTTTACAAGTTTCGTATGAGTGAGCAATATCCAATTGAAGAGCCATATATGAAACAGAGTTGTTCGATTTTTTCAATCCGTCGAATGTACAGTTTTGAATAAGAGAGTTTGATACAGCATTGAGTTCCATTAGATGAGCCTCATATGCATTTATAAATTTTGCGTTTATAAGATTTATATTATCTGCGTGGCAGAAAATAATATTTGTCGATGAAACTACAGTATCCGGCATTGCACCGCCGCTCCATGTACCGCCGTTTATGTACACATTCTTTGTTAAATCATATTTTCCGGACTTACTTTCATAGCCGTATGTTCCGTCTTTAGCAACATTGCGAATCAGTCCTGTGCCCTTGTCGCTTTGATTGTATGTTCTTTCGATTGTCGCACCCTCAGCCTGTATTATGGTGTTTGAGTAAATTTTAAGCGGCAAGTCAATAGAATAAGTGCCTCCACTTAAAACGACTTCAGTATATTCGCTGTCAGTATTGTCCTTAGCTTTGTCAAGAGCCGCCTGTATAGAATTTTCCGGGGCTACTGTAATTGTTTCGGCAGCCTCAGGGAAAATAACATTTTCCGTATTGCTTTCTGCTGAAACATAGGTGAATGACGCCGATGTTATCACCAAGGATAACGCAGACATTAATGATAAGGTTCTTTTTGTTGTGTTGAAATTTTTCATTTTTTCGATTTTGCTCATTGTTTGAGCAAACCTCCTCTCGATTTTAAGTATTTTAATATAATAAAGCATAAAAACACTTAAATTAATTTAGGCTTTTAGCCTTTAATATTAAGTATCTTAAATATGCTTTGCTGCCTAAAGATGTTCTTTTAAAAACTCAGAATACAACTGCCCCTTTGTAAAGCTAGTGATTTTTGCGATTTGCTTGCAAGCGTCCGCTGCTCGGATTCCTTTGCTTATAAGCTCGTTCACCTGGGCAATTGCGTCATCAATTGTATCTATACTTGCCGTTTCTTTCTGCTTGCCTTCTATAACAAGTACAAATTCGCCCTTTGGCGAAACAGTTTCATATTTTTCTATTGCACCCGAAAGAGTTGTTCTGATAACTTCCTCGTGAATTTTTGTAAGCTCTCTGCAAAGGGATACTTTTCTATCGCCGAAAAATTCAAGCATATCTCTGAGCGTGTAGATAAGCTTGTGCGGAGCTTCGTAAAAAATCATTGTTCTGGTTTCATTAACAAGGCTTGCCAAATGCTCAAGACGCTGTTTTTTAGTTGTTGACAAAAATCCCTCGAAAGTAAATCTCGAGGTTGAGAGCCCGCTTATTGCAAGAGCAGATACCGCCGCCGACGCAAGTGGCACTACTACTGTTTCAATGCCGTTTTCCGCGCAGAGCCTTACTAGATCCTCACCCGGGTCGGAAATGCACGGCATACCTGCGTCGGTAACAATAGCGCAGCTCTCGCCGTTTTTTAACCTGTCTAAAATGCCCTTTCCGCTTTGTGAGGCATTGTGCTCGTGATAGCTGATAAGCGATTTTTTTATTTCAAAATGATTTAATAATTTAGCCGTAACTCTTGTATCCTCTGCGCAGATAAAATCTACCGTTTTAAGAGTTTCAACAGCTCTCATTGTCATGTCGGAGAGATTACCTATAGGAGTTCCGACAACATATAGCGTGCCTGCCATTTTAGTTCTCCTGAATTTATATTAAAATGTCTTGACGTTTTAACCGCAAAAGCCTTTCAGAGAAAGTCTAGATGTGATTATACCATATTTTTTAAAAAAAGTCTATTATTTTTCTTGAAAATGTGTTAAAATTAAAATATATATGTTATATTCTAAAGACAACAGAAGGAGGAAGTCTCCTGACGGAGTATGAGCAATGATTAGTAAGCTTGACAGCGATATAAAATACCTCAAGGGAGTAGGTCCTAAAAGAGCGGAGTATTATCAAAAGATTGGGGTGTCAACCGTTGCGGATCTGTTGTGTCATTATCCTCGTTCTTATATGGATTTTTCAAGTCCTGTTTCAATCAACGACGCTGTGCTTGACGAAAACAACATTATAAAGGGACGTATTTTGAAAAAGCTGGCTGTTGCCAGAATACGCAAGGGAATGACAATTTACAAGGCGGTTATGACCGATGACGAAAGCGACATCACTATTGTAATTTACAACAGCGAGTTTGCTTTCAACAAGCTTATTGAGGGGAAGGAATACTTGCTTTATGGAAAAGTAACAGGTAACTTAGTCAGAAAGGAAATCTCCTCTCCCGTTATTCTGGAGGCTGATACCAATGATAAAATTCAGCCTGTTTACCCGCTGACAGAGGGGCTTACCCAGTCGCTTGTGAGGACAACCGTTCACAATGCGCTTAAGTATCTCGACGGAGAGATTTATGAAACTGTTCCTAAAGACATTGCGGCAAGACGAGGTCTTTGTTCTTTGAATTTTGCACTTGAAAATATACATTTCCCGAAGGATTTTCTAAGCCTTTCAATTGCGAAAAACAGGCTTGTGTTTGATGAGTTTCTCACTCTTGGACTGGGTATGCTAAAGCTCAAGGGCAGAAGTCGTGGCAAGACCGGCTGCAAGATGGAGAAAGCATCTTTAGAAGAGTTTTACGACGGTCTGCCGTTTAAGCTGACTAA
>CANRKQ010000050.1 GCA_947631265.1 uncultured Clostridia bacterium | reverse complement strand
GATTTTGGCGGAGAGATTCCGCAGACGATAGAGGAGCTTACTCGGCTTTCGGGGATAGGAAGAAAGACTGCAAACCTAATCATGGGCGATGTATTTCATAAGCCTGCGATAGTAACAGATACGCATTGTATAAGGATCTGCGGACGTTTGGGGCTTACAAAAAACAAAGAGCCTGTAAAGGTCGAGGAGGATTTGAAAAAAATCATTCCTCCCGAAAAAGGCTCTGATTTTTGCCACAGGCTTGTTTTATTCGGCAGGGATACCTGCAAGGCGAGAGGGGAAAAGTGCGGTGATTGTCAGCTTTTGCATTTGTGCAACTATTATAAGAAAAACAGCCGTTTATAAAATCGTTAATAACAAACCCGCCTGAGAAAATTTCATCAGACGGGTAGTTTTTATTTGTCTGTGTTTTCGCCGTTTATGCTTTGTTCTTTGCTTTCTGTTTTTTCTTCAGCTTCAGTTGATTCAGTTACATCAACTACTTTGACATTGTTTTTTGAAGTGAAAATTTCCTTTAGTTCATGTCCGAATTTTAAGAAAGCGTTCCCCACCAACGGCGCTTTTTCTTTTGTATATTTTGCTCCTGCCTTAACTCCTTCTGTAATTGCTGCCCCTGTTTTTTCAGCAAATTCAGAAATTTTATCCTTGTCTACACTCATGGCGCTGCCTCCGTTTATAATATTGTTTACATTATTATATAATATGCAATAAAAGTTGTCAACGTTTAATTGTTGATTCTGATAAATTCAACTGTTAAAGCTGAAAGAAATATCCAGAGGCATATTTTTACCGTTTTGCTATTTTTAAAAATCATAATATATAGCGTTGCATAAATCTTGACTTTAATTATAATATATTGTATAATATTTTTTGCTTACAATTTATAATGTAAATTCAAAAAAGGTGGAATAAATAAAATATGAGCATTTTAGATAAAATTTTTGGTAATTACAGCAAAAAAGAGCTTGCGCGAATCAAGCCTATAATGCAAAAGGTTTTGGATTTAGACGAGGAATATCAAAAGCTTTCAGACGCTGAATTAAAGGCAAAGACAGATGAATTTAAGAAAAGACTGTCTGACGGGCAGACGCTTGACGATATTATGCCCGAGGCTCTGGCAACGGCTCGTGAGGCAGCGGACAGGGTTCTGGGCAAGAAACCGTTCCCTGTTCAGGTACTCGGAGCTATAGTACTTCATCAGGGAAGAATTGCCGAAATGAAAACAGGTGAAGGTAAAACTCTTGTTGCCTGTCTGGCGTCATACTTAAATGCGCTTAACGGTAAGGGCGTTCACGTTGTAACAGTAAACGACTATTTGGCAAAGTTCCAGTCAGAGGAAATGGGAAGAGTTTATAAGTTCTTGGGGCTTTCAATCGGAGTTATACTTAACGGTCTTGACAATGATGAAAGACGTGCGGCTTATAATTGTGACATTACATATGCCACAAATAATGAGCTGGGCTTTGATTATCTTCGTGACAATATGGTTATTTACAAAAAGGATAAAGTCCAGAGAGGACATGCCTTTGCAATTGTCGATGAGGTCGATTCAATCTTGATTGACGAGGCGAGAACACCGCTTATCATCTCGGGAAGAGGGGATAAATCTACTGAGCTTTACACTCTTGCCGACAGATTTGCAAAAACTCTTACCCCGACGATTGTTGCCGAGCTTGACGATAAGGCTGACAACGATCTTGTTGAGGGCGATTATATCGTAGATGAAAAGGCAAAGACAGCTACTATAACCAAAAAGGGTGTTAAAAAAGCAGAAAAGGCTTTCAATGTTATAAACCTTATGGACGCTGAAAATATGACGCTTTTGCATCACATCAATCAGGCTATCAAGGCAAACGGCGTTATGAAGAAAGATATTGACTATGTTGTCCGTGACGGCGAGGTAATAATCGTTGACGAGTTTACCGGACGTTTGATGATAGGACGCCGTTTCAATGACGGACTTCATCAGGCAATCGAGGCAAAAGAGGGGGTCAAGGTTGCTCACGAGTCAAAGACGATTGCAACAATTACCTTCCAGAACTATTTCCGTTTATACGAAAAGCTTTCGGGTATGACAGGTACGGCTCTTACCGAAGAGAGCGAGTTTAGAGAGATCTACAAGCTCGATGTTATCGAGATACCGACAAATATGCCTGTTATCAGAATAGATTATTCCGATGTTGTATATAAGACTGAGCAGGCTAAATACAATGCAGTTATCGACCAGATCATAAAATGTCACGAAAAGGGACAGCCTTGTCTGGTGGGTACAATATCAATTGAGAAATCTGAGCTTTTGTCAAGAATGCTTAAAAACAAGGGCATAAAGCATAATGTGCTGAATGCTAAACAGCATGAAAAGGAGGCTGAGATTGTTGCTCAGGCAGGTCAATACGGTGCGGTAACTATTGCCACCAATATGGCAGGACGTGGTACCGATATTATGCTTGGCGGTAACGCTGAGTTTCTTGCGAAGAAAGAGCTTAAAAAGCTTGGCTATGATAACGACGTAATAAATGAGGCGGTCGGCTACGGCGAGACTGACAACGAAGAGATAATCAAGGCGAGAAAGGAATACAGAGAGTTTTATGATAAGTATTCAAAGGAGGTAAAGGAAAAGGCAGTTGCAGTAAAAGAGGCAGGCGGACTTATGATCATCGGAACTGAGCGTCACGAATCTAGACGTATAGACAACCAGCTCAGAGGACGTGCAGGCCGTCAGGGAGACGAGGGCGGCTCAATATTCTTCCTTTCATTAGAAGACGACCTTATGAGATTGTTCGGAGGTGAGAGAATTACTCATATGATGAACACCTTAAAGGTTGACGAGGATATGCCTATTCAAAGTAAGATGCTATCAAATGTAATTGAGTCATCGCAGAAAAAGGTCGAGGGTAGAAACTTCGGCATAAGAAAGAATGTACTTAATTACGACGATGTAATGAACTCGCAGAGAGAGATAATATACAAACAGAGGTCGCAGGTTCTTGAGGGCGACGATATACACGATGATATTATCAAGATGATAAAGGATTTCATTGTAAATACTGTTAATGTATATCTCGTTGAGGAGGATGTTCACGATCACTGGAATTTAGACGGACTGCGTGATTTCCTGATGGGATTATTTACGACCGAAGATGATTTCAGATACGACCCTGTCGAGCTTGATGCGGTTACTAAGCAGGAGATAATTGACGAGCTAACCGAAAGAGCCTTGAAGAAATATGAGAAGCGTGAAAAAGAGCTCACTCCTGAGATTTTGAGAGAGGTCGAGAGAGTTGTTCTATTAAAGGTGGTTGACACTAAGTGGATGGCTCATATCGACGATATGGAGGAGTTGAAGAGAGGTATCGGACTGCGGGCATACGGTAACAAAAATCCAGTTGTTGAGTACCGTATCGAAGGCTTTGATATGTTCGATGAAATGATTGCCTCGATTTGCGAGGAAACTGTTCGTATGATGTATACGGTTAAGGTCAAGACCAATGACGAGCCTAAGAGAGAACAGGTTTTAAAGGCTAATCCGATCAAGTCAGACAATTCGCTTTCCGGAGCGAGAACGGTTAAGAAAAAGCCGGGAAGAAACGATCCGTGTCCTTGTGGAAGTGGGAAGAAATACAAAAAATGCTGCGGCAGAAACGAATAAGGACGAAAATAAAATTCCGATGCGTTTGAATGAAGTAAACTGAATTAAAAAAGTGAGCAGTTTCAACGGGAATTATTTGAGTAAAAAGCTTATTATATATTGACTTATTTTAAAAGTGTACTATAATTAGTTTAGATATATTTTATAGTTTAGATATATTTTAGTATACCGTTCCGCAATTTGTGGAATAATCAGAAATTATACAACAAGGAGTGTTTGATTATGGACAGTAAAGTAGCAAAGCTTATCAACGAACAGGTGAACAAGGAGTTTTATTCGGCTTATTTGTATTTGGATTTTGCAAATTACTATGCTGAAGTGGGCTTGGACGGTTTTGAAAACTGGTACAAAATTCAGGCTCAGGAGGAAATGGATCACGCAATGCTCTTTTATCAGTATCTTCACAACAACGGCGAGAAGGTAACCCTTGAGGCTATAGCAAAGCCTGATATAGAGCTTAATGACAATATGGCGCCTTTAAAAGCAGGTCTTGAGCATGAAAAGTATGTAACCTCGCTTATAAACGACATTTACGACGCTGCATTTGAAGTTAAGGATTTCCGTACAATGCAGTTACTAGACTGGTTTGTTAAAGAGCAGGGCGAGGAGGAGAAGAATGCCGGCGATATGATCACAAAGTTTGAACTGTTCGGCTCTGACCCTAAGGGACTTTATATGCTCAATAACGAGCTTGCCGCAAGAGTACACTCTGCTCCGTCGCTTGTGCTGTAAGCTCAGGTTTTGTTAATATGTGATTAAAGTTAATATGTGATTAAAAAGGTTCGGTGCATATTTGTATCGGATCTTTTTCAATATTAGTGACATATGCTGTTGTTGACATCTTTTTTTCTTTGTGGTAAAATATTATGAAGTGGAATTAAAATGTTCATATGAAGGGAGGAACGCTCCTAAAGGAGTGAAGTATATATGTCAGGACATTCAAAGTGGAGCAATATTAAAAGAAAAAAAGAGGGCAATGATGCTGCAAAGGCTAAGATATTCACAAAAATCGGAAGGGAAATGATGGTCTGTGTTAAAGAGGGCGGACCTGACCCGGCTAACAACTCAAAGCTGCGCGATTTGATCCAGAAGGCAAAGAGCAACAATGTACCTAATGAAAATATTGAAAGAATGATCAAAAAGGCAGCAGGTGAGGGCGACAAAAATAATTATGAGACAATGGTATATGAGGGCTACGGTCCTAATGGAGTTGCGGTTATTGTCGAGTGTTTGACAGATAATAAAAACCGTACCGCAGGTGATATAAGACATTATTTTGATAAGTTCGGCGGAAATTTGGGAACGACCGGCTGTGTATCATTTATGTTTGAGCAAAAGGGAGTAGTTGTTTTAGAAAACAACGGTGCGGACGAGGATAAGATAATGGAGGATTGTCTGGAGGCAGGTGCGTCTGATTTCAGCATTGAAGACGATATTATCGAAATCACCTGCGAGCCTAATGAGGTCTCTGACGTTAACCACGCTATGACCGATTTGGGTTACAAGGTTCTGTCTGCTGAGGCAGAGCAGATTCCGTCAAACCGTGTTTCTCTTACTGATGAGGAATCAATCAAGAAAATGAATCTGCTTTTGGAAACTCTTGAAGACAACGATGATGTTCAGGAGGTTTATCATAACTGGGATATGCCAGCTGAATAATTTATTAAGATTATAGTCCGTGTCCTTTTATAATAATGAAGGTCGGGCTATTTGTTTTCAGCAAAATATCTGTTGAAATATGCTGAAATCAGGTTCTTTTATAAAAAAACGAATAATTTGACAATAGATGTTGCATTTTTTTATAAATGAGTATATAATAATTACGATATATATTTTTGTATGGAGGATTTAATATGCTAGACATTAAGTATGAGCTTTCAAGCAAGCTCAAGGACAAACCGACTGACGAATCTAATCTGGGATTCGGAAACATATTCACAGATCATATGTTTATTATGAATTATGATACAGGTAAGGGCTGGCACGACGCCAGAATTGTACCGTTCGGTGACATTTCTCTTTCACCTGCAGCAATGTGTCTGCACTACGGTCAGGAGATTTTTGAAGGTCTTAAAGCTTACAGAACAAAGAACGGTTCTATCCAGCTTTTCAGACCTGACGAGAACTTTAAGAGAATGAATGTTTCTAATGAGAGAATGGTTATTCCTCAGGTTAATGAGCAGGACTGCCTTGACGGACTTATGGCTCTTTTAAAGGTTGAAAAGGATTGGGTTCCTCATACTGAGGGCGCTTCATTGTATATAAGACCTTTTATAATTTCAACAGATCCTTATGTGGGAGTTCGTCCTGCTGACCACTATATGTTTATTATTATTTTGTCTCCGTCAGGAGCGTATTACTCAACAGGTCTTAATCCTGTTAAAATCTATGTTGAGAATAAGTATGTAAGAGCCGTAAGAGGCGGTACAGGTTTTGCTAAAACAGCCGCTAACTATGCTATTTCCCTTAAAGGACAGGACGAGGCTCACAAGCAGGATTATGAGCAGGTTTTATGGCTCGATGGAGTTGAACAGAAATACGTTGAAGAAGTAGGCTCGATGAATATATTCTTTGTAATCGACGGTAAAATCATCACACCTGCGCTTACTGGTTCGGTTCTTCCGGGAATTACAAGAAAATCAGCAATAGAGGTCTGCAAGAGCCGTGAATATGACGTCGAGGAGAGAAGAATCTCTATTGAAGAAGTTGCTAGGGCTTACGACGAGGGTAAGCTTGACGAGGTGTTCGGAACAGGTACGGCTGCTGTTATTTCTCCTGTAGGACATCTTAAATGGAATGACAAGATCATGACCATTAACGATAACAAAATCGGTCCTATATCTCAGATGTTATATGATACAATGACCGGAATTCAATGGGGAACGATTCCTGATGAATTTGGATGGATTGTACCACTGCAATAGTTACGGAAACGGTTAATATTATAAGCATTAAAAAATCACGTTCTGTTTTAACAGAGCGTGATTTTTATTACTATGTTGAACTGTGTTCTTGAATAAATTTCTTGAAATTGTTGTATACCTCCCTCTCAAGAGGATTTGAAAGAAATCGGTTGCGAGAGTATAATATTCCCATTCGTTCAGAGCGGTATTTTGCCGCCGTGAATGATATATCGCAAATAGCTGCTATTTGACTTGGCGTTTGCAGGTTTAACGCCCATATTACGCACGCCGGAGCTAACAGCCTTGATGCGAAAATATTTGCCTCCTGCTCGGCGAATGTTTCTGTTGACTTAAAAGTCTGAGTGTGATGACCTTTCTTTTTAAGCTCGTGACCGAGAAAAATGTGACCAAGTTCGTGTGCAATGGTAAATCGGCATCGCTGATGAGTACAGCTGTCATTATATATAATGTACCATTGGTTCTCGTTTATAACGCTTATACCGCTTTCTTTAGGTAACAGACATCTTACATCGCTGTTTTTTATTACCTTTATTCCTGCCGAGTTAGCAATATTTAAAACGGAAACTGGAAGAGTATCAACTTTGTAATCAATAAGACATTGCCAAGTGGCATTTCTTGCATTTTTGTATTTACCGTAAATCATATTTATTATTATGCCCTTTAATTGAGCATTCCTACTTTCCGATTTTTTAGTGTCATTATATTAAAGAAATTATATGCTATCTCATAAAGCACAAAAATCAATGCTTTATATCTCATTAGAATTCCTTTCTAATGAGCTTTTTTATTTTTATAAATCTTCATCTGTCTCAGGAGCATTCTTTATTCTATCAAGCATCTCCTGTGTAATTTCTATATAACCGTCTTGTTCATCATCTTCGCTGCGGGCAGCCTTGTATACAGTAATCTTTTTATTACTCTTTACTCCCAGTAATCTGTCAACCGCCGGACGCATTTCACTATTGCGGCGATATGCTGTTATTACTTCCTTTTCATGATCGGATACGGCAAATGCATCTTTGTAATCTTCTCGAAATTCAGCTAGTATGTCGGCTACATTGTATATGTCACATAAGTTCATAAGCATCTCTGCATCAGGCTGTCCTCTGTTGTTTTCCCATGCATTGACCGTTTTTCCGCTCTTTCCTACCAGCGCCCCAACTTGATTCGCGGTTAGTCCGCTTTGCTCTCTTAGCCTCTTGAGAGCTTTCGCTATTGTTTCACGAGACATTTTGTCATCACCTTTTCTCTCTAATATTTGTATTTGATTCTATTATATACGAATTTCTATTATATGTCAACAAAAATACTGAAAAAAATATATGAAATTTTAAAAAAACCCTTGACAATCTTCTTTTTATAGATTATAATTATATTACATTCTAATTATTATAGGTAAAAGGGGGCTTTTCTATGAATATTACTGAAAAACTTAATAAGTATGTTAATGATAACGGTATAGAACAATTTTATATAGCTCAGAAAACAGGTTTGACTGAAGATACTGTGTCAGAAATGCTCAACGGGAATCGTCGTATGCTTGCAGATGAGTTCTTGCTTATATGTATCGCTTTGGATATTGATCCGAATATTTTCAGAAACAGATCAGCACAAATGTAACTGTATTTATGATTAGCCTGAATTTTATTTCTATGTGTTTGAATTTTTGTTCGTAAAGAGGGTGGTTTGCAGATCGTTTTGTTCAATAAACGGAGGTGGTGAAAATTTGTATTGCAAAGATTGCAGGCTCTTTGCTTATATTAAAATATCCTTGCCTGCTAAATTTTTTTTAGAAAGGTTTGTTTATTATGAAAATTAATGTTAATAGGAGGAAATCTTATGAAAATTGAAGTTAAAAGGCGGCAACCTCAAAAAATGCTAAAAAAAAGTTTTTCTATAATCTCAGCTTTAATAACACTACTATCATGTATTTGTATAAATAGTTTCGGAGTAAATGAGGATGAATATTTTTCATTTCAGTTCAATAATAGTATATTCACTCCTGGAGAATATCTTGCAACCCTAAAAACTGATGCAGTTTTTTCTGGACTTAATAATGGCGAATTATTAATACCTGATACATTTGATGATGGCATTAATGGTGTAGCAAATGTTAGTATTTATTCTTTAGCTGGCAGTTCTATGGGTAATGATACCATTAAGTCTATAAAAACAAAAGCATCAATGTGTAGTTTTTCAAGAAGAGCGTTTCAATATCTAAATGCTTTAGAAAAAGTTGAATATACTACTACTGCAACCTTAAGATTTAGAGAGCGAACCTTTGAAGATTGTTCTGATACATTAAAAGATGTATATATATATGCATCTTCAGTTAATTTTGATATTTCTTCGTTTGGACCAAACGCAAGTAATGCATTTAAGACATTTATAGACAATGCTGATGCAAAAATTCATGTAGTGAGTGAAACTGTTAGACAACAGATAATTGACGGAACAGCAGGCGGTTCTGCACCTGTTACAGAAGACAAAATCGAAGTTATGGAAAGTAAATTACCAACTGCTGAAGTAACAGTAGAATGTGAAGACATTGATTTTGGAACAGTGGGCGGATTTAAGCCAACTGTTACTGTAACAGTAGACGGACAGCCGGTTGAAGTTTCAGATAATGATATTACAATTAAGTTGTATACTGATGCAGATTGTACTAGTGATAGTGAATATCATGGATTAGGTAACAAAACATATGATTATGATAAGATTCCTGAGGGTACATATTACCTAAAAGCAACAGTTGTTGGAACAGATACATATA
>CANRKQ010000049.1 GCA_947631265.1 uncultured Clostridia bacterium | reverse complement strand
CCATTATGAGTGTAATCGGGTCAAAGTGCAAACACCATTTTTTATCCCTTCTCATTTCCCTATGGGATGACAATGATTTCAAATGTTGAAAATGAACCAGAATGGACTGCGCCGGATATGGCAGATGATACGCGAGATGGACGAGAAGGCAGCGAATAGCGAACTTGAGCGGGGCGAAATTGCGGAACGATATGGCAAGCTCAATTTGCGCTACGCTCCGATAGAGCTTGCCATATCGAGGCAAAAAAGCTAGTATGCTTATGGCGCACTGAATTTATGAGGTACCGCGCATGGTCATGGCTCTTAACGTGTCATATTTCTCTTGATTCTTCTACAATGAGTTAAACCAAGTTCCCGATTGGAGTAATTGGGATGACCACATCATGGTATACTATTGATGAGATCGGCGAGAGTCTTAATAGGAGCACGATAATCCACATGAAGTTTTTCGAAATGCTTCTTAGCACATTTAATTTTTCCCTCCTCCCTGCCTCTCAAACTTTCGTCAAAAAGATTCACTCCTTTTGTTTCGGCAACGAAATAAAGGTGGTCCTTTCCTGACTTTTCCACAACGATAGCCCAGTCTGGATTGTATGCTCCAAGCGGAGTGTTGATGGTAAATTTTGCAGGAAGCTTTGTGTAGATTTTTATCTCCTTCTGTTTCTCTGCATCCTCAGCAAATCTTTTCTCGATTTCTGAGTCAAAAATCACGTGATCCGTGACGCATTTTGATAGAGAACTCACAATCTTGTCCTTATATCCTTCAATATCTCGGAATATTTCCTGTGCATTGTATTCCGTCTCCCCAATGGTGACCGGTTCGTAGGATATTCCATCTACCATCAGCATCCGGAGCTTTTCGTTGATCACACGACTCGCAATACGCTCAAACTCCGCATAGTTTTCTTTTAATTTGGTCCAATGTTGAGTTCCACATATCATCCGGCAAAGTGTATGACGAGTGAGGTGCGTATGTTCTTCCAAAGCCGATATAATATCAGCAACAGGGGTGTCCAGAAAGGGCATCCCTTCTACATTTCTGCATTGATTTTCCCTGTGATTGCCCTCGTGAACCCCTGAATCATCAATTATTACTTCCGTATTTTCCACTCGTATTTCTGGTCGATGAACATACTGCAACTCCTCATCCAATCGTTTGACCACATCCTGAACGAGGCGTTCCGAATTAAAGTTAACTCTGTATGTTGTCTTTTTCTTTATTCTATTCCAAAGATTAATAAAATCTGTATTTAGACGAAACTTTTCGTACCGGCTTTTCACAATAATCCTCTCCCGGGCATTATGTATTTCAATCGGATGGCATAGATTCTTCAAATAATCCATAATTGCCTTCGAGGCTTCTTTACATTCCACAGGAAGCTCATATTTTCCCTGATCCAACTGTTCTCTAAGTGTAGCTGTAGGGTGGTCATTTTTGAGGAGCCCCTTCTTATCCAAATCATCTTTCACGATATTCGCTAACGATTGTCCCAAGGAGCACTCTTGCCCATTGTCATCCACGTAGTAAAGACATCCCATTTTGCCCACATCCACCAAACCAAAGACGTATCCATCATGCTCGTATTCTTTTTGCAATCGGCTCGCATACTCTTCAAAATCCTCACGCGAAATAACGGTCAGGACATTTACCCCTTCCTCTCGCACCCGCTTGCCGCTCTGATCCACACAAAGTCGCAATCCGCGTCCTAAAGCCTGACGCCTTGAAATTTTACTGCTGATATCGCGCAAAATGCATACTTGAAACACATTCGGATTGTCCCAACCTTCTCGTAATGCTGAATGCGTGAATATAAACTTGAGCGGTTCTTCCAGATTCAACAACTTTTCTTTATCTTTCATTATCAAGGAATACGCCCTTGTTTCCGCTTCTTTTTCGCCTCTTTTCCCTGACGTATCTATCCACTCGGTTTCATCGTGTTTTTCGCCTTTGC
This sequence comes from uncultured Clostridia bacterium, assembly GCA_947631265.1. GTDB lineage: Bacteria > Bacillota > Clostridia > Oscillospirales > Ruminococcaceae > UMGS1601. Next base: position 7,639 of record CANRKQ010000049.1, on the reverse strand, counting down.
CATGGCGATCGATCGAAAAGTAGCCTCCTCTTACCTCGTGGGCTAGGGGAATCTTTCGCTCGTAAAGACTGTTATTTTCCGGTCTTTTCATAATCCTCTCGTACTCCTCATCGAAAACTTTGGCAAGCCACCCATCCTTTCGATAATCGGCTACACGATCAATGAAAAAGAGGCTTAATACTTTGATCCCCAAGGGGCGTAATTTTATTTCTTTTTTCATGTGTTCCTCAATGGTCACATGAATCATCGCCCTTGCCCATTCTCTCTGTTCCTTCTCTCCTCTTGACGACCATTCTCCTTCTTCTTCCAAATTGTAAATTTCGCCGCGTCTTACGAGTTGAACACTTCCATCTTCGTGAACTTCCTGAAGGACGAAATCTTCGTATACATCCCATCCATCCGCACAACTCGTAAGCGGAGTTCCGGGAAGTATCTCAAAACTTTTGATCCCATATCCGCCACCTTTTTTCCGAACCCTAAGCTCCAATTTCGCCAAACCGCCTTTCTTCTTACTCATCCCCAGATTACGTATGTAAGGGAAAGCGCTCATCATGTTATCCGTCAACACACTAGCAACCTCAATTGATTTTACCAATTTTTGTTGAGCAGCTTCTACTGCTGTGAGCTTGTACAAAGGATGCGGAAGTTCCTTAGGAGTTGCAGAATAACGCAATGTGCACAATGGATGCAATGCTGCAATACCTCTCTCTTTTCCCTTCTTGCCGAGTCTTTGCGGCTCATCGACTATCACAATTGGACGGCACGCACGAATATACTCGATAGGTTTTTTCCCGCCCATCATCTCATGCTCATTGTGTATGACTCGTTGGCTTCCTCTCCCTTGCTTATCGGCCTTGGCATCGATTTCCGTTATGGACTGAATCGTACAGATCATGATCTGTAACTTCGAGGAAACTCCAAAGTTCCGCACGTTTCCCAGTTGCTTTGAATCGTACGTAAAGCTTTCTACCTCAACCCCGTCATAGAGCTTTCTGAAATGCTCTCGTGTATTTTCTATGGTCTTATCAACCCCTGCCTTGATGGCTATGGAAGGCACAACGATAACAAATTTCTTGAAGCCATACCGTTTGCTGAGTTCGTAGATCGTTCGGAGATAAACATAAGTTTTCCCTGTTCCCGTCTCCATTTCTATTGTAAAATCAAGCGTTTCACAATCATCCTCCTTGCATATCCCATTTTCTTCCTGTACCTCCCTCATGTTTTCCTTAATTCGCTGCGTGGATAGCGTTTCATCTAAACAGTTCCTCTCCGCATTAACGACGATCCCCAAGTCATTGTCCTCGGCTCTCCTCCTAATTGGCAGCTGCACACTGAACGTACAACTGCCTTTCTCCGCCCCCTTGAAGAGTCCGCATACGGCTTCCACGGCACGGAGCTGATAAGCCAATTTATCCTCAAATTGTAAATGAATTACCCCCATAAACTTAAAATGCTTTCACGTTGTGAATACCATATTGTTCCAAGATTGCCACAAAGTTCATTTTCGCCGCGTCCTTTCCGTCAAACGCTTGATCAAGAACAAATACCGTACAGGTGTCGGATGCATCGACGCCAGCCTGACGCGTCTCCTCGGCGTGCCATTCCACAATACCATGCGCAAGCCTTTCGACATCTTTTGCTATGTCGTTGTCCATGCAGGCGTAGTACTGCCCATACCCAAGGCTTTGTATCTTGTGTCCCTCTATCTCTCGCTCCCCCATTTGCTCCACCAAGTCGATCCCACACTTTAACATGATTTCCGTCAGAAAGTCCTCACTCGTTCTTCCCGCCACCAAATGCTCAGCCTGCCGATACATCGCCTCGACTAAATCCTCTTCATTTACTTCTGGATTCCACACCCGCACATTACTGCTATCCAGCTTGTATACACGAAAACCTACATCCAGTTTTTGCCCGGGAAGTCCAGCTTCCTCTTTTATCTTCTTTCCCGCCCGACGGATACGTTCTTTGCCTATGTCACAAATAGTTTCTGTATTAAAATCATTTTCATTCTTTGTCACTTTCTCTGGCAACTGCACCAATATCCAACGCGCATTCAGATTTAACTCGTAATTATTTTGAATAATTGCATGCGCCGTTGTTGCTGATCCCGAGAAGAAATCCAGGACAATATCATTGTCTTTTGTGACCATATACGCGAGCTGTTGAATCAACCGTATGGGCTTTTTCCCATTTTTAAATTTTACTCCACCTTCATCTGAGACATTACCCATATCCATATAAAATCCCTCCCACCAATCTCCTCTTATTTTACGCAAACCTTCTTGACGATAATAGCCATCGGTCCTCCCCCATGAATCCTTTAATTTTAATAATTGCTTTATCTGACCCTTAGAATCTCTTGTCAGCAGATATTTCTTCTTCCCAATTTCTACTTCTGTCCATTGGTCTACTTCAACCGAGCAATTGGAGTGAAAGGACACCTCGTGGATACGAGCAATCTTTGATATATTATCCTTTACAAAATTGGCAAAATCATTGCTTTTACGATATGCTTCCTCTATTGACAGAGATTTTGCATGAGGTATATCCTTAGGAGTGGAGAAGTTGTATACTTGTTTTAAACTCCCGACACTTCCATTGTCATTTAACCACAAAGTATAATGTCCATCATATTCAGGTCGCAAGTCATACAGCAACCTTGACGCGATGTTCTTTCGTCCATTTCGACTATAACATAATATGTATTCTGAATTTTTGACAATATTACCCTCCTGTGCAGCTTTGACCTTCATGCCTTGAGTTGTACTCATCTGACAATGAATCGTTGTAACAAAACAATCCATGCCAAAAATTTCATCGGCGATACATTTAAAATTCATCATTTCGTGATCATCTAAAGAAACAAATATGACCCCATCCTCAGTCAGTAAGTCTTTCGCAATTTGTAATCTGGGATACATCATATTTAACCATCTTGTATGGAATCTGCCATTTGTTTCTTGATTAATGGGTAATTTTTCACTTTGACGTGAAAAGTTAAGATAATCTTTCATCCCATCTTTAAATTTATCCTCATATACAAAGTCCCCTCCTGTATTATACGGCGGATCAATATAAATCATTTTAACTTTACCGCTGTACGATTTCCTGAGCAATTTGAGTACTTCCAGATTGTCACCCTCAATATACAAATTTTTCGTGGTGTCCCAGTCAACACTTTCCTCTTTACAAGGGCGTAAAGTACCAAAGGATGGTTCCATAGCAAAGCGACGAGCCTCCTTTTTCCCATGCCAATGCAGACCGAAACGCTCTTTGTCGTCTTCTTCGATAGCTTCACCGAGCAAAGTCTTAAGCGCGTTAAAATCGACCTGCCCATCCTGCACGACAGAAGGGAATAACTTGGCGAGAGCTTCTACATTGTCCGGTATCGGTGAGGCAGAGCGTGCTTCCGGGGAATTCTGTGATAATGTTTCGTACGACATAATGATTATTGAGTGATAAGGTTGTGTGAGGTAAGGAGATGAGAGATAGCTTGTGCAGATTTCATGCGTCGATTTGCGGCATCAATACGCCCCTGAGGGCTATGTATTTTTTTGAGCTCAGTTTTAGCCTTCTGCCAATCGCTTTCTAATTGAGCGAGAGAAGATTCCAATTCCGAGGCTTCAGTCGGGGAATCGAGAGGAGCATAGGAAAGCCGGGGGTACACGGCGGAACCACGCAAAGCAAGCTTCAGGGCGTGCAGGGAACAAAACCAACGGTCAAAAACCTCTCCGAGATGTTTCGCAGACGAAAACGCACTCTTTATATCCTGAACAAAGGCACCGTGAAATGAGTCCATGTCAACCCAGACATCACTGCCACTCCCTCCCTTACCACGCGATAGGGAAAGATAGAGCTTTTCCCTACCTTGCATGAGGAGAAAAAAACAGTGAGGAATAGAAATATGGAATAACTCTCGTAGTCTCTGAGTCTCCCTTTCCTCGGAAAGATGGCATAGTATCACAAGTATCTCTGTAACGTCCGATTTCGTTTCACACAAAGACGCTTGACCGCATAAATCAGGGCGGAGTGAGGTAACCCAAGCCGAGGTTATGGAAGAATCAATCAATGTTTTATCTCCCTTCTTTGACGCAGCTTGCGAACGCAGCAATTCCTTAGAAACCCTAACTGCCTGCGAAAGGGCTTTTACGGGCAGAAAATCAGGCAATAATGCAGGGAGCTCAACTTTCATGTTTAGTGAGAATGAGCATGGCAAGGACTTCCACGTCTGCAACCCCTCGCGTGTTATTTTCCAAACCGATCAGTGTATCACCCGAGTCGAATATACTGGCTGCCTGAGAAGTCTCAACTTGCCCGGAAAGAGACCGCACCGCTGCGGCGAGAAGGCGAGTGTACTTGCTCATATCATGAGCTTGTTTAGTTTGCCGCATGTATTGATTTTCTGCCGCAGAATCAACCTCCGTGCGATTGGAGGCTATTTCCTTTAACTTTTCCAAGCTATCCTTCACGCGCATATAGTCGTATGGGATGCTGCCATCCTCTGCCACATAGATTAAAAACTTGTTTGCAAACGGGTATCGCTTGTGCAGAGCTTTGCTTTTTATGTGCGACCGCAATAGGAAAAAGACGCCGGGAGTCATACCCGTTCCGCTAACATCCAAGGTAGCGGTGAAATAGGAAGGGAGCTGTTCAATGCAACCTTTATTTCTGCTCCGGAATTTTGCTAAATCCGTACGGAACTGTTGCATACCCAGATCAGAAATTGCGTAAGCTTGATCAGAGGAATCCATATCCAGCTCCCCGGCACGCAGTCTTCTAAGTTGTTTTTCTCGAAATTCCGCCTCGGTTGACGACACCTTCAGAAAATCCATTTTTGCACGGACGCGGCTCTCCAGATTGATGTAAGCGTCCAAGTCCGGCATCGGCCATATATTGACTAGCTGAATTTTCTTGTTAGGGCTTCCGATACGGTCAATTCGACCAAAACGTTGTATGATCCTGACCGGATTCCAATGAATGTCATAGTTGATGAGAAAGTCACATCCCTGTAGATTTTGTCCCTCAGATATACAATCGGTGGCAATAAGTAGATCGATTTCTCTGCCTCTGTTTTCTTCAGGATTAAAACCTTTTTTTGATTTCGGGGAGAAAGCGGCAAGAATCGTGTCCTGATCTTTCCTGTTCAGTCCCGGCAAATTTGTATCTTTACTGTTGCCGGTTATAACGGCTGAGTGCATTCTGTAGTCCTGAAGAAAATCATCGGCCAAAGATTTATACAAGTATTCAGCGGTGTCGGCAAATGCCGTAAATATGATGACCTTCCTATTCGGCTTGCCATCCACCATATTGAGAGGTTGGGCAATTTTCTTCTCAATAATGGATCTCACAAGGTTCAACTTTGCGTCTTCTTTACATCCTGCAATGTAACACTTTCCCTGAATATCCTTAAGCCGTTTTAAATCGGATTGAATATCGTTTTTCCATCGATCCCTATCAATATGTCCGAGCTGTACAGTTACTTTGTCGCCCACCGTGTAGTCGGACAACTCTTCTGCGTCCTCTTCATCTAGTTCATCGTTGTTTGTGTCAGCTTCAGTAAGTTTGTCATCAAATTTTACCATCTGCTTGAGAAGCTTCTCGTCAATTTCAATTTGTTTCTTCAGTGTGAGAAGGAAGGAATTGACGGAACTTTCCATGCGTTTGAAAAGATTTGTTATCATCAGTACGGAGAGATTCTTTTCTCGTGCCTTCTGTGTGAATTCTCGGTTATCTGCGATCTTTTGATTATATTTTTCGTACAAATCCTGGTACTCATCCAACACATACTCCAGGGGCTTGTATGCAGCCATGCTGAGCTCCAGCAAGTCACCATTTATCGCTTCAACCGGCAACACCTTGCCTCCATCTTTTGCCTCCGCATATTTGTTGAGCACAGGTAATTGCTCGGGGAACATATTTACACTCTCTGCATCGTCCGTGTACCATTTCTTGATGTGTTGCCGAGAACGTCCTAGTGTCAATAAATTGAGTATCTGAAAATAATCAACATTGAGGGAATGCATGAGATTTTCCCTCGTCCTCTCTTCTTCCGGCAATTTAGACCAACTGGTGAATTCAGCTTGTGCTCTGCGAGCGGTCTCTTTAACACTCTCTATGCCACTATCCTTCAAAAAGTCATCATTGTCTGCCGAAATGAGAAGTATCTGATTACGTAAATCACTTGCCTTATTATTCACAGGCGTTGCCGACAACATCAGGACTTTCGTTTTGCCCCCGGCCTTCATCACCTTTTCCATCAGGAAATTGTATCGGGACGATTCCTTATCCGCTTTTGTCGGACGATTTCTGAAATTATGCGATTCATCGATAACAACTAAATCATACCTTCCCCATTCCACGCTATCAAGTGAGCGTCCATTACTTTTGCCTCCCTTACGTCCCAAATCGCTGTGATACAAGATTTCGTAGTGGAAAGGATCATCGACATATGGATTATATTTGTCGTTTTGAGTAAATGTTTTCCAGTTTTCACTCAACCGTTTTGGACATAAAACAAGTACTTTCTTCCTTAGGAGTTCATAGAATTTTATAACTGCCAAGGCTTCGTATGTTTTACCCAGACCGACACTATCCGCTAAAATGCATCCATCATATTTTTCCATCATCTCAAGCATGGATTGCACCCCATCTTTCTGGTAAGAAAAAAGGTCCTTCCAAATCGATGTTTCGTAGAAATCCTTGTACCTCTCCTGATAGTCTACGATTTCTTCATTATCGTCCAGCAATTTATAACACGCCCTGTAATATACCCATGCTGCCGGATGCGTACAGGACAAGAATTCTATCTGCTTCTTAAAGTCAACTGACGGCTGCGCTTGGCTCCATGTTTGCTCATAAGAGGGTATAAGTATCTGGCACTGCTCTGCGTTTAGCGGCAAGGTAGGCGTATACCCGCTGTTTCTGGGGGCTAAATCCATTCCCGCTGCATCCAACGTACAAGCCCCCATATAGCCTCCCAGCGCTTGCTTGTTCTCATAGAAAAGCATGCTCTCCGTTCCGATAGAAGCCTCCTGGACGGTGAGTTTTCCTGTTTCTATATCCCTTAAACAATCAAGCGACCATGCTTGCAACATAAGCTGATTGTTCCATGGTCTTTCGTCCTCACCCCCAACAACAAACCATTTTCTTTGCCTCGTTTCATCCAGAACAATCCGCCAGTCTGCTTTACGTATGTGAGGAGGTAAGTTTGAAAAAGCAGCTATAGTCAATGTTTTACTTGCCGAATCTATCCGTGAGATTGTTCGTCCGTCAAAAGTATGAAAGTCAGGTTCACTCATGTATTTTTCACAACTTCCCGCGGGATTTTACCGGATTTAGAATCCGTGCCACTTTAGATTCATTTTATTGATTATGAGTTAGTTTAAATTTTGCAGATTATATGTTATATTGTTCCGGGCGTAACTTTTTTCCTAGTGGAAGGACTTGTCTTAAATGTACGCCTAGCAAATTTTTTTACCGTGCCATACTATTTACTTGCACACGAATTCTAAATTCGTATCACTATGAAGACAAAATCAGATAGAACGAAGGAGCTGGCGGCGGTAGAGGTGCTGCGGCAGACGGGTGTGGATGTACTGGAAGCAGCATTGGTGGCGAAAGCCGCGCTGGAAGCAGG
>CANRKQ010000048.1 GCA_947631265.1 uncultured Clostridia bacterium | reverse complement strand
GACATAAAAAGCGACATTTTTTCAGCGTTTTCGCTGGCTAAGCCCTTTGGAATAATCTCACCGAATAAAAGAACTACTACCGTCATAACAAGAGTTGCCATTCCTACGCTTTTTGCGCCGAAATACTCGGTAAACATAACTGTCGCCAATGAGGCGGACAATATATTTACTATGTTATTGCCTATCAGTATTGCTGTCAGAGCCTTGTCAAAATTATCAATGATCTTAAGTGCTTTTTTTGCTCTTTTATTTCCGTCATTTGCGTATGATTTAATTCTTATTCTGTTGACTGACGCGAAAGCCGTTTCGGTTGATGAAAAGACAGCCGACAGAGCTACCAGTATAACGATTATCGCAATATACATTTTATTATCCTCTCAATATTTAAGCAATTTATATTATACTCACAAAAATATTATCAATAAGTATATCATACTTTTTTAAAAAATGCAATTATTGGTTTACAGCTTGACTGAATAAAGATTTTAATGTATAATAAATCATTAATGTTATTATATATTAATATTTTCAGGTGAATTTTAATGGGTAAGACTAAGGTATCAAAAAAAGAAGTTTCTGTAAACACAGTTTCTGACATTGCTGTTGGAAATGAGAAAGAAAGAGCTCCCGATATATTTGACAGAATAATGCATATTAAACCCTTTTCGGTGTTCGAGAACTTTTACGTTAAAAACAAGTCTGTTCTTTTATATTTGTTTTTCGGAGGTCTGACGACACTTGTAAGTATCGTGACATTCTGGCTTGCGGGTCTGATGATAAAAACAGATTTTAATATCTATATACTTGACAGGGTATACAGCGCTAAGGTCGTGCTTACCAATGCCATATCGTGGATTTGTGCGGTGCTGTTTGCTTTTTTTACAAACAGAATATGGGTTTTTAATTCTCCCACAGACACTTGGAGTGGTTTTTTTAAGCAAATGGCTGCGTTTTTCGGCGGAAGATTTACAACCTTTCTTCTTGAAACGGTTATACTTGTTGTGTTTGTGTCGGCCCTGAAATTTAATGAGCTGTTAATTAAGATAATAGCACAGGTTGCAGTACTTGTATCAAATTATATTATAAGCAAGCTTATAGTGTTCAGAAAAAAATCTGATTTATAGTATACAAAACAAGTAATTAAACCTACGCATAATCAAACGTATCAGAATATATTTTTTGTTAAGTTATCAGGCAATCAAGCGGGGACGGTGATTAAAATTATCAATACTTTGATTGACGTTTTATTAGACACGCTGAAAGATACATTACTTATGATTCCATTTTTATTTGGAGTTTATTTATTAATTGAATATATGGAACACGCCTCGTCAGATAAAATAGAAAAGGCTTTCAGAAAAATGGGGCCGTTAGGTCCTTTAGGGGGAGCGGTAATAGGTACTGTACCTCAATGCGGAATATCGGCTGCCGCCGCTAATCTTTATACTGGCAAAGTAATTTCTCTCGGAACTATAATTGCCGTATTCTTTGCAACGAGCGACGAGGCAATACCCATGATAATTGCGCATCCCGGTAAAATTTCGGTGCTATGGAAATTAATTATTGTAAAAATAGCAGCAGCTGTTTTGGTCGGTATTTTAGTTGATTTGATATATAAGATTTGCGTAAGCAAAAAAACAAAAGAAAACTGCACTCATAATCATTTTCATGAGCTTTGTGAGAACTGCGGTTGCGATGAACACGGGATTTTATATTCAGCTTTTATGCACACAATAAATATAACTGTATTTGTTTTTATCATTACTTTGTTGCTAAATCTTGCCATCACTTTTGTGGGAGAGAATAATATTGCAAGGCTTATGATGAGCGATAACTTTTTTCAGCCGTTTATCTCGGCACTAGTTGGATTTATACCAAACTGTGCATCGTCGGTGATAATTACCCAGCTTTATCTTGAAGACGGAATATTATCATTCGGTTCGGCTGTTGCAGGGCTTTCTACAAGTGCGGGACTGGGACTTTTAGTTCTTTTTAAAGCAAATAAAAAGCATATGAAACAGAATTTTTTAATATGCGGAATTTTATATATATCAGCTGTGCTGACAGGTGTGGTGATCAACGCTATTGCTTAGTAAAAATATAAGTTTATAACTAAAGCAGAATTTTAAAGTACTTATGCCTATACGTAAAAAAAGCGGAACAAACTGTTCCGCTTTTAAAGTTTGATCACATTATTCCGCATTCGTCATAATCCTGCCACTTTTCGTTATAAGCTTTATTGCTCATTAATTTATATACAAAGTAAACCGATGACGCCGCGATTACAACGAGTGCGCTTAATATAAGCCAAAATCCTTTGCCTTCTGTTTTGTTTTCCATAAAAGTACCAACCTTTCTTTTTATTCTGTTATATAGTTTTAAAAATCTAATATATCTCTCTATGTATTTTATTTATTGTTACAGACATTATACAACAATTAACATAGCCTGTCAACACGGTTAGTATTCAAAAATAAAATTAAATAGTCTAAAACGTAAAACTGAATAAAGAGCAAAAGGTCTGAAGAATTATCTTCAGACCTTTACCTTTAAGTGATAACTTTTTTAGTTGCATCCGCATCCGCAGTCGTTTCCGCAGCCGCAGCCGTTGTTAGCGAAAGCTGTGCCGTTGTTACCGCAGCAGAATAAGATAAGGATTAAAATGATAATCCATGAGCAGTTTGAGCATCCCATGATACGCACTCCTTTTCAATGTATAAATTTTTATAAAGCGATTTCCGCAAGGCTGCCGGGCAGCCATATTGCAGAAGTAGATTATTCGCGCTTTCTGGCGAATTAATTTGCTTTATAATATAGTGTATGGCATTTTCAAAAAAGTGTTACAGACAAATAGTAGATGCATAAAATATAAAAGAATAATTTTTACGGTTTTGCCAAAACTTATTTAAATAGAGTTTGCCTGTCATTTGAGACGGCAGCAAAATCAAAGGCGGGCATTATACGTTATAAGTGAATTATTGCAAAGGGAGACTGGCATATGAACAACTACAATTATGATGAACTTACCAAAAAGTGCAGAGAAATATTAGATGACGCAAAATGTATCGCAGGAAGACTGGGGCATACTTATGTCGGCAGCGAGCATATTTTACTGTCATTTTTAGAAAACGGTAGCTGTACGGCGTCGGTAGTGCTGATGAGAAACGGCGTGAGTAAAAACGCCGTCTTAGATAAATTAGAGGAAATGGTCGGAATAGGCACTCCATGCCGGATCGAGGACAATGAAAATTATATGACGCCCACCGCAGAAAAAATAGTCAACGGTGCGCTTTCGCTATCTAAAAGTCTAGGCTCAAAGCAGTGCGGTACTGAGCACCTTTTAATGCTTATGCTGAGACAGGGCAACTCTCAGGCTATGCAGATATTAGATGAACTTGATATTCCTGTCTCAAAGCTGTACAACGATTGTTCCACAATAGGAAAGGCGGATATAGCCTTTTTTAAGCAAAATAACGAAAAGCTGAAATACCTTTCTAAATATGGCAGAGAGCTTACCGGAAAAGATGCGGCGGAAAGCTTTGACCCCGTTCTTGAGCGCGACGGTGAAATAAATCAGGTTATTGCTATTTTGTCAAGAAGGCAAAAGAACAATCCTTGCCTTGTGGGTGAGGCAGGTGTAGGCAAAACCGCAATTGTCGAGGCTCTTGCACAAAGAATTTATAAAAAAGAGGTTCCCTCGGCGCTGCAAAGCAGAAGAATATACGCTCTTGATATCACCGAGCTGCTGGCGGGTGCAAAGTACAGGGGCGATTTTGAAGAGCGTTTAAAATCCTGTATCAAAGAGGCTAAACGGTCAAGGGGGATTATTCTTTTCATAGATGAAATACACAACATTATAGGCGCGGGCGCAGCAGAGGGAGCTATAGACGCCGCCAATATTTTAAAGCCAGCTCTTGCAAGAGGAGAAATAAGTGTCATAGGCGCTACCACCTTTGATGAATACCGCGCGCATATCGAAAAGGATTCAGCGTTTGAAAGGCGGTTTCAGACAGTCAAGGTTGATGAGCCTGATGAAAAGACTACTGTTAAAATATTAAAGGGCATAGTTCCGAAATACGAGGCGTTTCACGGACTTAAAATTACCGATGAGGCTATTTCTGAGGCGGTAAAGCTTTCAGGAAGATATCTGACAGACAGACATTTTCCCGACAAGGCTATAGATTTGATTGACGAGGCTTGCGCTTATGTGCATCTTGAGCATAGCGAAAGCGAAGATGTAAGCACCGGAGAAATGTATGATGTGTTTAATGATTATGTTCTTGGGAAAATAAGCAAAAATGATTATCTGGATAAGCTTTCGCAAACGTACAGCAATTCTTTCAGCGGGAGCAACGCCAAAAGAGTTTTGAAAATAGATATAGATAAACGAATTTCAAGTATGATATCTGTGCCTTTGGAGACTATTAAAAAAAGCGAGCGATTAAAGCTATGCTCTCTTAAAGAAAATCTTTCTGAAAAAATTATCGGACAAAACCGTGCTATAGAATCTGTATCCTTTGCTATAAAACGCGGAAGAGTTGGTCTGAAAGACGCCTCGAAGCCTATAGGCTCGTTTGTGTTTTTGGGTTCAAGCGGAGTGGGTAAAACTGCTCTTGCAAAAGAGCTTGCTAATGAGGTCTTCGGCGGGGAAAATAATATGATTAGACTTGATATGTCTGAATTTATGGAAAAACATAGCGTGTCTAAAATTATCGGTTCTCCTCCGGGATATGTGGGCTTTGACAGCCCAAACGGAAGTATGCTTACCGAAAAAGTGAGAAGAAATCCTTACTCGCTGGTTTTATTCGACGAAATTGAAAAGGCTCACCCGGATATATTGAATATTCTGCTGCAAATTCTTGAAGACGGCTTTCTGACCGATTCTAAAGGGCGAAGAGTTTCCTTTAAAAACACAATAATAATTATGACCTCTAATATCGGTTCAAGAAAAATAATTAAGGACAGCTCTTTGGGATTTTCTCAGTCAGTTAGAACAAACAGCTTTAACGACAGAGAAATGAAAACCGAGCTTAAAAAGATTTTCCCGCCTGAGCTTATCAATAGAATAGATGAAATTATTACCTTTGATATGCTCACCGATGAAAACCTTGTTGAAATTGCGGGTCTTGAGCTGAGTAAATTGGCAGATAGGTGCAAAGCTCTGGGCATTGAGCTTTCGTACACTCACGACGTGGCGAAAAAGCTCAGCCGTGACGGAAATTCAAAAGAATACGGCGCGAGAAAAATATCGAGAATAATCAGAAAAAATATAGAAAACCTTATCACAGATGAGTTCCTTTCAGGAATTGAATGTAAATCTCTGCGCTTGTCGGTTGTCGGAGACAGCTTTAAGGTCGTGAATGAAAGCAGATTAAGACTAAATGCGTAAATTATCATTGAAAAAATACCACTCTGAGAAATCAGAGTGGTATTTTAAAGGCATATGGTTATTTGGCAGACGTAGCACTCTTCTTTATCTTTATCGCTCGGGATTTGCCCTGTCGTTACCTTTATATTGTGTATAATAAGTTTGGCTTGTTTTTATTATATCAGCAAATTACTTTTTTTAGTTATTTTCTGTTTTGTTATCCAAATTGTTTACTGCGTAATTTAAACATTGTATTACTAACTGGTTGACAGATAAATTATTCTTACATGCAAGAGCGTCTATTTTTTTCACAAGTTCTTCAGGCAAACGAAACGATTTGTTTACAGGTTTGTATCCTTTTTTTATTTCCCACATAAAGCTTTACCCTCCTGATTTATGTTATGTAATATGATAATTTGTGGTATATGTAGATTAATAAGTAACCGACTTGAATATGAACTTATATATCTATTATAGTTCAATTATGAACTATAATCAATAGTTAATAGTTCATTTGTGATATAATCTACGTATTATACAAAAAGGAGTAAATTAAATTATGAAATTTTACCAAAGATTACGAGACTTGAGAGAGGATAGCGACAAAACTCAAGCAGATATTGCAAAAATACTAAATACCAGTCAATCCTATTATGCACAATATGAAAACGGAAAAAGACCAATACCTTTTGACAGAGTAGTTGAGTTAGCAGAGTATTATGATGTCAGTATAGATTATATAGCCGGATTGACAGACAAAAAGCACAGCTATAAAGAATGGGATAAAATTTAGCAAAATCAGTAATGAAACAGCGTGCATAAATTTTTATACTGAGGAAATAATAGTTTCAAATATCTTTAAAAGGGAGAAAACTATTATGACTTCACACATGAGTAAACGGGCAATTGCTCGAATAGTAACATTTGCAACGGCATTATTACTTTTGTTGTTTGCGATAATATTAACCTTCGGAATCAGGGCTAAGAAAGCGGAGCTTGCGCTGGAGTACAGCTATTTAAAGGCAATTGAGGATCTATCGACATCTGCTGACAATATAAACACATCGCTTAAAAAGGGCTTATATTCGGGAACGGCAAATACGATGTCGGCAATATCAAACGATTTGCTTTTGGATTCTGCGGCAGCAAAGGCGTCTCTATCGCAGTTAGCGGCGTCAGAGCAGAGCCTAGAGGGTGCTAACAAGTTTTTATCACAGGTCGGAAACTATGCATTAAGTCTGTGTAAAAAGCTTGAAAGGGGCGAAAAGATCACCGACGAGGAGTATAACACCTTAGAAAAGCTTTGCAGTTATTCTGAAGAGCTAAAAAACAAGCTCTGGGAAATTGAGCAGAGCGTAAGAGGAAACGGAGAAGAGCTTTCATATAAAACTGTATCAAAGCTAAGCCAAATATCAGAAGACGATATTAAGAGCGACAATGGAAATTCAGTACAGGCAGGTTTAAATCTGGGAAGTGCAGAAGAAAACTCTGAGGGATATCCTACTCTGATATATGACGGACCGTTCTCTGATCACATTCTTGATAAGAAGCCTCAGATGACCAAAGACGCAAAGGAAGTTACAGAGGACAAGGCTAAAAAACGTGCAGGAGAGGTATCTGTTGTTCAGGAGGACGAATTAAAGCTTGTGAACAAAGAGGACGGAAAAATGCCTTCCTATGTATTTGAGAGCAATATCAACGGAGAAAAAACGACCGTTGCAGTAACTAAAAACGGCGGATATTGTTCATATATGATAAGAAACCGTGATGTGACCGAAAGCAACATTGAAAATCAAGAGGCAGTAAACTATGCAAAGAGCTATCTTGACGAGCTTGGAATATACAATGTGCAGTCGACGTACTACGAGACGGTAGGAAACGTATGCACAGTAAACTTTGCATACAAGGAAAACAATGTTCTTTGCTATACTGATCTAATCAAGGTAAAGGTAGCGATGGATAACGGTGAGATATTGGGCTTTGACGGAAGAGGATTTTTGACAAATCATAAGACAAGAAAGTTTTCCGACGCAAAAATAACAGAGGAGCAGGCTAAAAAGATAGCGTCGCCGCGGCTGACCATAGAAAACGTACAAAAGACTTTAATTCCATCAGACGGAGAAGTTGAGACTTTGTGCTATGAACTTAAGTGCAGGACAAAGGACAATCAGGAGGTTTTGGTTTATATCAACTGTGAAACGGGGGTAGAGGAGCAGATTTTACTGCTGCTTAAATCGGAAACGGGAACTCTTACCGTATAGTGCCAAGCCTATCTGAATGTTGAAAGGAATTTAAGCTATGAGAATAAAAGATATAGATGGAATAGAAATACTGGATTCACGGGGGAATCCCACCGTAAAAGCGATAGTAACGCTGGAAGATGGAACAAATGCGGCAGCCAGTGTTCCGTCGGGGGCGTCTACAGGGAGTTTTGAGGCATATGAGCTTCGAGACGGGAATGATGAAAGATACTTTGGAAAAGGTGTAGTTAAGGCAATTTCAAACATCACCGATATTATAAAGCCCGCGCTTATCTCCAAAGGGGATATTGATCAGCAGGAACTTGACGACACTCTCAAGGCGATTGACGGAACGCCTAATTTGAAGGCTCTGGGAGCAAATGCGGTTTTGGCGGTATCTCTGGCATTTGCGCGAGCCTGTGCCAAGGCTAAGAAAACCCCGCTTTACAAATCGCTTAGTTTTGATGATGAAAAGATACTTCCTATTCCTATGCTTAATATATTAAACGGCGGAGCTCACTCAGACAACAACATTGATATTCAGGAATTTATGATTATGCCGCTTGGGTTTTCACATTTCAGCGAAGGGCTTAGGGCTTCCTGCGAGGTATATCATACTCTCGGACGGCTTTTAAAGGAAAAGGGTCTGTCAACGGGGGTAGGCGATGAAGGCGGATATGCTCCGGATATTGAGAGCGACGAAGAGGCGCTGGATTTAATTCTGGAGGCGATTTTTAAAGCAGGCTTTGATGACAACAAATTCAAGCTTGCGCTAGACATAGCCGCAACTGAGTGGTTTTGCGACGGCGGATATAAGCTGCCGAAACGAGGGAAAATGCTGGACACAAACGGTATGATTAATTATATCAAGGAGCTTTGCAAGAGTTATCCTATACGTTCGGTTGAGGACCCTTTGGGGGAAAGCGACTTTACCGGCTTTGAAAAGCTTACAAAGGAAATAGGCGACAAGGTTCAGATTGTAGGGGACGATTTGTTTGTGACCAATCCGGACAGGCTGCAAAAAGGAATTTCCGGCAAGGCAGCAAATGCAATTTTAATAAAGGTAAACCAGGTAGGAACATTAAGCGACGCGATCCAGTCTATAAAGCTTGCGTATGACAACGGCTATAATACGATTATTTCCCATCGCAGCGGAGAAACCGCAGACAGCTTTATTGCAGACTTAGCGGTTGCCCTTTCAGCAGGACAGATAAAAACGGGAGCTCCCTGCAGGAGTGAGCGTTGTGAAAAATACAACAGACTTCTCGAAATAGAAAAAGAGCTTGGTCCCGACGCCAGATACGGAAGAATGTTTTAAATATCAAACATCACATTATCTTACAAAATAAAAGTAGACACCTTTGGGACACCCTCCGTAAGGAAGGTGCCCCAAGGTGGCTCTTGTATCTAAACTGAATAATTGATTTCGTTAAGCGGTGTAGCCATTGGCTATACCGTTTTTGCTTTGCGTTCCGCCATATGATTTTGGAACGCTTCTTCCATTTCTTCGGGAGTGAGTTCTCGGAGTATGCCAACACCGTTGTAATAAACATCTATGAGCTGAACTCTCTTGCCGTCAAGGTATCTCGGAGCGTATACCACGATTTTATCAATAAACTCGTGTACCAACTCGGCGGTCAGTTCTTTGAGTTCCGTTATTCGCTTGATCTTATCAATAAACCTCTGTAAACTCTCGGTTTTGTCCGTTTCGGTTTCGAGATAGGTTTCCATATCGGGAAGTGCAGTTTTGAGTTTCTGCTGTTCTTCCTCATAGGACATTGACAAGGTGGCATAGCGTTCATCGGATATTTTACCGATAGCGTTATCCTCATAGAGTTTCTGTATAAGACCGTCAATCTCTGTGATACGCTTCTTTGCCTTGTTCAACTCTCGGCGTTTCTCCGCAAGTTCTCTTTTCTTATCCTTGCTATAACATTCCATCTGTTTACGGGCAAATTCCTTTTCAAAGGCTTGCACGTTCAGTAGGATACGCCGCATACTTTCCAACACATTTTCCATTACCACCTTTTCACGAATATAGTGGGCGGAACACTCATCGGAGTTTTTGCGGAACGAGGAACAGAAGAAATACGCTTGCTCCCGTTTGTAGTTGTTTGTTACGCTGTAATACAATTTTTCTCTGCAATCTGCACAGTAGAGAAGTCCCGAAAACCAACTGACAATTCCACTTTTGGTAGGTCTGCGGCGGTGTTGCCGTAGCTCTTGTACCAACTCAAACACCTCTCGGTCTATGATTGCCGGATGAGTGTTCGGGAAGATTTTCCATTCTTCCTGCGGTCTTTCAATTTTGGTTTTGTTCTTAAAGGATTTTGTTGTGCTTCGGAAATTGACCGTATCACCACAGTATTCCTGCTTTGAAAGAATATCCGCTACTGTTGCCGCACACCAATTATGCGGAACGGCGGGAGGTTTACTGCAATTCCTGCCGATACTAATCCAATATTCCGTAGGTGTCAGTACCTTTGCGGCTTTGAGCCGTTTTGCGATCTGTGTCGGTCCAAGTCCTTCAACACACAGGGCGAAGATTTGTCTGACGGTTTTTGCCGCTTCTTCATCAATGATCCATTCCTTTGTGTTATCGGGATTCTTCATATACCCGAAAGGTGGATTTGTTGTAAGCGGTACACCCGACATACCTTTGTTTTTGAAAACGTTGCGGACTTTTTGGCTTGTGTTTTTAGCGTGCCATTCGTTGAATAGGTCTTGCATCGGAACAAGGTCGCTGATACCTTTTGCGGTGTCGATATTATCCATAATAGCGATATATCTTACACCCAAACTGTCAAAGCCTTCTTCCAACAACTGACCGACAACCAAGCGGTTACGACCAAGACGTGAGTGGTCTTCTTGTGTCAAGTAGGAACTAAAAAAATTTTGAAATTTTTTGCGAAAAGTCCACGGTAGCTTTCTTGCCCCG
>CANRKQ010000047.1 GCA_947631265.1 uncultured Clostridia bacterium | reverse complement strand
ATGTCAAGAAATCTTTTTACTTCTGAATCTGTAACAGAGGGACATCCCGATAAAATATGCGACCAGATATCAGACGCGGTTTTAGACGCAATGCTTGAACAGGATCCGTATTCAAGAGTTGCTTGTGAAACTGTCGCCACAACGGGTATGATTATGTGTATGGGTGAGATAACAACAAAGGCACAGGTAGATATTCCCGAAATAGTTAGAAAAACTGTAAACGAAATCGGGTATGACAACGACGCATACGGCTTTAACGGAAACACCTGCGCTGTTATTACTACAATAGACAAGCAGTCTCCTGACATTGCACAAGGCGTTGATAACGCTCTGGAGGGACGTGACGAAAACTTAAACGACATAGGTGCGGGAGATCAGGGTATGATGTTCGGATATGCCTGCAATGAAACTCCCGAGCTTATGCCTATGCCCGTTTCTCTGGCGCACAAGCTTGCGCTCAGGCTTACCGAGGTAAGAAAGAACGGCACTCTTCCCTATCTTCGCCCAGACGGCAAAACTCAGGTAACAGTTGAATACGACGGGAATAATAAGCCGAAAAGAATTGACACAGTTGTTATTTCTTCTCAGCACGATGAAAACATCACCCTCGAACAGATAAGAAACGACATTATCAAATATGTTGTAAAAGCTGTTATTCCTGATAAGCTTTTAGATGATAAAACACTTTACTATGTAAATCCTACGGGTAGATTTGTTATCGGCGGTCCACACGGAGACAGCGGTCTGACTGGAAGAAAAATCATCGTTGACACCTACGGCGGAATGGGACGTCACGGCGGCGGAGCTTTCTCAGGAAAAGACCCGACAAAGGTAGACCGTTCAGCGGCATATATGGCAAGATACGTTGCTAAAAACATAGTCGCCGCAGGTCTTGCGGAAAAGTGTGAGGTTCAGCTTGCATATGCAATTGGCGTTGCTTCGCCTGTTTCGGTTATGGTCGATATTGAAACGTTCGGCACTAGCAGTATTGACGCTAATAAACTAAGCGATGCCGTAAAAAAAGTTTTCGACCTTCGTCCATCGGCAATTATTGAAACTCTCGGACTTCGCAAGCCTATATACAAAAAACTGGCGGCATACGGTCATATGGGACGCGAGGATTTAGACGTCGCTTGGGAGAAAACCGACAAAATCGAGGAGCTAAAAAAGGCTGTTATATAATATGAAATTAATGAATTTAAAAGGCGCAAACAGTATTATAACTGTCTGCGCCTTTTTCAATCTGTGCTTTTTCAATTTCTAATAGATGCAAGCATTTAGAGACATTAAGATACTCACCAATCACCAAGAGATTTTTTCATTTTCATTTGAATTAGGTCTTGTCATAAGCTCTTTTAAAGCAGCATCAACCTGCTTTCCGTCAAACAGTACAGAATAAAGCTGTTCGGTTATCGGCATCTCTACTCCCTGAGCCTTTGCAAGTGCATATGCGGTTTTTGTACAATGATAACCTTCTACTGTTCCTACCATTCTGACCGCCTCCTCAGGAGTGCTGCCCTTTCCTATCAATATACCTGCTCTGCGGTTTCTTGAATGCATACTGGTGCAGGTTACTATCAAATCACCTATTCCTGTAAGACCCGCAAAAGTGCTGGTGCTTGCTCCTAAAGACACCCCAAGACGCGCGATTTCGCTTATTCCTCTTGTCATAAGAGCCGCCTTTGTATTATCTCCATAGCCTTTACCGTCGCATATTCCTGCCGCAAGAGCAATTATGTTTTTTAATGAGCCTCCTATTTCACAGCCAACAATATCGTCATTTATATATATTCTAAGTACTGAGCTTGACATAGAATCCTGAATATACTTTGCAGCGCTATGGTCCTTTGATGAGACCACAACGGTTGTCGGGATCCCCCTAGCAAGCTCCTCGGCGTGAGAAGGTCCTGTGAGAACTATTACTCTGTTTTTGTCAAAAACCTCCGAAACTACAACGCTCATTCGTTTAAGAGTTCCGTTTTCAAGACCCTTTGATGTGTTAACTATATAGGTTTTTTCACTCATATAGGGCTTAGCGGTTTCACAGGTTTCCCTTACAAATGACGACGGTATACCCACAACAACTATATCCTTATCCTTAACGCAGGAAATATCTGTTGTAAGCTCAATACTTTTGGGAACAATAGCTCCCGGGAGCTTGGCTTTAAGCTCACCTGTCCTCTCAATAGTATCTATCTCGTCTTTGAACTTCGACCACACAGTTACCTTGTGACCCAGCTTATCACACATCACGGCAAGCGAAAGTCCAAATCCGCCCGAACCCAGAATAACTATATCCGCCATAACAATCCTCCAATATGAATTATTATAATACTAATTAATTATCATTTATTTTTTAAAGCTGAGCTTATTTTCCTCGTGATTTTTAAGTCTTATTATGTTAGCCTTGTGCTTGAATACTATAAGAACAGCCAGCAGAGCAGTAAATGCTACATTTATCCAAATTCCGTTAAATCCTCTAACTGACTGAATTATACCTGTAAAAAACGGATAAACAATTAAAGCCGATACCGAACCAAGCGAAACATATTTAGTTATATAAACAACTATAATAAAAACAGCTAAGCACAAAAGAGTAGTAACAGGATCAACAACCAGCATTGTCGTGCAGCAGGTAAGAACTCCCTTACCTCCCTTAAAACCATAATACAGAGGAAAAATATGTCCGAGCACTACGCATACTCCTGCAACATATCCAATAAACAATCTGTCGCCGAAGAACAGCACTCCAAGAACATCTGTTACGATCACCCGTGCCAATACAACCGCAATAACGCCCTTGAACAAATCGCACAAAAGAGTTATAAAAGCAGGTAATTTACCGTAAACTCTCAGAACATTGGTAAGTCCTGCGCTTTTGCTGCCGTACTTTCTTATATCATCGTGCTTTAAAAGTCTGCACACTATAAGCGCAGAGTTGAAGCTCCCGAACAAATACGAACATATAGCAGTAACAGCAATACATAAAAATTCCTTCATAATAATCACCCTGCCTTTGCCGTGCAAAGACCTTTATAGCGTGAAAATACTTTTTTCACACTATCCTCCTTTATTTTGTATCGTTAACGCCGCGTTCTCTGACAATAAACCTCACGGGCGTTCCCTCAAGACCGAAGGTTTCCCGTATTTGATTTTCCAAATATCTCTGATAAGAAAAATGGAACAGCTCCGCTTTATTAACAAAGGTAACAAATGTCGGCGGCTTTGTTGACGGCTGAGTCATATAGTAAATTTTTAACCTTTTTCCCTTATCAGAAGGCGGCTGAACTCTGCTTGTAGCATAAGCCAAAACATCGTTGAGCTTTCCGGTTGAAATTCTTATAGAATTTTTCTCGGCAGTAAATTTAATCAAATCTAAAAGTTTGTCTAATCTCTGACCCGTCTTTGCAGAAATAAACACAAACGGAACATATGACATAAAGCTGAAATCATTCTTCAGCTTGTTTGTGTACTCGGACATGGTATTTGTGTCCTTCTCTACCGCGTCCCACTTGTTTACCGCAACAACACAAGCCTTTCCCTGCTCGTGCGCATATCCGGCAACCTTTGAATCCTGCTCGGTAAAGCCGACGGTCGCGTCTATAACTATGACCGCAACATCTGCTCTGTCTACTGCCATAAAAGCCCTGAGTACGCTGTATTTTTCTATGTTCTCAAGCACCTTTGATTTTCTTCTGATACCTGCTGTATCAATAAAAATAAACTTTCCCTTTTCATTTTCAACAGTTGTATCGGTGGCGTCTCTGGTAGTTCCTGCTATATCCGAGACAATAAGCCTTTCCTCTCCGCAAATCTTGTTTATAATCGATGATTTTCCCGCATTAGGCTTTCCGATGACCGCAACCTTAATAGCGCCGTCATCATCATCTGCGTTTTCAGCATCGGGAAAATGCTTTACCACCTCGTCTAGCAAATCGCCCGTTCCGTGTCCGTGAATTGATGATACAGCTATAGGGTCGCCTATCCCGAGATTGTAGAACTCATAAAACTCATAAGGAGTATCCCCGATATTATCGCATTTGTTTACACAAAGAACAACAGGCTTTCCCGATTTCATAAGCATATCAGCTACTTCGTAATCATTTGCAGTTACACCCGTTTTAATATCCGTAATAAATATTATCACATCGGCGCTTGTTATTGCAACCTCCGCCTGACGTTTCATCTGAGAAAGAATAATATCGTCTGTTTTAGGCTCTATACCGCCTGTATCGACAAGCATAAACTGCTTGCCCAGCCACTCGCATTTTGAATAAATTCTGTCTCTTGTAACTCCCGGAGTGTCCTCTACAATAGATAGCTTTTGTCCAATAAGCTTGTTAAACAGCGTAGATTTTCCCACATTCGGTCTGCCGACAATCGCAGCTATCGGTAATGCCATATGCTCTGCCTCCTTTATAATCTAATTTTTCCTTTATAATCTATTTACTTTAACTAAGATCACGCAATATCAGAGTAACCCTAGCGTGTTGTTTTGTAAAAAGAGAGTTTTTATCCTTATCCGAAATCGAAAGCAATTTTTACATGAAAAAAGCAGAGAAGGAAAACTCCACCTCTGCTTTACAAAGATGCTTACTTAGCAGCGTCGCTGCTTTTCTTTATGACCTCTACACCCTTATAAAATCCGCAATTTTTACAAACTTTATGTGGAGCTGTAAGCTCTCCGCAATTAGAACATCTGCTTAAAGCCGGTGCGTCTAATTTCCAAACAGCAGAACGTCTTTTATCACGTCTGGCCTTGGATACCTTTCTCTTTGGTACTGCCATTGTGGCACCTCCTCTTAGGATATTTTAATAGTATTGTTGCGGCTATTGACTCTTTGAGCATTCGCAAGCAGATTCATTAAGATTTTGTCCGCAAATATAGCATAAGCCCTTGCAGTCTTCCTTGCACAATATCTTTGAAGGCAGCTGCAACAATAAATCAGAAATAGCCAACTCATTCAAGTCAAGAATCATATTTTCACATACAATATGCTCGTTATCATCAGTCTTTGAATTCTGAACGAGCGTATGCTCAAAATCATAATCATATTCCTGCTCAAACCTTTTAAGACATCTGTCGCAAACGTGATTTAAAACAAAACTCAACTTAAATCTCAGGGTTACAATTCCTGCTCTGTTTTCAACTTCTCCGTTTATCGATACAGGTGTTTTGAATGAAACAGCTTTATAGCCTTTAAGCTCATCAAGAGGTATTTCATAATTGATCTCTTTACGTTCGCCGACTATATCAAATAATTGTTTCAGTTGTATTTTCATTCTAACACCTCAAACATCATAAATTACATTATAACTATTATAATTTACATTGTCAATAGTTTTTATGTAATTTTAAAATTAACTCAGTTTTAAGGCTTACATAAATGCCTTTACTTTTTCGGGCAGATCCTGCGCATCTTCAGAAACCGTAAATATTATATTTATATCCTTAGCATGAGCGTCGAGCTTTTCAAACATAGCTCCCAGCTCATCATAGTCTCTTCCGCCTATTTTCAGAATACCGTCGATGAATACTTCCTGTATATCATAGTTTCCTGCAAGCATACCCATTACAAAACCGTAAAACGTATCATAGCTCTCGATAGCATATTCCTCTGCATCAACAAGTCTAACGCTGTGGGGAAGATCATAAGTGAGTTTCATTCCCTTTTCAATACAAACAACATTTCCAGTTGCCTTATCTGATGCCTCAGCAATTTTGTCAACTAAAACTTTTGTTTTTCCTGTTCCTTTTTTTCCTGTTATAATGCTGATCATAACAACACTCCGTTCCGCCCTCGGGCAAATTTATTTTAACGGACAAATATATACCTGTCCGATAATTTATTAATTCTTTAATCCGGTAATTTCATTAAAATCACTTAGTAAATTACTTTAGCTTTTCCTCAAGCAAAGCCTTCTGATCCTCATAGCCCGGCTTACCTAATAAAGCAAACATATTCTTTTTATAGCTCTCAACGCCCGGTTGATTGAATGGATTTACTCCAAGCACATATCCCGAAACCGCACAGGCTCTTTCAAAGAAATAGACCATCTCACCGAAGTTCTCCTCGTCAAGCTCGTCTGCCTCAATAACTAAATTTGGCACTCCGCCGTCGGTATGAGCTAAAATCGTACCCTCTAAAGCCTTTCTGTTCACATCAGACATATTCTGATTTGTCAGAAAATTCAAGCCGTCCAGATTTTCAGAGTCCTCCTCTAAGAATAAGTCCTGCTTAGGTTTCTTTATATCCACTACTGTCTCGAACATTATTCTAGAGCCGTCCTGAATGAACTGGCCCAACGAATGAAGATCGGTAGAAAAAGTCGCAGATGACGGGAAAATACCCTTGTTATCCTTGCCCTCGCTCTCGCCGTAAAGCTGTTTCCACCACTCTGCCATCATTGTAAAGCCGGGCTCGTACGAAACAAGCATTTCAACCGACCTGCCCTTTCTGTTTAGGATATTTCTTATAGCCGCGTACTTATAGCAGTCGTTGCCGTCGTCCTTTGAATACTTCTCCATACCCTTCTTTGCGCCTGCCATTATCTTGTCAATATCACAACCGGCAACCGCAATAGGAAGCAGTCCCACAGCCGTAAGTACAGAAAATCTTCCGCCCACATCGTCAGGAATAACAAAAGTTTCATAGCCCTCCTTATCGGAAAGCTCTTTTAACGTTCCCCTCTTTGTGTCAGTTGTGGCAAATATTCTGTTCTTCGCCTCTTCCTTTCCGTACTTTTCCTCGACAAGCTTTTTGAAGATCCTGAAAGCCAATGCCGGCTCGGTAGTTGTTCCCGACTTGGAAATAACATTTACACAAATCTCCTTACCCTCGCATATTGACAGAATTTCCTGAAGATATGTCGGGTTAATATTATTGCCGACAAAATATATATCGGGAGTATCCTTCTTTAAATTATTGTAAAACGGAGACCTCAAAAGCTCAATAGCAGCTCTTGCTCCTAAATATGAGCCTCCTATTCCTATAACAATAAGAACATCGGCAGTTTCCTTTATTCTCTCGGCTGCCGCTTTAATCCTCTCAAACTCGTCTTTATCATAATTTTCAGGAAGATCAACCCAACCCAAAAAATCATTTCCCAGACCGTTTCTACTTTCAATAGTGTTATGCGCGTCGGTAATCTGAGACTTCATAGCCTCCATTTCATGTTCAGATATAAAAGACCTAAGATACTTTGTGTTTAACTTTATTGCCACTTTCCAAAATCCTTTCTAATATTTGCTGTTTCTATTTTACTATAAAACAAGTTATTTTTCAAGTGCTCTTTTTGTCAAGTTTGTGTATCAATTATGTTTTTGTGCAACTAATACAATTTTATTTTAAATTCTTAGTAAACTTAACAAAAGTTTACTAAATGCCCCCACCAAATCTATACGCTGTACATCATTTTTTGTATATATATTGTGTTTTAATATCTGCTTTGAACCCATACTGAATACAAGCTCTCCCACCTTTGTGTTTTTCTTTACAGGCGCCTCAAGCTTGCTCATTCTGTCAAATGATATGCCTATGTCGCCTGCTGTGCCTCTCTTTATAACCAGCCTTGCTGTTCCGTCAACATAGGTATCTGTTTTAAGAACAACGCCGTGAGTAACATTAATTGGCTCAACTGCGTCCTTTGGGATTTCCGGCGCGTACATATCATATCCGTCAAAACCGAAGTTGAGCATTGCCTTTGCGTCAACAGCTCTGCTGTCGCTGTCTTTTGTCTTTAAGGCGACCGCAACCAGATTCATATTGTTCCTTGACGCCGAGGCAGCTATGCAGTTTCCTGCCTTTTCAGATGCGCAGGCTTTTAATCCGCTTATGCCTTTATATTTCCTGACCAATGTGTTTAAGTTTACAAGTTCTGCCTTTCCTCCCCTTACATTATCCATCCACGTTGTAAAATACCCTTTCAGATTTGTATGTTTTAACACCTCGGCTGACAGCAGTGCTATATCCTTTGCTGTGGATATATTTGAATCGCTGATCCCCGTACTGTCAACAAACGACGTATCTCTCATACCCAATGATTTTGCACGGCTGTTCATAACCTTGACAAATGCGTTCTCGCTGCCCGAAATGCCCTCAGCCAGAACTACACAGGCGTCGTTTGCATTTCCGATAGTGACCGATTTTAAAAGCTCTCGTATGCTGATTTTTTCACCAACGTCAAGCCATATCTGAGAACCCTGCTTTGAATTTGCATCCGCCGATGTGATAAGCTTTCTGTCGAGAGTAAATTCCCTGTCAGTCTCCAGCTTTTCCGCTGTAAGAAGTATAGTCATCAGCTTTGTAAGATACGAAACGGGCATTTTTTCGTCTGCTCTTTTGTTATATATTATCGTCTTAGATGAAACCTCATATAATATAGCCGATTCCGCCGTTACCGAAAGACCTGTTGCTTTATGCTCGTTTGATGCGTCAAGAGCAGTCGCCACAGCCTCCTGCCGCGCAACTCCTGAGGCAAATGCCCTCGCTAAAGAAATAGACATAGTTATAAAACACAGAAATAAGACCGACAAAAATTTTACCGCTTTCATTAGCATACTCCCTTTTCCTTAATTATATCTGAACATAATGTTGCTTAGTAAATTTTATGCCAAAGACAAAGGTTTATGCTCTTAGATGCAAGAAACAACAGGCAAGAAACAAGATGAAAGATAAAAGCGGCAAGATGAAATAAAACTAAAGGCAAGAGGCAAGATCCACATTTTAATAACCTCTCAAAGGCAGAGCGCTTGAGGGGCTCGGCCCTGCTCTGAACTATTGCGGCCTGCCTATAAAAGAAAATCGGTACAGCCCTAAAGCCATACCGAAGATTTTATTAAGTATTAAATTTTTAGATTAGAATATGCCTATTTAACTACAAACTTTGAAATATGTGAAAATAATGCCTGAGAATCATCTGTATATGCAATGAGATCAATAGCATTTGATAAATCAAGACTGAAAATACCCATAATTGACTTAGCGTCAACTGCGTATCTTCCCGAAATTAAATCCACATCAAAATCACACATTGATACTGCGCTTACAAACTCCTTAACGTCTGAAATCGATTGCAGCAATATTTTTGCTTTTGTCATAATAAATTCCTCCCAAAAATGTTTTATTTTTGAAAACCCTTAGGAATCCGGAGAATTATATCTCTTTTAATTCTCTAACTAAAATATACCACATTTTTATCAATTGTCAAGGGGTATTTGAAAAAATTAAGTAAATATAGTATAATGTTCAAGTAAAATAAAATGTCAACTGTTAATTTGTATATCTTTCACAATAAAATGTTTTTAATTTGTGAGATATGCACATTTTATTTCTTTGATTTTCATTATTTATGAGCCTAGAAAACTCTTTAAAGGAGTAATTTTTAAATATGAAAATATACTTTTACACTCTCGGCTGCAAGGTCAACCACTACGAAACCGAAGCTTTAAAAGAAAGACTGGAGCTTTCATTTCACACCTGTACCGAATCAATAAAAGACGCCGACGCCGCGATAGTAAATTCATGTACAGTCACCGGACAAGCCAGTCTAAAATGCAGACAGGTACTTCGTAAAATAAGAAAGCATAACGAAAGCTGTATAATAATACTCACAGGCTGTTTTCCTCAGGCGTTTGAGAATGAAGTGCGGACGTTTGACTTTTGCGATATAATATGCGGTTCAGCAAATAAAATGAGTATACCTGAGCTGATTAATGATTATCTGTCTGATGATAATCTGGATTCTAACGGAGAAAGAAAGCAGATCATATCTATAAAAAAGCACTCGGAAAACGATAAAATAGAAAGTATGAGCATAAACGGATATGAAAATAAAACAAGAGCAAACGTTAAGATCCAAGACGGATGTGACCAATACTGTTCGTACTGCATTATACCTTATGCGCGGGGACATATCCGGTCTAAGAGGCTTGAAGAGATAAAAAATGAGATAACTAAGCTTTCTAAAAAGGGACATAGGGAAGTAATACTCGTCGGAATAAATCTTTGCTGCTATGGCAGGGATCTGTGCAGTAATAATAGTATAAGACTGATCGATGCTGTTGAAACAGCTTGCTCTGTTGAGGGAATAGACAGGGTAAGGCTTGGTTCTATTGAACCTGAGATGATCTCAGACGAGGATATTGAAAGAATGGCAGGGTTAAGCAAGCTATGTCCTCAGTTTCACCTTTCTCTGCAAAGCGGCTGCGACAGAACGCTAAGAGAAATGAACAGGAAATACACCTGTTCAGAATACGAAACGCTTTGCAATAAGCTGAGAAAGAGTTTTCCCGACTGCGCAATAACTACAGATATTATGGTAGGCTTTCCGGGAGAGAGCGATGAGGATTTTAATGAGTCTCTTAGCTTTGTCAGTAAAATCAAATTTGCAAAAGTTCATATATTCCCCTATTCAAAAAGAGAAGGAACTGCTGCCGCCAGGCGCAACGACCAGATCGACGGAAAAATCAAGGAGACCCGCTCAAAGGCTATGGAGTCTGTATGCAGTAGGTTGTCGTCTGAATTTATGAACTCTCAGGTGGGAAAAATATATCCTGTTTTATTTGAAAAGGAAAAGTCCTCAGAATTTTATGAAGGACATACTCCCAATTTTACATTTGTAAAAATTCCGAAAAAAAACCTTAAAACACCTCAAAATAGTTTGCGAAAAAAGATATTATATGTTAAAATAGAAAAGGTCGAAAATAATTATTGTATTGGCAGCTTTGCTGACGATTTAAGTCAAACACAATAAGTATATAATA
>CANRKQ010000046.1 GCA_947631265.1 uncultured Clostridia bacterium | reverse complement strand
TTTCTTTAAATATGCACAAATTTATTAAATATGAATAAGATATATAGAAGTCTAAAACTTCAAATATAATTAAAGGAGGAAACTTTTATGAGCGATTTAAATGCCAATTCAGCCGCATTTAGCGAAGCGGTTTGCATTGAAGCAATGAGAATTTTCGACAGCTGTTCTGACAAAGACTGCATTGAAGATCTAGAAGTTGTATTCGGATCAACCGAGGATCAAGCCATTATCGCAAATGCGAAATTCATCAAAAGCAAGAGCGTTGAAGTTGTAAATACTGTTTTTGACATTGAGCCTGTTCCGTTTAACAAGGGATTTTTCTCTGTAGATCTTACCTACACCTTTAATGTTGAAATCGAAGCATTCACAAATGTATCACTGCCTTCAACAACTCTAAACGGTGTAACAACCTTCAGCAAGAAGGTAATTCTCTACGGCGGCGACGGAAATACAAAATATTTTTCGTCTGACGAAACGACAGAAATCAATTCGTCTAACGGGTACTATTCTCAGACCCTGCCAAGAGCAACGGTAAGCGTTGTCGAACCTATTTCTCTAGACTGCAAGCTGTTACCCAAATATCGCTATAATCGCTGCGATTGTCCTGTGCAGTGTGATGAAAACAGTACCGGAGATTGTCCATCACCAAATATTCCAAAGGTAGCTTACATAACAATTGGACTTTTTTCAATAGTTCAGCTCTCACGTCCTGTACCTATTCTTGTTCCCGCGTATGACTATTGCATACCAAGCAAGGAATGCTCAACAACCACAGACTCCCCTTGTGAGCTGTTTGAGAAAATCAAATTCCCTACCAACGAATTTTTCCCGAGATCGTTAGAAGAAACCGAAATGCTCAACTCAGGAAGAGTACACGAACCCGTGTCTGAACAACCAGCTCAATCACAGGAAGAAACTCAATCGCAAACTGAATAACACTTAAAAAGCAACGGTGAACCGTTAATGGTTCACCGTTGCTTTTTTCTCCAGAAAATTGCCTCTCATTGTGAAAGTTTTAAATTTATCTAACTTTCCATAGGCGCAGAACTAGGTGTTTTTATCAACTACTTTCATCTTCTTTAAGTTGCCTGTCTTGTTATGGCGCTCATCAAGAACTGCCTCGATCTCACTCCACGGCAAATCCCTTTCAACGCACATCACCATAAGATGATACAAAAGGTCGGCAACTTCGCCTTTTAGCTCAGAGTTATCCTTGTTCTTTGCGGCAATTATAGTTTCCGCGCTCTCCTCTCCAACTTTTTTGAGTATCTTATCAATTCCCTTATCAAAAAGATAACAGGTGTATGAGCCTTCCTCTTTAGTTTCCCTGCGGGATTTCACAACCTGCTCTAACATTTTTAAAGTTTCCATTTTATATCCTCCACTTATCTGTCATTATATACTTCATTAAAAAAACAGCTGTATGAACCTGTGTGACAGGCAGCCCCAGTTTGTCTTACGTTCAAAAGTAAAGTGTCGTTGTCGCAGTCGCTGTAAATTGATACGACCCTTTGCAAATGTCCGCTTGTCGCTCCCTTGTTCCAAAGCTCGCTCCTTGAACGGCTCCAGTACCAGGTGTACCCTGTTTCAAGAGTTTTTCTAAGACTCTCTTTATTCATATATGCAAGCATTAAAACAGTCTTTGTATCAATGTCAAACGCTATCGCGGGAACAAGCTCAGATTTTATAAAAAACTTGTCAAGATTATTTATGTCAACTTTTATTTTACCCATTATTTTTTACCCTTAATTATTTACTAATATTTACCATTCAATATGCCTTCTCTTCTTAAAACAGCCTCGGTGATAAGTTATTGGTCACATCTCTAACTGGAATTCCCTGCTTTATAAGGTATGATTTTACCTCATTGACTGTAAGCTCCTTAAAGTGGAACAAAGACGCCGCAAGCGCAGCAGAGCAGTTTGTCTTTTTAAACGCCTCAGCAAAATCTTCAAGCTTTCCGCAGCCTCCCGACGCTATTACCGGAATTTTCACAGCGTCGCATACGGCATTGAGCATTTCTATATCGTATCCGCCGCGAACACCGTCTGTGTCTATTGAATTTAAACATATCTCCCCTGCGCCCAACTTTTCTATCTGCTTAACCCACTCAATTAGATCAAGCTTATAATCTATTCTTCCGCCGTTGATATATACAGTCCACTTTCCATCTGATACTTTCTTAGCGTCAATACCTACAACCACGCATTGACTTCCGAAAATATCAGCCGCTTTACTTATAAGCTCCGGATTCTGAACTGCCTGTGAGTTTACCGATACCTTGTCAGCCCCTGCTCTTAAGGTGTCTCTGAAATCATCGATAGTTTTTATTCCTCCTCCTACAGTAAGAGGTATAAATACCTTTTTTGCAGTGTTTCTAACAACGTCAAGCATTGCACCTCTGCCCTCGTGAGACGCCGTTATATCATAAAAAACAAGCTCGTCAGCACCCTGAATGTTGTATTCATATGCAAAATCAACCGGGTCGCCGACATCTTTTACGCCCTCAAAATTAACTCCCTTTACAACGTGTCCGTCTCTTACGTCAAGACAGGGAATGATTCTTTTTGCAAGCATTTTTATCCTCCGTTAATAAAATATAAATAAATCTGTAATTGAAATCAAACCTCAGAAAAAAACTTTACCGAAAACCTTTTACATAATCAGCTTTGAAAAATTCTGTAGAATTTTAAGTCCGATTTTTCCGCTCTTTTCCGGGTGGAACTGCGCCCCGTATACAAATTTACCATCCCATACCATAGCGGGAACTTTACCGCCGTATTCACAATAAGCAACTAAATTCCTGTCATCATTATCACAGTATGCCTTGAAAGAATGTACAAAATACACATAATCGTTTCCAGGCAAACCGTCAAACAGAGGGCAGTTTTTAATATTATATTCAAGCTTGTTCCAGCCCATATGTGGGATAGTCAGCCCCGGTTCATCTATCCTGTCAACCTTTCCGGGAATCAGTCCCAGTCCGCCGCACTCTTCAAACTCGTAGCCCTTGTCAAAAAGCAGCTGCATTCCAAGGCAGATGCCAAGAAACGGCTTTTTAGTCGCCTCGTGCTTTAAAGTATCTGCGAGACCGCCTTTTTTAAGCTGATTCATCGCCCAAGGAAACGCTCCTACCCCGGGTAAAATTATAGCGTCAGAGGATTCAATAAGTTTTCTATCCTTCGTAAGAACGCTCTCTATACCGAGCATATCAAGCGCATTTTTAACGCTGAAGATATTACCTGCCCCGTAATCAATTATCGCTATCAATTATAACACTCCTTTGGTAGACAAGACCTCACCGCTTTTGTTTTCACAAATAGCAGCTTTGAACGCGTGTGCTGCCGCTTTAAAAAGCGACTCGCATATGTGATGGTCGTTTTTTCCGTAAATTTGTGATATATGCAGAGTTATTCCGGAATTAAATGCAAATGCCCTGAAAAACTCCTCTACAAGACAAGAATCCATTTCTCCGATTTTTTCATCATTAAATTCTGCATTAAAAACCAAAAACGGTCTGCCGCTTATATCAAGAGAACAAAAGCCAAGCGCCTCGTCCATAGGAATGTATGCGCTGCCGTATCTGGCAATTCCCGACTTATCACCCAGCGCCTTTGCAATCGCCTGTCCTAAGACAATTCCCGTATCTTCTATAGTGTGATGGCCGTCAACATTCAAATCCCCCGTTACATTTATCTGCATATCAATCCCAGAGTGTACCCCGAATGAAATCAGCATATGGTCGAAAAAACCTATTCCTGTATCAGCGGTAACCTTGCCCTCGCCGTCAAGCTTTACAAATACACTAATATCTGTCTCCTTCGTCTTTCTTGAAATATCGGCTGTTCTCATAATAATCCTCCGTTCTAGTGTAAAGCTATTCGCTTTTTAATATACATTCCAAAGCTTGAAAAAGCTTATCCATCTCTTTGTCTGTGCCAATTGTAATTCTAAGATAATTGTCAATTCTCGGCTTGTTCCAGTAACGCACATAAATATTTCTTTTCTTAAGCTCTTCAAAAATTATACCCGCATACTTACTAGAGTGACAAGCAAATATAAAGTTGCTTTTTGAGTCGGGAAAAATAAATCCCAGCTCCTTTAACTTTACCTTTGCATTTTCTCTTGTATTAATAATTTTATTTACCGTTTCTTTAAAGTAAATCTCATCTCTAACTGCCTCAGCGCCAATCCTTTGTGTTAGACTGTTCATCGTATAAGAATTAACCGAAAACTTAACATCATTTAGATATTTTATAAGCTTTTCGTTTCCGATAGCAAAGCCTATTCTGGCTCCTGCCAAAGAGCGCGACTTTGAAAAGGTCTGAACAACAAGCAGGTTATCATATTTATTCAAAAGAGGTATACAGCTTTCGCCGCCGAAATCTATATAAGCCTCGTCTATTATTACGATAACATCAGAATTAGCCTTTACAATCTTTTCAATCTTGTCAAGGCTCTCAAAAACCCCCGTAGGAGCATTTGGATTAGGAAAAATAACCCCACCGTTTTCACAGAAATAATCGCTTTCGTTTATTCTAAAGCAGCTATCCAGCGGCTTTGTTTGGTAAGGTATGTCGTAAACCTCAGCCCAGACGTCATAAAACGAATAGGTTATGTCAGGGAAAATAATCGGCTTATCCGAATTAAAAAACGTCATAAACGCCATTGATATAACGTCATCAGAGCCAACCCCTACAAATATTTGTGACGGCTTTACACCATATCTCTGCGCAAGAGATATGATAAGCTCCTCAGATGAAGGGTCTGGATAAAGCCTTAAATTATCAGCATTGTATCCCTTTAAGATCTTCATAACTCCCTCTGCCGGAGGATATGGGTTTTCATTAGTATTAAGCTTGATTATGTCCTTGCCCTTAGGTTGTTCTCCCGGAACATACGGACTAACCTTTTTTATATTGTTTTCCCAGCATTTCATTGTGTACTTTCCTTTATTCAAATCTCACCTTTACTGCATTGGCGTGAGCAGTAAGTCCCTCTTTTTCAGCAATAAGAACTATGTCATCCTTTGCTTTTAATAATGCGTCCTCGGTGTAGTATATAAAACTGGAACGCTTTTCAAAGCTGTTTACCGAAAGTGGAGATGAAAATCTCGCCGTACCGCTTGTAGGCAAGACATGATTAGGTCCTGCATAATAGTCTCCCAGCGGTTCGGGAGCATATGAACCTAAAAATACCGAGCCTGCATTGTCAAGCCTGCCAATATACTCCAACGGATTTTCAAATAAAACCTCTAAGTGCTCAGGAGCCAGATCATTTGCAAGCTTTACAGCTTTATCCTTTGAATCGCAAATTATTATCGCTCCGAAACCTGTTAGCGACTCATCTATTATCTCTTTTCTTGATAGCTCTTTTATCTGACATTCAAGCTCGATTTTAACCTCGTCCGCAAGCTTTTCGCTTGTTGTAACCAGAATAGCCGACGCAATTTTATCGTGCTCTGCCTGACTCATCAAATCAGCCGCAACGAACTTAGGATTTGCGCTCTCATCAGCAATTACCAAAATCTCGCTAGGACCTGCTATCATATCAATATCTACAGTTCCGTATAAAATTTTCTTTGCCGTTGCTACAAATATATTTCCCGGACCTACAATTTTGTCTACCTTTGGAATTGTCTCCGTGCCGAATGCCAGTGCCGCAACCGCTTGTGCGCCGCCTGCTAAAAATACTCTGTCCACTCCGCATATTGCAGCGGCAACAAGAATATCTTTGTTAGGTGTCCCGTCTTTAAGCGGAGGAGTAACCATTATAATTTCTTTAATTCCTGCAATCTTAGCAGGAATTGCATTCATTAAAACAGATGACGGATAAGCTGCTGTTCCTCCCGGAACATATAAACCTACACGCTCTAAGCCCCTTACTCTCTGCCCGAGAATAACTCCGTTTTCCTTAGTATCAACAAAGCTCTGAGATTTCTGTCTGCTGTGGAAATCTGCAATGTTTTCCTGCGCATTCAAAAGTGCCTCAACAAATTCAGGGTCAGCCTCGGTCAGAGCGTCGTTAATAACATCTCTTGGAACCTCATAATATTCAGGAGCCTTTCCGTCAAACTTCACTGTATAATCATTTACGGCTTTGTCGCCGCCGACCTTTACATTATTGATAATCTCGCTTACTATTTCAGTAACCTTTTTATCCGTTTCGCCGTTACGCTCAGCCACCTGCTTTAAAAATTCAACCTCGTCCTTACCGTTAGCGTAAATCGTCTTTATACTCATATACTTGCTCCTTAAGGAGCATTCCCCCTCTCTGCGCTATTTTACTCTAGTCTAAAGATTTTTTTCAACCAATGAAACCAGCTTTTCAATTTCTGCCTGCCTTAGTTTCATACTTACTGTGTTTACTATAAGCCTTGCCGAAATAGGTGCAATATCCTCTATTACCTCAAGACCGTTTTCCTTTAGCGTTGTTCCCGTCTCCACTATATCGACTATTCCGTCTGAAAGCTCTAAAAGCGGAGCAAGCTCAACCGAACCTTCTATCTTTACTATTTCCAGATCCATACCCTTTGTTTCAAAGTACGCTCTCGCAACATTAGGATATTTAGTAGCAATAGTTTTTATATCATAACCTCCGTAGAAACCAGAACCCTTCTTAGCCGCAAGCGCAAACCTGCATCTGCCGAAACCTAAATCAACAAGCTCAAAAAACGAACCGCCCATTTCCATAATGGTGTCTTTTCCAACAACCCCCATATCGCATACACCGTGTTCAACATATGTTATAACGTCATTGGCCTTTGCAAGCACGACTTCTAAATTTGCGTCAGGAATCGGAAGTATAAGCTTTCGTCCCTTTTCCCTGACAGTTGTGCAGTCAAAGCCTATTTTCTCTAAAAGCCCGACCGTATCCTTTTCAAGTCTGCCCTTTGTCAGAGCAATTCTTATAGGCTTATTCATATATAAATACATTTTCCTTTCTGATATTATAAAACAGGTAAAATTAGATTGAAGAAACTTACCCAATTTGTAAAGGCAAGAAACCAGATAAAAGACAAGAATGATTTTTATAAACAAAATATATTACTTATAAGGTAATTTCTCTAACCTCGTTTGAAACTATATACAGCTTTGATATTCCCTTTTTAACAGCGTATTCCTTTGTTTCCTCAATCGTTTCAAAGAGAGAGTTTTCAGCTGTTATCCCGCTTTTAACAAGAGCATTGCAATATGCAACAGCCTTTAAAGTATTTTCACCTTCTCCGAACACAATCGCGTCTGCAACTTTAGTTTTCGGAGCATCTTCACTTTTCAGTAAAAGAGATGAAACTGCGTTTACACTTATTCCAAAGCCTGTAGCGGCTACGTCAAATCCAAATTCAGAGATCAGCCTGTTATAACGTCCGCCCGACAATACAGGCTCGCCTATTCCCTCAAGATAGCCTCTGAAAACTATTCCTGTGTAATAATCTACTCTGTTAACCGTTCCGAGATCTACAATGATTTTCCCTTCATATCCCAGCATTGTAAGAGAATTGTACACATATCTTAAATCTGAAAGCATTTTTTCAATCTTCTCATCAGAGAAAAGCTTTGACGCTCTTTCAAAAACCTCCTCGCCGCCGAACAATCGCGGCAGCTGCTTTAATGCCCTTGTAGCGTCGTTATCACCTATATTGTCAAGTAAATCATTAAGAGCAGGATAGTTCTTATTTGATACCAGATACCTAATCTCCTCTGCCGCAGACTCGTCAATATCCAGCTTTGATATAAGCTCCTTAAAAAATCCTATTGTGCCAATTTCAAGACGGAATTTGTCCTTTTCAAAAGCAGTAAGCGTTTCCATCGCCGTTGACAATACCTCAAAATCCGCCTTCCTTGAATCCGAACCTATAAGCTCAATACCAGCCTGCACTATTTCATCAGAATGTCCTTTAAGTAATGCGTTATTTTCATACATTGTCTGGATATAATATAACCGCAGCGGCATTTCAGCGTCCTTGAGACGCGTTGCAACAAGCCTTGCAATAGGTATTGTAGAATCAGGGCGCATAACTATAAGCCTTCCCTTAGAATCAACAAGCTTATAAAGCTGCTCCTGAGAAATTGTCCTTGAACCCTTGTTGAACACATCGTAAAATTCGATTCCCGTAGTTACGACCTCACTGTAGCCCCGCGACTGAAAAATCTGTGCAAACTTGTTTTCTACAGCACGTCTTGACAGACATTCGTCAAAAAGCAAATCTTTTGTACCCTCAGGGGTAATTAAATCATATCTTTTCATTTTTACTCCAATTTATTATCTTGATTATTTATGATATAAAAAAAACTCACTTTATCATACTAAAGTAGTAACGTACTACCTTAGTAGCATAATATCATATTAAATCGTACTTGTCAACAGCATTAGTTAAAGTTCATAGTTAGTTTACAATTTGCAGAAACAAATATGATTGCAATTGTCCAAACTTGATGTGGTCTTTGTTAGCCTTGACTGTTTACGTTTAAGTTTTGTTCGGATAGGTACCGACTTCTTAAACCAGTCTTTTATACAATTCCAAATACGCTTTATTCCAATTCTTCTGAGGATTATTCAGTACAATATATTCAATGTCTAAACCTGACAGAATCTCAAGTTCTCTTCGCTGTCGTTCTTCTAGTGCAGCTATATAGCCATCAAAACCATTAAGCTGTTTAGACTTGCCATATACACCATTACAATGATAATCGATTACTGCATTAAGCCATTCATCGCCTCTTTCAGAAACAACATTTTTTACGCTTTCACATATATTATCATTTTGCAAATAAACTATGACAGGATTCAATGGTTTGATGATATTGCAAATTTCACTAATATATGCAGATGACTTATCCTGGTTAAATCCAAAACGCATCATAGTTTCACACATAGGATTTTGCAATAGTACACAATTAAAAACATACTTCTCATCAGGGTTTTTATTATCTACAAACTCACGCCATTTATCAAGCATAACGGGCTTTTCCACTTCCCATGGCAAAAAATCATATATTTTATATTGAAGAAGCTTCTCAAAGAAAGCGCCTTGAAATGCAGACAGTGAGACAACAAATCCTTCGGATTTTTGATTAGAATTCTCTATAATTATCTTTTTTTCATCATAAGAAAACTTCTGCATTTCTGACCTATGAATGAATGCATGAAATTCATAATCTGCCGGGTGCATACCACTGCCCTCATCAATGTTCAGCATATTTAATCTATCAGCAATATATTTTGCTGTTGAACTTTTTCCTGAACATGGTAAGCCCTCAACAATAATTAAATTATGCATATTTAATCTCCATCCTGTTTTATCAATTTTCTATTTAGTTAAGTCATTTATTTTCTTGCCATTACAAACTAAATAACGAAAACTGATTGCTTTCGGGAATATCTCCAAATGCGCCTATATCTTTAAGTGTTTCAATAACCGTCTTAGAAACACCGCTTTGATTTGCAAACTCCTCAATAGAAATAAAATCACCATTTTGAGCCTTTTCGTAGATGCTCTTAGATGCGCTTTCTCCAACACCGTTTATTGAGCAGAAAGGAAGTCTCAGCTTACCGTTTTCAATTTTATAAATTGTTGAATGAGATTTGAAAATATCTACCGGCAAAAATTCAAATCCTCTCGACATCATCTCGTTGATAAGCATAAGCGTATCAAGAGTTCCCTCTTCCTTAGCAGTTTTGTCATTTTTGAATTTAAGCTCCTGAATTTTGTGCTTGACCTGCGCCTCGCCTTTTATTGCAGTCTCAGCGTCAAAATCCTCGCCTCGTACTGTAAATATTGCTGCGTAAAACTCAAGAGGCTTGTACACCTTAAACCAGCAAAGACGTATAGCCGCCGTTACATATGCCGCAGCGTGCGCCTTAGGGAACATATATTTTATCTTTAAGCAGCTCTCTATAAACCATTCGGGAACATTATTATTACGCATTTCCTGTTTCATTTCCTCAGTAAGCAGCTTTGGAGCATTACCCTTTCTGGTGATCTCCATTATCTTAAATGAAAGCGACGGGTCTACTCCGTAATAAATCAGCTTTGTCATAATACTGTCACGAGTTCCTATTACCTGGGAAATATCGCAAACGCCGTCCTTAATAAGCTCCTGAGCATTCCCCAGCCAAACATCAGTACCATGGGAAAGCCCCGAAATCTGCAAAAGGTCGGAGAAATTTTTAGGCTGTGCGTCTAAAAGCATCTGCCGTACAAACGGCGTTCCCATTTCAGGAATACCAAGCGTTCCTGTCTCGACAAAAATCTGCTCAGGCTTAACGCCCAACGCCTCGGTAGAAGTGAAAAGTGAATATACCTTATCGTCTGACATAGGTATTTTTGTTACGTCGCAGCCTGTCATATCCTCCAGATGCTTATACAGCGTCGGCACATCGTGTCCGAGCTCGTCAAGCTTTAAGATCGTATCGTGAAGTGAATTGAAATCAAAGTGAGTGGTGACAA
The DNA here is from genome assembly GCA_947631265.1 of uncultured Clostridia bacterium. Classification (GTDB taxonomy): domain Bacteria; phylum Bacillota; class Clostridia; order Oscillospirales; family Ruminococcaceae; genus UMGS1601. The sequence continues at coordinate 322 of CANRKQ010000046.1, read as the reverse complement.
TATCGCTGTCAGCTTTTTCAGCAGGGTGCTGAACAGGCGTAAAGTCATAAACCTCGTACTCTGCCGGAATAACAACCATGCCGCCCGGGTGCTGCCCGGTAGTGCGTTTTATTCCCGTACAGCCGTTTACAAGCCTTTGAATTTCTGCGGGATTTGCCTTTCTTCCGCGCTCATCAAGATACTTCATAACATATCCGTATGCTGTTTTATCCGCCACTCCTGAGATAGTTCCCGCCTTAAAAACGTGGTCAGAGCCGAAAAGCTCCTCGGTATACCTATGAGCCTTTGACTGATACTCTCCTGAGAAATTCAAATCAATATC
>CANRKQ010000045.1 GCA_947631265.1 uncultured Clostridia bacterium | reverse complement strand
CCTGCTGGCGGAGATGGAGGGATTCGAACCCTCGAGACGCTACAAACGTCAACACGAGTTCCAGTCGCAATGAAATGACATTATATAGGCTTATAAATTGATTTTTTACTAATTTTATACTAAATTGGTTGTAAAACCTACATTATTTAAAATGAGTTCCAATTGAAAAACATCTCGGATGAGATACCTAAATGATTTGTGTTGAGTATAAGAAAAGCACTCTCTTGGAGTACTATATTTAAGAGAGGGAGGTTGTTTCAAATGGATTTAGAAAAAGTAAGCTGTTAAAGTCGGTAAGAATGCATGGCTTTGCTGTTGTTGAAACACAATTATACCTTTACAGCCATCAATCTGCAAAGAGGTGCTTGAATACTTCAGAAAACACCAAAAAGAATACGAAGAAACAGTTGCAAGATATCAAGATATTAAGAAAAGTCTGTTCCTATAACAGTAAGCAAAGTAAGCTACACTGACAGATGGGCATGGCAACAAAGCCTTAACCATGGGAAAGAAGTGAGAGAGAACTAATGTGTCAATATAAAAAGGAACTTGAATACCCGTTAAACATTCAAAAGACTAATCCTACTCTGATAAAGGTTACAAAAAGGCAACTTGACGGTCTAAATGGATTAGAAATTACAATATGATCACTACTTTAATTCAACTTATAACTTACTTTTTTCGATTTATTATAATATAAAAATATACCGATTAGAAATGATGCAATATCCAAGAATAATGCTAAAATAAAACAAAATATTGCCAAAAAGTTATTTTCCGAATGTAGAAAGTTCCATGCCCTTTCCATATCACTTATTTCTTCGAGTTTATTTCTTATATATTTATAAGATTCTGAAATGGTATTATTTATGTATTCCTCTTTATTTTTATTTTTCAGATAATTAATACTTGAGCCAACTGATGATGGTATATCATTACTTTGGTCAAAAGCAGTAAGTATTAAATCTAAGTCAGGAATTGATTTCAGTAAATTGATAAAACTTGCAATGTCTTGATGTCTATTTTTGCTCCAAATATCTTCGTTGACTTTATTAACCGCAGTTTCTTCACTTGAACTATCTTTTGATGATTGATTGATAACTATATATACTTTATTAAGTTGTTTATCTTCAAATTTTTTTATTTTGCTGTCTAATACTTGATGCTTTTGAAATTCTCCTAAATATGTAATGCAGGATGATAAATCTTTAATATAGTTGTTTTCTTGTTGATTTACATTTGAATCATTTACGTTCAAATCTGTATTATGAAAATACTCAGTAATAATTTTTTTCAATTCTGTTATTGATTGATCAATTTTTTCAGGTGATACATTTTCCGGAGAATAAATTGTTTCGTAAACACTTTGTAAACTCATATTTTCAGTTTTATCATTATTTTTTATTTCTTTGTAATTATTAGATATTTCATTCAATTTCCCAATTAATAAATCATAATAAGCTGCAATACCACTACATGTGCTTTTAACATATTTGTTTATTGACTCACGGTAATGTGAAATTTTATTTAGCTTTTGTTTTTGCTTTTTAATCTCTTTTATCTTAACGGATATATTTTTAATTTGGTTTTCTGCTTTTGATGAATCCTCTTGATTATTAAGTTCGTCATATAAATTAGAATAAAACGGATAATAATCATTATTGTAAAAAGCTATATAAGCATTAACTTGTGTTTTCAATGACTCACAACTTGCTTTCAACTCATCATTAGCAGAATTTGAACCATTCACGCCCTCATACGTAGCTATAGCTAATTCAGTATTAAACTCAAATTTTTTAGGTATTTGTGACTCTTTGTACTTTTTGATGCTTTTGACAATTTTCGTTACTTTTTCAGATGCATCACCACTATATTTCTCTAACAAATCACTAATATTTGGAAGCTCATTTTGTACTTTCTGTAGTAGTACTTTACCTATTTGTTCATTAATGCTTTTAACCTCTTTTGTACTTGCCACAAGAAAATTTTCAATTTCAATATTATAATCAGTTGCTTTTACACTTGTGTAAGCAGCATTAGTAAGATAAACAAAACTAAAAAATGAAGAAAAGGCTATTGAAAAACAATAAAGAAGTATCATAAATGATATCAAACAGAATTTTAAAAATTTTTTTACAGATTGTTTCCATATTATTTTAGCAATATAAAAAAATTGCAATCCCATTACTAAAATTATTGATTGTATACCGAATGAAATTAACCCAGCCGCAAAGATATTATCAACAACAATACCATTCAAACCATTCATTGTAGTAATAAAAGATATCACAGATAGAGCTGCAGCACTATACTTTAACATTTGATTAATAGCTTTATTTGCATTTGTTTCTTCTAAAATCTCTTTGTCGTTATTTTTTATCATAATGTCCTACTCGCTTTCATTAATTAAATCATATTTGATTATTGATCTTGACTTTTTTTATCATCTTTATCAAAGTACTGACTATTTGTAGCATTTTCATGTTCTTTAAATATCTCGTCAATTTTTTTATCTAAATCTGTTTCTAATAAATAATACTCAACATATTTTATGAAATCAGGAATAAAAAAAATTAATCTCATGGCACTATCAGTCATTTCAAAGAAACATATTTTTATTAATTGTACAAATCTTTTTACTCTTTTATCATCTTCCTTTGAATTAAAAAGAAAATAGATGATTATTCTATATACAAAATATATTATAAAGCATAGAAAAGCAAATAATATAACAAATAATAGTATTATTCCAAAAACTAAAATAAAATTTATTATAGGATTTTTTATGGATGATAACCAACCCTGAGCAAAGTTAATTTTATCCTTAAATCCATCAAATAATTTAATAAAATTATTTAGTTTGACGAACTTAACTATAATAACTATAGTTATTATAGTTAGTATTATAGCTGATAACCCTTGTTTGCTGTTATCACTTTTGTCACTACTTTTTTTGTTATCATTTTTGTCACTGCTGTTATTATCATTACTGTTGTTTTTTAAATTTTTATCTTCATATTCTATAGCATTAATACGTTTTTTCTGTATAGCTTCATTAATTTTTGCATCCGTCTCAAACTTTGATTTTGATATTTCTAACTCATTTTGTTTTCCTTGTTTTTTTATTAATGCCTTTTGGAAATTAAAATCTTTTTTCATTTTAATCATTTGATTTTTATATTGATATTTAATTTGCTTCCTATTAGTAAAGTAATATTTATATGTACGCCATAAATATATAAATGGATGATTCCAAATATACTGTGAGTCATTATCATGACTTTCACTGTTATACTCATTGTCTAAATCAGGCATTATCATTTCTTTTGTTTCTTTATTTATTTTGTAAGCTTTATTAAACATCCAAACTAAAATTATGCTAATTAATACAAAAACAATTGTAATAATAAATCTTGTTTTGTTTATCAAAAAATAATTTACTTTTTTAAAAAGTGATTCAGTTGAATACAATTTATTACATAAAAGCAAATTTAATAACATTAAACCAATTACAGGAATATGGTCGTGTATTTCAGATTTTTTATCTAAAATAATGTTATATAGAGTACAACCCAAAACTGTGATAAACAATATTAAAGAGAAACTATACCAATTTTCACTTATTGAATTTCCTAATGACACTAAAATACTTATACAAAAATTTTTTGTTTCATATCTTATGATATAACCAAGTATTTGTGAAATTACTTGTAATATTGCAAGAATTAACAGAATCCAACATAACAATTTGTTTTTTTTAAACATATAGTATGACTCCTTTTTCATATTTCTTTTACAAAAATCTAAACAGTATATAACTTTCTCACTTTAATAATCCATTTTGTAATTATATGATTAAAACAGTTAATATTATCCCTTATTTAATTATTGTACATTTTTTTGAAAAAATATCAATAAATATGTCATATTTTTGTAAGTTTATCCAACTATAATTTGTTTTTTTGTACATATTTACTAAACACCTAAAACGAAAACCCTTCGCACTTCAAAAGTACAGAGGGCTTTTCTTTATACAAGTATTAAATTGTCCTTATGTATCGCCGTTAAGATTGAATGTTTCCCTGACGTGTCTTTATCAATTACAATTCTGTTTCCGTCAACTTCTTTTACAATCCATGTTTTATTGTAAACAAAGTTTGCAATCTGAACCCCGCTGTAGGTCTTTGAATTTGCCTTGATCTTAACTCTTGAGCCGACCTCAATAAGTGGAGATTTCTTTTTACTGATTTTCTCTTTAGATTTACTCTCCTCGGCGCATTTACTTAATTGACCTTCTAGATTATTTTTCTTTTCGACTAAAATAGTGTCTCTAACATTTTCGCTCTTATCTGATATTGTCTTTTTACTCATGTTAAACCTCCTTCTTTATAAAACCACACGACAGCATAAACTGACGAGCAGTACTTTTTACTTAATTCTGCATAAATTTCGTATTAGTTTTAAAGTTACTCCTACGGTATCACTAACCGTGAAATTTGCCATAATATACATCATTTAAGCATAAGCTTCCCAACAAACATCTGCAGTAGTTCCTATACTACTTTTGGTAATAGTAAAACCAGTTGACGTTACTGTTACTTTGGTTATATAGGCAGCATATAATATTTTTTCATTATATATAAGAACCGTTCCTGATAGATTATCTAAGTGATATATTTTTATAAAACGAGGTTTAAAACCACAGGTAACACTATAAGTTGTTGTAGAATCGGTAAATGTTAGCTTTCCTGTCTTAGCCTTAGTAATAGCATGAGAATTTACTTCTGTTTCAAGATCGTCTACTGTTGCCCTTACACTATTTACTGCCGCCGGTGTAGCGGCAATTCCACCAGACACACCGCTTGAGCTGGTCGTGCTATCAGACAATTTTACATGCCCATAATAAGAACCATTACCTGCACCATAAGTTGTGCTTTGAGAGGCATGGCTTGTTGGCGTCATGCTTGTAGGAAAATCAGTAATATCTGATTTTTTATGCTTATGCGTGCCGTCTGCTTTTCCCTCTGCTGTGCTTTGTGCCTCGTCCGCAACTGCCTTAGCATCATCTGCTGTACTCTGCGCTTTATCTGCTACTGACTTTGCATTATCAGCCGTACTTTGTGCTTCAGCAGCAGCTGTTTGTGCCGATACCGCTGTTGCTCCTGCATTCTCCGCTGTGCTTTGTGCGCTGTTTGCCACCATTGCCGCACTACTTGCAGTATTTTGCGCTTTATCTGCTGCTGCCTGTGCGCTATCCGCCGTACTTTTCGCCGTATCTGCTATTGCCTTCACACTTTTAACCGCCGCAGGTGTAGCGGCAATTCCACCAGATACACCGCTTGAGCTGGTCGTGCTGTCAGACAATTTTACATGCCCATAATAAGAACCATTACCTGCACCATAAGTTGTGCTTTGAGAGGCATGGCTTGTTGGTGTCATGCTTGTTGGAAAATCAGTAATATCTGATTTTTTATGCTTATGCGTGCCGTCTGCTTTTCCCTCTGCTGTTCTTTGTGCTTCGTCCGCAACTGCCTTAGCATCATCTGCTGTGCTTTGTGCTTTATCTGCTGCTGACTTTGCATTATCAGCTGTACTCTGCGCTTTATCTGCCGCTGTCTTTGCACTATCAGCAGTACTTTGTGCTTTATCTGCCGCTGCATTTGCACTATCAGCTGTACTCTGTGCTTTAGTAGCGGCCGTTTTCGCACTATCTGCTGTATTTTGTGATTTATCTGTTGCTTTTTGCAATTCGTCAATACAGATTTCAGAGTTATGCAAAAAATAATTGAACACCTCTGCAGGCGGTTTGTAACCGCCTTTAAACCCCTGATTTTTTAGTGTTTCACTAGGCTCTATACCCTCATTTGTCCATTCCATTGGTTTTGTGTAACTAGACATATTTTAATCCTCCTGTCATTCCAAAGTAACCTCCGATTGTGCCGCCTTCAACATCGCAGAAACCCTCTTCCTCATTGTATTCATCTTCAACACTTGAAAAAGTAAATGTTCCGTCAAATAAATACGATTGCAATGTTATACCTACCGGCAGCAGTTGTTTTATTAGTTCTATTGTGTCATCTGTGCTTATATTTGCTTTAATAATAGTTTTTAACGGCAATGAGACAATTTCTACTGCACATGGTCTTTCGCTCTCTATAATCGAGATTTCAGATGAACTGCAATTAAAAGTAACACTCAGAGCATTTAATATACTCGGATAACTTCCGTTAGATAGATTTCTCATAAGCTTTGCTTTGATCATCAGTATGTACTGCTCATCTGTTGTATTTCCTCTTGACTGTCCTACCATATCGCCGTACATATCAAGAGTCTTTCCTTTAGCATTATCTAAATTCAATACATCAGATATTTCCTGTAGTGTTTGTCTGTATTCATCCATGGTCAAACGTTCCAATTCAAGCAACTTAAAATTGTTGCTTTCAGATGTCTTGCAATATGAATCAGGTAGATTTTTGGCGTGGTTGTCTGTTATAAATTCGCTCAAGTAATCACCTCCACACTTACAGAGGAGCATTCTGCAATCTCCCAGTCACTAATAACAATGTTTTCGGTTGACATATTTTTCTCATCTTTACCCAGTAACAGCTCAGTTACTTCTTCAACACCGTTTACAGCGTGAATTTTACCAAACAGGCTTGAAAAGTAAACATTATTTCCAACTCCCAAGGCATTAATGTACGAGATTATATTATTTTTTATCTCATCTATACCTGTAATTGAATTAAAATCTGTGTTTGTTTTAATCTTAATGCTTACTACTACAGCTTGATTGATAGTGTGAGAAAAATTAATCGTATGGTTATATCCTCCCTCATCAGTAATCGTGTAGCTTACCTTACCAAAAGTTTTTATGCCCAGAGGCTTTTTATCATAGATTGCCAAAGCAATATCTCGATGATTCTTCTCACCACCAGATATAAAACACTCGAAGCTGTGCGGAGGTCTGCCTGCACTATCCGCTGTATCAGATTCGTTCACAATAACAGAGGCACTTGTCACAGTAGGTACTCTCAGCAATGCTGTTCGTATTGAGTTTTCATTGCAAGAGCCTTGCCCTTCTTTTGCTTCATTAAACCTCTGTCGCAAAGCATAATCGCTTTCAATATCTGTACCTGCTTTTATAAGACTTACACCGCATATTTCTTCAACATCAGCAGACGGATTGACTATGACGTTAATTTCACTTGCTGATACATTGCCATTTGTTCCTGCTGTAGTACACTCTGCAATAAACTCGCATGAGCCGTCTTCGCCTATTTCAGTCTCCTGAGTACTGTAATAATTCAGTTCGCTCTCCGTGCCGACAAGAAATCCAAAAGGAATAGTCTTGCCCGGTTCTCCTTTTGCCTTAACTTTAAATTGTGCCGGAGTGGCAGAATTACGGCTGATTCCGATAAATGTACAAAGCCTGTCTAGGCTTACGCCTGTCGCCGTATTAGGAAAACGAGCATAATATATCGCTTCGGCTTCCTCTTCTGCAAGAGCTTGGTCGTATGCATTAATTCTGATAAACTTTCCTAGCGGTGTTGTTTCATCAGTTTCAATGTCTTCTCCGAAAAGCTCCTGCGCTCTTTCTATTTTATCGTCGATTATTTCATCGTAGGTTCTTCGTGTATAGCCCGTTTCAGTAAGCATATTATAATTTGCTCCGTAAGGAGCATACCTCCTTTCGATGTTTTGTGTGGTGTTGCCTGCAACACTTCGGACAATGTCCGAAATTCGCAAAACTTACAATTATAAAAAATTTATTTTTCATAATTGTATCTTCTAATCATAAGTATTTTCCCCCTCTATTACTGTTCCGTCATCATTAACCGCCGAAAAAGATATACTCAGCTTTCTGTTTTTGTCATTAATCTCATACGAAAACTCAGTTATAGAAAAGGTTTCGTCGATTTGCGATAATCCTTGCTCTATCTCATCCTTGATGATGTCCTCATCTATGTATTTGCCTCGGATATTTTCAAAGGTTATTCCCTCATCCTTATTTAAGAACCATTCACCTTTATTTGTTCCGATAACCGACTTTACAGTTTGCCTTAAAAGATTGTCGCCGTTGATCATCTGAATTTGATTATTTTTTATAAGAACATCGCCGTTCTCGTCAAGTTCAAATCCGACCATTAAAATCCTCCTTTACAAAATACCTACAATTACGCAATCAGACATAGTGTGATGTCCTATCGGAGGCAGCACATTTTTTCCATGCTTCGCCTCAGTAATATCCCTATCACAGCATACACAGATTACAATGTCACCTCTTTCTATAGGCTTTGCTGTAACCTGCTCGCCATTTACCTTAAACTTATACCTTGCCTGATTAGTTATGGGAACAGAAGAAACAGGAGCATAAGACTGTGCTTCCCCTCCGATTTCTTTTGTCAATCCCAAAGGCTGAACTTTAGCAGTATCACCTGAAACGCTTAAAACCTCACCTAAAAAAGCAGTATGCAAATCCAACAGTTTTTTATCAATTATACCTTCAAAAAACTTTAAGCTTCCCATTTTTCTGCACTCCTTATGTCAAAATACTTTAATCTGAGTTGTACATTCACTTGGAGAGAATGTATGTGTTCCGCTTCGCACTCTGAATTTACCCTTAGCAACCTTGCTTGACATTTTGATAATTACACCTGTTGTTATTCTGTGCTGCAAAAGCATTTTGATATTATATCCTTTAATCGTTTCCTTGAAATCCTCGGCGGTAATTTCCTCCTCATACTCCTCTGGGTAATCAATCATTCCTGTGCTTGCCTGAACGGTAAAATTGATGTTGTCACCCTTTTTAATGTGTCTTGCATATATCTTTCCCTTGTTCACATATACAGAAATACCGCATACCTTAGCGTATTTCTTAATGTTTTCCATCAAATCGCCGTCAACAGTCTGCTCACTTGTGTATGTATGGTCACGTCTCACTTCAAAAACAGCAACGGGCAAATCCGTTTTATCAATCAGAGTTTTCAAAATATAACTTGCCTTTTTATTCTTTGCAAATGAGAGATTAGTGACCTTTTTCTTTTTTATATCATCTAAGCACTTGATTGTTGTCACTTTATCGACACCGTTATATTTTGTTGAAACTCTGTCAATAAAACCCTTAAATATAATACCAGTATCGTCTTTATATCCTGCCTCAATAGAAATTGCAGCTTTCCTTTTAAGCTTGCTTATAGTGGATTTTGAAAGATTATATACGGTTATTTCTGCTTCATTTGCCTCCATATCATCATCAAACGGCACTTGAAACTCAAGATCTAACTCGCTTGATTTTATTTTAACCTTTCCGCATTTGACGATTGCTATGCTGCCGAATACACCCTTAGGCTCAATGCTAAAGCTTTTCAGACTTTCATTCCACTCTTTTGCTGCCTTTACAATGCTGCTGTGTCTTTGGCTTTTCTTATTATTTATTACTACTCCGCTTGCCATTACTCATCACCTGTATTATCAACGGTCAAAAAGACCGTTTCATTTAAGTTTTCAAATGTAACGCTCGTCATATTCCCGCTTTCATCTAAAGGCACTATATCAATCTCGGGATATTTACCGCAAACAAAAACATCTTTCCAAAGCGGCACGCCGTAAATTATAGGCTCTCCTGAACAAATAATTTCGCCGTCTTTTTCAAGTGTTAAGGTGAACATATCAGCTGAAGCATTATAGTTTACTGTGATTTCAAAGATTTCGTCAGCAAGAGAAATTTCAAACGTATACGGTATCATTGACTTTGTAATTTCAATTCTATCAAGCATTTTATCACCCTAATCTTTATATCCCATTAGCAGCTTAGAACCTACAATTAAGGTTGTGGGATCGTTTTTCTTTGAAAAACATTTGGGATTATTTTTTACAATCCATTGAACCGATTTACCTAAGGACTTGTAATTCTTACTTACAAGAGTATAAACCGTGTTGCCCTTTTTCACAGTATGGTAAACTGCTTTTTTATCTCCGTTTTCAATTTGCTTTGTTCCCTTTGAGGTCTTTGCCTGGGTGGTTGTGTTACTTTTGGTTTTTATATTCGATTTATCAACCCAGCCGTCAACCTTTCCGCCGTCTGTGGAAATCAAATGATAAGGGTGCTTATTGCTGTTGATTTCAGTTACCTTGCAAGTGCTTTTATTTCGCTTTGCCGCTACTTTAGCAGCAGTAGATGAAACATACACATTTCCGCCATTGAAAACTACAACAGATCCAACCTTAATTGTTGATTTTTTAGGAGTAGTAGCTGTTTTATCACCACTTTTACCGGACTTTTTATTCTTAGCCTTATAAGCAGATTTGGCAATACGGACTTTTTTTAAGGTCATATCAAAATCACAACCGCCCGAATTTGTATACGGGTGGCTGTGACTGAATGACTGTATCTGCATATTACTTAATTTCCTGCGTCCGTGAAATTTAATTAAAGAGCCTTTTTTCATCAGCTTTTCAATTTTTGTTATGATATCGGTCGCTTTCATGTTGCCTGCATCGGTTATTTTTCCACTTAAAGAAAGCTCTTTGGGTCTGGATTGTATAGTGTCTGTAATATCTAACCCCTTTTCTACCGGGTGTGATGTGCTGTCAATAGCGCAAGTATACTGCTCGTCTATTACGTGAATATACAGATTATTTAATAATGCCAAGAATATCCCCTCCTTCCGATATTTTATTAGGTTTTCAAGTTATACCTCTCTTACTGCTCCGCTTTTGCTTTCATAGCTTGCAAATATATCGTCCATAGTATCTGTTACATACCGTTTAACCTTTCTTGCAATTGTTCTGTCATCGTTTGTTCCTGATATGGTAAGATTAAATACAGGTGCAAAATTCGTATTCTCAGATGATACATTTCTTGTATAAGACGTTGAACTGTTTTCAGGAGTATAATTTGTGTTATTGCCTATTGTAGCCTCACTCATATTCTGAGCCGTTTGCTTGATTTTCGGTATAGTGCTTTTCATACCGTTAATTTCACCTAAGC
>CANRKQ010000044.1 GCA_947631265.1 uncultured Clostridia bacterium | reverse complement strand
GATATTACCCGCGTCGGAATTTTATTTTTCTTTGCGCGTTCAAGAGCATAAGCGTCAGGATTTGATGAGATAACGCAGGTTATCTTTCCGTTTTTTATAACTCCGCTGTTTTGGGCATCGATCAGCGCCTGAAGATTAGTTCCTCCGCCGGAAACCAAGATTGCGATTTTTTTCATTATTTTATCACCGAACCTTTCAGATGCAAAATGCAAAATACAAGATACAAAATGCAAGATGTAATTTAACCGTTAAGCGATAATAACTCCTTCGTCGCTTTTGACAAGCTCGCCGAGTACATACGCTTCTTCTCCTGATGCATTGACAGCCTGTATTGCTTTGTCGGCGTTGTTCTTATCGACGACAATCGTCATTCCCACACCCATATTAAATGTATTGAACATATCTCTTTCGGGAATTTTGCCTGTTGCGGCTATAACCTCGAACACAGGAAGGATCTGTACTGCTGACCTATCTATTTTTGCAGAAATGCCGTTTGGCAGAGAACGAGGAATATTCTCATAAAAGCCGCCTCCGGTAATGTGAGAAATTGATTTTACAGTACAGGCATCAATAGCGTTCATAATCGCCTTTACATATATTTTAGTAGGCGTTAAAAGCGTATCACCGAGAGTTGTTCCAAGCTCGCTTACGTGTCTTGCAAGGTTTGATTCGGAAACGGAAAAAACCTTTCTTACAAGAGAAAAGCCGTTTGAATGAACTCCGCTTGATTTGATTCCGATAATAATATCGCCCTCTTTCTGAGTTTCGGGCTTTAAGATTTTATCCTTATCCACAACACCCACAGAAAAGCCTGCAAGATCGTATTCGTCCGCTGGGTAGAAACCGGGCATTTCGGCAGTTTCACCGCCTATCAGCGCGCAGCCAGCCTGAACGCAGCCCTCGGCGACACCCGAAACTATGTCGGCAACCTTTTCGGGAATGTTTTTGCCAACTGCGATGTAGTCGAGAAAAAACTGGGGTTTAGCGCCGCAGCAGATAATATCGTTTACGCACATTGCAACGCAGTCTATACCGACTGTGCTGTGCCTGTCCATAAGAAACGCTATTTTGAGCTTTGTGCCTACGCCGTCGGTTCCAGAAACCAAAACAGGCTTTTTTATGCCGGTAAGGTCAAGCTCATAAAGACCTCCAAAGCCGCCCAGACCAGAAAGTACATTTGACGTCATTGTTTTTGCGACGTGCTGTTTCATAAGCTCAACAGCCTTGTATCCGGCGGTTACGTCAACTCCGGCATCTTTATAACTGTTTGAAAAACTATTCATATTTTATGCTCCTTGTAAGTATTATTCAATATTCAGCGTAAGCTGATTGTTATTTATCTTTGATTCAAACTTATCTTTAGGCATTTCCTTAGGAACCTCAATAGGATACCTTTCATTAAAGCAGCCCACACAGAAATCGCAATGAGAAATCCCTGCAAGCTTTTTGACGTTTTCAACACTGAGATAGCCCAAACTGTCTGCGCCTATGCTTTCGCATATTTCGTCTATTGATTTTTTCTGACAAGCTATAAGATTATCCTTGCTGTCGATATCCGTTCCGAAATAGCAGGGAGCTATAAACGGCGGACAGGAAATTCTCACGTGTACTTCTTTTGCTCCTGCGTCTCTGAGAAGGTTTACGATCCTTCTCATAGTAGTACCTCTTACTATGCTGTCGTCGATCATAACAACACGCTTTCCCTTGACCGTGTTTGAAATGACGTTCAGTTTTATCTTAACAGAGTTTGTACGCTCAAGCTGAGTAGGCTGTATAAAGGTTCTGCCTATATACCTGTTTTTTATAAACCCTACGCCGTAGGGTATACCGCTTGCGTTTGCAAAGCCTAGAGCCGCGTCGAGACCCGAATCGGGAACGCCTATTACAACGTCAGCCTCGCAGGGGTGTTCCTGCCATAGAAACTTTCCTGCGCGAAGTCTTGCCTTGTGAACGCTAGAACCTTCGATAACTGAATCGGGTCTTGCGAAATAAACGTACTCAAAAACGCAGATAGTTCCCTTATTACCGCAATGGGTCTCAATACTTCTAAGACCGTTTTTATCGATGACAACTATCTCGCCGGGCTTTATGTCCCGGATAAATTTAGCTCCTAAGCTTTCAAAGGCGCAGGATTCCGAAGAAACAACATATCCGTTTGAGGTCTTTCCCAGGCACAGCGGGCGAAAACCGTTTGGATCGCGCGCGGCGATAAGCTTGGTAGGAGACATTACCAAAATAGAGTAAGCACCTTTGATCTTATCCATTGCCTTTTCAACAGATTCTTCAATAGAACCGCAAATAAGACGCTGTTCGGTTATAGCGTATGAAATAACCTCGGTATCATTTGTGTTGTGAAAGATTCCGCCTTTTAATTCATATTTCTCTCTTAGCTGAGAGGCGTTTACAAGGTTTCCGTTATGGGCTATTGACATCGGACCCTTTATATGCCGAACGACCAGCGGCTGCGCGTTTGAACGGTTTGTATTTCCGGTCGTTGAATATCTGACGTGCCCTATAGCTATCTGACCGTTTCCCAGTTTTGAGAGAGTTTCCTTATTAAAAACCTCGTGAACAAGACCTAGGTCCTTGTGATAGTGAAAAAGTCCGTCGTCGTTTACGACAATGCCGCAGCTTTCCTGTCCTCTGTGCTGAAGTGCATAAAGACCTACATACACAGATGACGCAACATCGGTTGTTTCGTTAGAGTATATGCCGAACACACCGCACTCCTCGTGCAAGCCTTTTTTCAAGTATTATCATTCCTTCCTCAACTGGCGAGCCGCCAGTGGTTCTTCCGCCTATTGTAATTTTATTAATGTACGACATTGAATAACGGCGGACTAGCACTTTTACGTAAGAAACCAGATGTAAGACTAGCGAGCCGCCAGTGGTTCTTTCGCCTATTGTAATTTTATTAATGTACGACATTGAATAACGGCGGACTAGCACTTTTACGTAAGAAACCAGATGTAAGACTAGCGAGCCACCAGTAGTTCTTCCGTCTATTATAATTTTATTAATGTATGACATTGAGTAACGGCGGACTAGCACCTAGATACTCTTGCATCTTGTTTCTTGCTTCTAATTGCCCATCAAGCGTTTCATAATTTCCTGATAAGCGTCCTCTACGCCGCCCATATCCCTGCGAAAGCGGTCTTTATCGAGTTTTTCATGGGTAGTTGAATCCCAGAAACGACAGGTGTCGGGAGAGATCTCATCTGCCAGAATGATCTCTCCGTGAAATCTTCCGAACTCAATTTTAAAATCTATCAAATCAATGTTAAGCTCTTTAAAGAACTTCAGCATAAAATCGTTTACCTTAAACGCATACTTTGTGATAGTTTCAATTTCCTCCTCGGTTGCAAGGTCAAGACCGAGTGCGTAGTATTTATTTATAAAAGGGTCTCCCAGATCGTCGTTTTTATAGCTGAACTCCAATGTAGGTGTTTTAAGAGGAGTTCCCTCTGCAATGCCTAACTTCTTTGAAAAGCTGCCTGCCGCAACATTTCTCACAATAACCTCAAGCGGTACTATTTCAACCTTTTTGACGATAGTTTCGCGGTCGTTTATTTCCTCAACCAAGTGAGTAGGAATACCTTCCTTTTCTAACAGCTTGAACATAAAGTTTGTCATTCTGTTATTTATAGAACCCTTTCCTGTGATAGTACCTTTCTTTTCACCGTTGAATGCGGTAGCGTCATCTTTGTAGTCAACGATAACAAGGTCTGGATCGTTTGTGGCATATACCTTCTTTGCCTTTCCCTCATAAAGCTGTTCGCCTTTAATAATGTTTTCCATATTGCTTTCCTCCTGTTATATTTAATTTATCAGTTTTTCAAAAGGTTTTTATCTTTGCATTAAAAGAGCATTAACGTATTTTATCTGTCTGTTTTACAGCTATAAGCGTATCCATACAGTGCTTATGCGGAACACCGCCGCTGTTACAGTCAAAAATCCTTTCGCTGCAAAACTCGATACGCCAATCTGTATTTTGTGGCAGCCGCAATAACTTATATTTAGAGAATTAGTGAAATTTCAACCGTCAGTAGAAATTAAAGCTTAGAAATTTCCTCCTGAAGTGCTTTGTCCTTAGCCTTTACGCCCTCGACCATTTCTGCCTTAGCCTTTTCCAGCTTGTCTGCAAGATTGTCGTCAGAAAGCGAGAGCATCTGAATTGCCAGCAGTGCTGCGTTTTTCGCTCCGTTTACCGCAACGGTGGCAACAGGTATTCCGCTTGGCATCTGAACTGTTGCTAATAGTGAGTCTAAGCCGTCGAATGTGGATTTTATAGGAATTCCTATAACCGGCAGAGTAGTGTTTCCTGCTAAAACACCAGCTAAGTGAGCCGCCATACCTGCCGCTGCGATAATAACACCAAAGCCGTTTTCCTTTGCGCTTTTAGCAAATGACGCCGCGAGTTCTGGGGTCCTGTGTGCGGACATAATATGCGCCTCATAGGGAACGCCGTAATTATCAAGCTCTTTAATTGCCTTTGATACAATAGGGAAATCGCTGTCGCTGCCCATAATAACTGCAACCTTTTTCAAAATAATACCCTCCGTTTCATATATGAATTTGTACAGTGATTGATCTGTGATTGATATATTCTAAAGTCAATTACTTTACCTTAGGTTATATCAGCACAAATATGTGTGAAAATATTTCACGATAAGTTTTAGTTTTCCATCAAAAAATTGACAGTAAAAAAACTGCAACATCTCTGTCGCAGTTAAAAATATGCTGTTATTTTGTTGTTTGAGTGCAATGATACCAGGTAACATTCTGAAACATTTGCACAAGAACGGTTACCTGAAATGCTGTATGAAGATTTATATTTATAATGTTCCCTTGCAAAGATAAATGACATACATTTTACCTCAAATCAAAATTACTACATATAGTATTGTACTCCAGATTGAGATAAATTGCAATCCTTTTGCTATAAATTTTATGCTGATATTCTTTTAATTTATTGTTAAATTTGCATACAGTAGAATTTTTTATGCAAAATACTGTTAACGATTTAGCTGAATCTGTTGTTATTGAATCCGGTTTTTGAAGATGCATTGTTCTTTGCAAAGTTTCCGGCAAAGGCTTGCATTTCACTTCTTGAGTGAATTTTATGGGTCTGTTCTATAACACGCTGTTTCTGATCTTCGGAAAGCGATAAAAAATATTTAAGCGCCTCTGGGTTTTCTGCGAGCGCAAACGTAAGTCCTATAGGAATATCCTGCATATTCATAATTTTCTCCTTTCAGTCGGTTAAGAATCTTACGCTATTATTGTTTGAAATTATCACTCGATTATGCTATAATGTTTTTTGAAAAATTTATCTTATCATAATGGAATATTTAATCATATGTAATGAGAGATTCAATCATATGTAATGAGAAATTCAATTCAGTAATTCATTTATAAGTTGCCGTATTTTTTAATAAGAAATTTTTTGATGGCTTGAGGGTCAGGGTAGAGTCATAAAAGACTTATTATGCATTATATATTTAAATGCTGAATAAAGGAGCAGATCAAACAAATTGGAAAAACTGACTGACATAAGCGTTATAAAAGCATTAATGAAAAAGCACGGCTTTGAGTTTTCAAAAGGTCTGGGGCAGAACTTTCTGATAAATCCGAGCGTCTGTCCTAGGATCGCCGAGATGGGAAACGCAAAGTCCGGCTTTGGGATAATAGAAATAGGAACGGGTATAGGCGTTCTGACAGCTGAGCTTGCCAAGCGTGCGGACAAGGTAATCGCAATTGAGATAGACAAAAGTCTGATTCCTGTTTTAAAGGACACTTTATCTGAGTTTGACAATATAAGAATCATAAATGCCGACATCTTGAAAGTTGATTTGTCAAAAATTATAGAAGATGAGTTTGAGAGCCTAGAAGTTGCCGTATGCGCGAACTTGCCTTATTATATTACGTCGCCTGTCATAATGACGCTGTTGGAATCAAGACTGAGGATAAGATCCATAACGGTAATGGTTCAAAAGGAGGCTGGCAGACGGCTTTGCGCTCAAATGGGTACAAGGGATATGGGTGCTGTTACTGTAGCCGTAAACTATTTTTCTGTTCCAAAGGTGCTGTTTAATGTATCAAGAGGCAGCTTTATGCCTCCGCCGAATGTTGACAGCTGCGTAGTAAGATTTGATATAAAAGAGCAAACTCCAAAGGGCGTTAAGGACGAGAAATTCTTTTTTAGGGTTGCAAGGGGAGCGTTCTCACAGCGAAGAAAGACCCTTGCAAACTCGGTTTCGTCGTCTATGGGAATAGACAAAGAGCTAGTGATCAAATCTATAGAAAATTCAGGTCTTTTGCCTGCAATAAGACCCGAACAGCTAACAATGGAGGAGCTTATAAACTTTTCAAATACACTAAAAAATATCAGTAAATTGTGAAAGTGTACTAAAATGCAATATTAGTTAGTAAGAAATATAGTAAAAAAGCAGATTTGATAACTTATCGCTTGACAATAAAGTTTTTTGTAATAAAATAAGCATTATAGTAATTACTAGTAATCTAATAGGATTTGGAGGGATTGAGAAATGTTAAAGTAAACTAGGAAATAAAAACACTATTTATGCTATTTTTATTGACAAATAACACAATTTATGGTATGCTGTTTTAGATTAAAAGATGTTCTGGTTAGTGTATATATTACACTTCACAAAGCTTTCACTTTTAATTCGTATATAATGTGTATAATTAGACATATTTTAAGAGATTTATTGTACGAATTTGGATAAATATTTTTTCAGGAGGGGGATAAAATGAATTTTAAAAAAATAATTAGTACGTTTTTGGCTTTTGCCTGCGTATGTACTGCATTTTCGGGATGCTCGAAATCTGATGATGACAAAACTGTAAAGGTTGCGTTTTTCCCGAATATAACTCACGCTCAGGCAATGGTTATGCAGTCTCAGAATTTGTTTGAGAACGCACTCGGTGACGGTTACAAGGTTAAGTGGACTTCCTTCAATGCAGGTCCAGCCGAGGTAGAGGCTCTTAAATCAGAGGACATAGACATAGGATATATAGGACCTGTTCCTGCGATAAGCGCCAACGTGAGCACAAACGGAGATGTCAACATAATTGCAGGAGCGACCAACGGCGGACAGGTTCTGATAGCAAGAGAGGACGCCGGAATAAAGGAAGTAAAAGACCTTGCTAATAAAACGGTGGCTATTCCGCAGGCGGGTAACACACAGCATCTTGCACTTTTAAAGCTGCTTTCAGATAACGGATTAAAGGCTCAGGATAAGGGCGGAAACGTCAATGTAACTGCGGTAAAAAACTCAGAGGTCGAGTCTCTCTTTGACCAGGGAGAGATCGACGCAGCACTTGTTCCAGAGCCGTGGGGAACAGTTTTGGAAAACAGCGAGAATATCAAAGCGTCGGTAGTTTTGAATTATGACGAGATATGGCGTCAGGGAGATTATCCTGTTGCGGTAGTTGTCGTAAGAAAAGAGTTTCAGAAGGATCACCCAGATATAGTTGAGAAGTTTTTAAAGGCTCATAAAGACGCAACCCTGTATATTCAGGAAAACATATCAGAGAGCGCTAAGATCGTCAACAAAAAGATAGAGGAGCTTGCAGGCTCTAAGAATGACGACAAGCAGTTTGAAAGCGCTTTCTCGAGGATCGTATTCACAACAGACGTTTCAAAGGACGCAATAGACGAGTATGCAAAGATAAATCTTGACGAGGGCTTTATATCAAAGCTCCCCGACGACAAAATTATTGACGACAGCGTTATCAGATCCATTTCATAGTGAAAAAGTACTGAACGCTCGGCAAAGGCGGAGATGTAAACTTAATATCAGCATATAAGATATAAGGAATGATAAATATGAGCTTGCATATAGAAGGGATCACAAAAAAGTTTAATAAGAATAACAAAACCAATATCCTTGAGGACATTGATCTTGATATTGAGTCAGGGGAGTTTATATGTCTTTTGGGTCCGTCAGGCTGCGGAAAGTCAACACTTCTCAATATAATTGCGGGTCTTGTTGATGCTGACAGAGGTAAGGTTATTCTTGACGGCAGGGAAATAACAAAGCCCGGCTCTGACAGGATAATGATGTTTCAGGAGTCTGCCTTGTTCCCGTGGCTTACGGTGGAGAAGAACGTCAGGTTCGGAATGAAGATAGCAGGACTTTCAAAGGAAGAACAGGACGAAAGGCTGGAGAAATATCTAAAAATGGTTCAGCTATACAAGTTCAGGGGCTACAATATCCACGAGCTTTCGGGCGGTATGAAACAGCGTGTTGCTCTTGCCAGAGCGCTCTGCTTAGACTGCAAGATACTTCTTATGGACGAGCCGTTTGCTGCTCTTGACAAGCAGACTATAAACGTTCTGCGCGAGGAGCTTATAAACATCTGGCAGCAGACTAAAAAGACTATCATTCTGGTTACTCACAGCGTTGAGGAAGCACTATTTTTCAGTGACAGGATAGTAATGATAGGCTCACATCCGGGCAGGGTAAAGGATATAATAAAGATCGATATACCGCGTCCTAGACATATAGAGTCGGTTGAATTTATAAACATAAGAAAAAAACTGCTTGAGGCTTTAAAAGAAGAGGTGGACAAGATTGAAAAAGAAGAGCACGACGGTTAAAAAGATATTGAGCCGTATAGGCTTTATAATTATCATAATTGCTCTTTGGGAGATCGTCTATCTGCTGGGTGTTGAGGTTCTTGGGCTGTGGAAGTCATACACAATACCGTCTCCTCAGGGAGTATGGGAAAGATGTGTGGATCTGTTCTCGTTTGACTATACGGGAATGAGCATATATGCGGCAGTAGGAGCTAGTATGCTGAGAGCTGTTATCGGTTTTTTGATTTCAATGGTAATAGGCGCGGTGCTTGGCTTTTTGATTTCAAAATTCAAGTATCTACAGAAGAATCTAAAGCCGCTTATTTTAGGTATCCAAACGCTCCCGAGCGTATGCTGGGTGCCGTTTGCGATTCTCTGGTTCGGGCTTGACCAGAGCGCCGTTATATTTGTAATAGTAGTCGGCTCTGCATTCAGCATAGCGATGGCTGTAGATAACGGGATACAGAACGTAGACCCTCTTTATGTAAGAGCTGCAAAGACGATGGGCGTCAGCCAGAGCCAGCTTTACTTCAAGGTAATAATACCTGCGGCTCAGCCAATGCTAATAGCGGGGCTTAAAAGCGGCTGGTCGTTTGCGTGGAGAGCGCTTATGGCTGCTGAGATGATGATAAGTATGATAGGCTTGGGACAGATACTAGACGCTGCAAGAAGTATAGAGAGCGACATAAACAAGGTCACGCTGATAATGCTTATAATTATCGTAATAGGAACTATAATAGACCGTGTAATATTCACAAACTGGGAAAACGTCGTGCGCAGAAGATACGGTCTGGACAGAGACAAGAAGTAGCAAACTGTTATGACTAAAGAAAAATGTCAGGAAGATTTTATAAAAGTAAAAAGATAAGGAATTTTAATTATGAGTGATTTTTTACATTTAGATGAGCTAGAGGCAGAGGCTATTTACATTATGCGTGAGGTTGCGGCAGAATGTGAAAAGCCTGTTATGCTTTATTCTATAGGCAAGGATTCTTCGGTTATGCTGCATCTTGCGTTAAAGGCTTTCTATCCTGAAAAGCCGCCATTTCCGTTTTTGCATGTGAACACCACATGGAAGTTCAAAGAGATGATTGAATTCAGGGACAAGACTGCGAAGAAGTACGGCATCGAGATGCTCGAATACATCAACGAGGAGGGCGTTAAGCAGGGGATAAACCCGTTTGACCACGGCTCGTCGTATACTGATATAATGAAAACGCAGGCATTAAAGCAGGCGCTTGATAAGTACGGCTTTACGGCGGCTTTCGGCGGCGGCAGACGCGACGAGGAGAAGTCGAGAGCTAAGGAAAGACTTTTCTCTTTCAGAAACTCAGACCACGCGTGGGACCCTAAGAATCAGCGTCCGGAGATGTGGAAGCTATACAACACAGAGATAAACAAGGGCGAGGAGATCCGAGTGTTCCCTATATCCAACTGGACTGAAAAGGACATCTGGCAGTATATAAAGAGAGAAAATATCGATATAGTTCCTCTGTATTTTGCGGCGGAGCGCAAGTGCGTTGTGAGAGACGGAAATATAATTATGGTAGACGACGACCGTATGCGTCTTAAAGAGGGCGAGAAAGTCCAGACAAAGAAAATTCGTTTCAGAACCCTTGGCTGTTATCCGCTGACGGGCGGTATGGAGAGCAATGCCGAAACGCTTGACGAGATTATCGACGAAACCTTAGGCGCTGTTTCTTCCGAGAGAACCAGCCGTGTTATCGACAACGACGGCGGAGCCGCAAGTATGGAAAAGAGAAAAAGGGAGGGCTATTTCTAAAATGAACGGACTTTTAAAATTCATTACCTGCGGCAGCGTAGACGACGGCAAATCTACTCTAATTGGGCATATGCTGTATGACGCCAAGCTTTTGTTTGCGGATCAGGAGCGTTCTTTAGAATTGGATAGTAAGGTCGGTTCAAGAGAGGGCGGCATAGATTATTCGCTGCTTTTAGACGGTCTTATGGCAGAGCGTGAGCAGGGGATCACAATAGATGTTGCATACCGCTATTTCACGACGGAGCGGAGATCCTTTATAGTAGCAGACACTCCCGGACATGAGGAGTACACTAGAAATATGGCGGTGGGGGCGTCTTTCGCAGAGCTTGCTGTTATATTGGTAGACGCGTCTCAGGGCGTATTGGTTCAAACGAGAAGGCACGCAAGGATCTGCTCGCTTATGGGAATAAAGCATTTTGTGTTTGCCGTAAATAAAATGGATCTTATACACTTTGACCGCAACAGGTTCAAGAAGATAGAAAAAGAGATAAGAATGCTCCTTGCCGAGTTTGACTACGAATCGGTAAAGATAATACCTGTTTCTGCGACTGAGGGAGATAATATTACAACTGAGTCAGAGCATATGACATGGTATAGGGGCGGAACTCTGCT
>CANRKQ010000043.1 GCA_947631265.1 uncultured Clostridia bacterium | reverse complement strand
TTTTTCGGACTTTTGAGCTTTGACCCAGGTGAGGAGAAAAGCATATGCTATGTGGACGGAGATATATCAGAGTGGACGGAGAAGGATCAGGTGAGTAAGTCCGGAGATATGGATCTGTCAATAAAATACGATGAAAAGTTTATGTATTTTTTGGTTCATAAAGAGAATTTTGACCCTAAAAAAGACACTCTGTATCTGCCTATAGATACTAATCCCAAGGTTGGCAGCACCTACTGTGAAAATTATGATGTTTCCTTTGATCGTGCAAGTGACTTTTTGATGGTGATAAACGGCAAAGAGAACAGCAGAATTGTTGTTCAGGAACGGTATGAGGCGCTTATGTCAACTTATGCTTTTGAATATTATGGCTATGATCCTTATATAGATCCTCCTAAAAAGAATAGTCCGGTATTTAAAGCTATAGATATGGTTTTGAGGGCTGAAGATATTTTACCTCATAATGATACATCTAAAAGTGTTATAAGGGGTGAGAAATATGAAACCGGCAAGCTGCGATACGGAAATGCCAATCCGGACGCTGAGGATTTTGACTCTCTATCAGATTTTATTTTTTCAGGCGATTATGTTGAAATACGAATTCCATGGCAGCTTTTGAATTTCAGTAATCCGTCTGAAATGATGATTCACGACGACTATTACGAATGCTACGGCATTGAAAATATGAACATTGACAAGATGTATGTAGGTATCGGCTCGTCAGAAAACACAGAATACAGATTAAAAATGTCGTCCTTTGCTTTAAAGGGCTGGGGCAAAACAGTAACATATCACGAGAGACTGAAAAAATCATACTATATGCTTAAAGACTATTGGACATCAATGAAATAAACAGAGCTTTTTGAAACGGGGTGAAGTTCATTGGGAATTGAAATATTGCTGTACGGATACGGAGCAGTATGCGTGAGTATGATTATCTTTAACTTCGTTTACAATATGATTTTAAAGGGCAGCGGTCATAGATTAAAGAAAAGAAGTAAGAAATTTAAAAAATGTATTTCCGAGCAAATGGAGAGAATTCAAGATGGCAAAGAGGCAGAAACTAAGCATTTCTCTTATCTAAGGAAAAAGCTTTCCAAAGTGCAAAACCTAATGGCATTTGACAAAGCATTAGAAAGCGTCTTATCCAAAGATGAATCGGCAATAGTGGAATATGAGTATATGACTCTTATGCAGCCTGTAATGCTTTACCTTGCCGGAGTTTATAAAAAGCGGGAGAATCTACAGTCAGCCTATTTTGCCTATTTTGTGGGAAAGCATAACTTTGAGAAATATATGAATATGGAAGATATTCAGAGCGTTATGTTAGAATATATGGATAAAGACAGCTTGTATTGCAGAATAAATACATTGCAGGCGCTTTATACTTTCGGAAACGAGGAAAGCGTAGTAGATGCGATTTCTATTCTGGACAGAAGTGATGCATTTATGCATGAGAAGATCCTTACTGACGGACTTTTGTCCTATACCGGAGACCATGATAAGCTTATACATAAGCTTTGGAGTAAAATTGAAAGCTTTTCAGAAAGGGTACAATTATCAATACTTAACTATATTCGTTTTAAGTCGGGAGATTACTGCGAAGAAATGTTCAGTATTATGCAGGACGAATCAAATGATAAGGAAATCAGATTTTCAGCTATACGTTATTTCGGAAAGTACATATATGAACCGGCAAAAGAACCATTGATTGCTTTTGTTTCGGATAAAAATCCTATCAACTGGGAGTATGCAGCTATCAGCGCGACGTCTCTTGCCAAGTATGAGGGAGATGATGTTATAGATGTGCTTATGGACGCAATGCACAGTTCAAATTGGTATGTGCGCTATAATGCCTCGATTAGTCTGGAAAATCATAATTTGAATTACAAAGATTTGATAGAGGTCGTTGGCGGGAAAGATCGTTATGCGAGAGAAATGATTATGTATCGTCTGGACTCGCGCCGTATGGAGCAAGAGGAAAGGGAAGTGATGACGTGAGAGATATAATTCAGATGTTTTTAAACTTTGTCGGCATTTTCTTTGTGCTGTATTTAGCTGGATATGCCACGTTTTTGTTTTTATCTGTAGCAGTCGGTTCAACTTCACTTTACAGCTTTAAAAGGCGAAATACTCTTAAAAATGAATTGCTTAATGATTATTATATTCCTGTTTCTATCATAATACCGGCTTATAATGAGGAAAAAACTTTAGAGTTTACAATAAAATCTTTGTTGTCGCAGAACTATAGATTATATGAAATTATAGTAGTTGACGACGGTTCTACTGACGATACTTCAAGGGTGGTTCGGGAAACATTTAATATGCGTCGTATCAACCGCCCTATACAAAGAATGATTCCCTGCCAACAGGTAGAATCTGTGTTTGAAACTAAAAGCTTTAAAGTGCCGATCACACTTGTCCGCAAGAAAAACGGCGGTAAGGCGGACGCTCTTAATATGGGCATTAATGTTTCAAAATATCCATATTTTCTTTGTATGGACGCTGATTCTGTTTTGCAGGAGGATTCACTGGAAAAGATAGTACGACCTGTACTGGAGGATAGTAATGTAGTAGCGGTCGGCGGTGCGGTGCGCCCCTGCAACGGAGCGTCTATTGAAAACGGACACGTTGTTCAGTATCATATGCCCAATAAGGTTTTATCTTGTATGCAGGTTATGGAATACGACCGTACATTTTTAGCAACGCGTATTCTTTTCGATAAGTTTAACGGAAGTATAATAATTTCAGGAGCTTTCGGGCTGTTTAAGAAAAGTGTGGTTGTAAATGCGGGCGGCTATGACGTTAATACCATAGGTGAGGATATGGAGTTGGTCGTGAAACTTCATGTTTTTTGCAGGGAAAACGAAATTCCATACAGAATTCGCTATGCTACCGACGCTATTTGCTGGACTCAAGTGCCGGAAAAAATGAAGGATCTATTTAAGCAGAGAAGAAGATGGCATATAGGCTTGTTCCAGAGTATGATCAATCACCGTAAAATTTTAGCCAATATCAAGTATGGTCTTGTAAGCTTTGTTTCATATTTGTACTTCCTTATTTACGAACTGCTTTCACCGTATATAGAAGTCTTTGGCGTTTTAACTATGATTTTTGCGTATTTGGTAGATTTTCTTAATGTTCCTTTTATGCTTTTGTATTTGGCTATCTATGTAGTTTACTCGTCTATACTGTCGCTAACGGCATTTTTTGCCCGTGTTCATACCATTGACCTGAAACTGGCAGTTACGGATATCCTGAAAGCTGTAGGCTTTTGTATGCTGGAGGTGTCCTGCCTGCGTTTTGTTCTGGCATGGGTTCGTATGACATCACTTATAGGGTATCATAACAAAAAGAAAGACTGGGGTAAAATCGAAAGGGATAAAATCAATTTTAAATAACTCTATTCTGAAATCGTTAATGTCTTTAAAAAATAACCTATTTTACTGAAATTAAGAGTAGGAAAATCAGGAGAATTTACACATGGAAGAAATCATTATCTTTGTAGCCGGAAATCCGAATATGTATCCTATAGAGTATTATGACGCTGATACAGAAACCTATCAGGGTGTAATCCCTGAGCTGCTTGATCAGTTTTCAAAACAAAGCAACTATAAAATAAAATACTATAATAAAAATAATAAGGACCAAAGAAAGCAACTGGCTGCTAATAGGCAAGTGGATTTGATTTCCGGCTGTGTTGGAGACGAGTCTTTTGAGCATACGGAAAATGATTCAATTGTTGTTTTTGAAACAGTCAAAAACGGTAAGCCTATATCCTATAGATTGTTATTGTCAGATGTGGCGCCCAAATCTTTCAAAGAAGATCTGCAAAACTATTTCTCAGGCGTTACGCAAGAAGTGAAAACAGGAATACTTATTGATGTAAAGGAACATACGCCGATAAAGTATAGGACATTGATTCAAACCTCGCTTATCAGCTTGTCCTTGGCGGTATTGATACTTATAACTGCGGTAATATTGCTGGTTAGAAAATACCGCCGTAAGCTTAAAATATATGAGCAGGATAAGGAAACTGATGATATAACCGGAATAGGTAATACCAAATATCTTGCAAGGTACTACAATTTGCTCTTAAACGATAAAAACAGGATTTTATATAATATGATCTGCTTTTATGTAGATACGGACCGAATGGAGCGTGTGAGCAGTCATCAGGAGACAAATGAATTTTTAAAGTATACAGCTATAGTATTGCAGGATTATATGTCAGAAACTGATATTCTGGCAAGAGTATCTGACGTTGGATTTATTATTCTTAAGCTATCGGAGGTTAAGAATATAAATGAATGGATTGTTCCTGCATTAAAGCGAATCCGCAGCTTTTCTGAAAATAACGGAAAGTCTTATTCATGTGATATTTCGGCAGGCGTTTATCCTTTAAAGTCAGACGACAGAGATATTAATGAAATGATATTCAACTCATGGCAAAGCGCTATGTCAGCTTATCATGATAAACTGGATTATAAAATATGCTCTGATGAAATGGTGAATAACTTTATTGAAGAAAGAAATCTTCAAGCTGATATCAGCAGGGGATTTGAAAATGAGGAGTTTTTGCTATATATCCAGTTCTACGTGGACGCTCATACCTATCAGATCGTTGGCGGAGAGGCTTTGTCCAGATGGCAGCACCCAGAGAAAGGATTTCTTACTCCTGAACGTTTTGTTCCCTTGATGGAGCGTGAGGATATGATCAGCAGAATGGATTACTACTCTCTTGAAAAGGCGTGTGTATTTCTTGATAAACTGTCACAAAGGGGAGTTGAAAACTTTTTTATTTCCTGCAATTTCTCGCGAAAAACTTTCTCATCTGCCGAATTTGTTAAAAACTGCAAAGAAATTATAGATAAACATAAGTTTAATAGAAAAATGTTGGCTTTTGAAATAACCGAGAGCGTTTACGTCAGAAACATCTCTCAGGTACATAAAAACGCAAACGCCTTGAAAGAGCTTGGAATTAGTATTCTGCTTGATGATTTCGGCGAAGGATTTACTTCATTTTTCGATTTGCAGGAATACCCTGTCGATGGTCTAAAGCTTGATAAAAATCTTATAGACAATATTAATACTGAAAAGGGAAAAACTATTTTAGATTCAATGGCAAGAATTGGGCACGAACTTGGCCTTACTATTATGGCTGAGGGCATAGAAAGCGATGAGCAGATTGTTGAACTGCAAAAAATAAATTGCGATATAATACAGGGCTTTAGGTTTCATTATCCTATTCCCGAATGGGAAGCTCAGGCAGAAATTTTAAAACATATAAAATAACTTAGGCATTGAGGCAATAACTTATGAAAAAGAGAATTATGTTTTCAATTTGCATTATCCTGATTATATGTTTAGCTGTGATTGTTTTGTATATAGTAAGCTCTAACAGCTCGGATAAAAGTCAGAATAAACAGCAGAATAAGCAGGGCTTTGGAATGTTCAGCTGGAACACTTCCGCAATTTCTAAGGAGGAAGATGAAAGCCTGAAGAAATGTATTAATAATGCTGGTGTTACTCAGATTTATCAGCAGTTTTCTGAAGATGTTTTACAAAACGAGGAAACAAAAAGCTACATTAAACGAATGGAAGAAAACAATATTAGTGTATATGCACTTCTTGGTGAAGCCGAATGGGCTTATGAATCTGACGCCGATACTCTAATAGGAGAAATTCAGCGTGTTGTAGAGTATAATACAAATAACAAAAGCAATCGCATTTGCGGGGTTATGACAGATGTTGAGCCGTATCTTTTAGATGAGTGGGACGAGAAAGGCGATTCGCGTAATGAATTGATGGCAAACTATCTTGAATGTATTAAGAGCGCATATAAGTATGCTAAAGAAAATAAGTTAGAGTTTTTTGTATGTGTGCCTACCTTTTATGATGTAGTCTGTGAAGATGTTTTAAAGAGTTTGATTGCCGATGCCTGTGACGGTGTTGCGGTTATGAACTATAACCGTACCGACGAATACGGTCAGATAGAGGAGGAGGTTAGGCTCGCAAAAGAAAACAACAAGAAAATCATTTGCATTTACGAACTTCAGAAAGCCGGAAAACACGAACTGGAAGATATAAATACCTATGCCGGTGAAGGATTGGAAATGTTGTGGAGATCGGCAAAGCGTCTTAAAGAGCAGTTTGATTATTCAAGGCTCAGCTTTGCTTATCATTACTATGAACCTCTAAAAGAAATGCTGACTGAGGAAAATGTAAGCATAAGTGAAGTTGAAGTTGATAGTTAAGATTATTTATGTTATTATAATTATAGAATAAAAGCTGCGGTAAAACGCAGCTGCTTGATTTGTGAGGAGAAAAGTATGACATCTTCTGTATTGAAGAAAAACAATTTTATATCTAACGATCATATACTTATAGTAGACGATGATGAAATCAACAGAGGTATTCTGGACAATATTTTTCGCAGTTATTATATCGCCGAGGAGGCTGAAAACGGGAAAATCGGACTTAAGAAAATTCTTGATAATCCTGAAAAATACTGCGCAATTCTTTTAGATGTAATTATGCCGGAAATGGACGGTCTGGAGGTACTTCATCATTTAAAAGAGGCAGGTCTTGAGGGGAAAATACCTGTTTTTATGATCACCGCGGAGGCAAATGACAGCACAATAAAGGAGGCATATAGACTGGGTGTAATGGACGTTATACTTAAACCGGTCGTGCCGTATTTAGTATTGAGGCGGGTAAATTCCATTGTAGAGCTGTTTCAGGTGCGTAAGCGTTTGGGCAATAAGGTGGAGCAGCAAAGTCTGGAGCTTCTGGAAAAATCACAGAAGATCATTGAACTTAATCAGGGTATGATTGAGGCTCTATCAACGGCTATTGAGTTTCGTGATGGAGAATCGGGCGAGCATGTAAGGCGTATTCATGATATAACAGAGTTTCTGCTGACTAATACCGAAATGGGAGACAGTCTTAGTGAAGATGATATTAACAACATTGCTTTGGCGTCCATTATGCACGATGTGGGAAAAATAGCAATTCCGGATTACATTCTTAGCAAGCCCGGTAAGCTTACGTCAGAGGAATTTGAGATAATGAAAACTCATACTATACAGGGTGCGCATTTACTGGAAAAAATTCCGCAGCTGCGTGAAAACGGCATATATTATTACGCTTACGATATTGCCCGGCATCACCATGAAAGATGGGACGGACGAGGATATCCGGACGGATTGAAGGGTGATGAGATTTCACTTGGCGCTCAAATTGTTTCTCTTGCGGATGTTTACGACGCACTCAGCTGTAAACGTGTTTATAAGGACGCTTTTCCTCGTGAGACGGTTTTAGAGATGATTCGTGAAGGTCAATGCGGGGTGTTTAATCCCCATCTTTTGGATTGTTTCTTTTCTGTTGAAGAAACTCTTCATCATTTATATTCAAAAAATAATGTATAGGAGGCTTTCATTATGGATGATTTAAGAAAAAAACAGTTAAGCGACGCGAATATCGATGTCGACTCTGCGTTAGAACGATTTATGGGAAATGCAGGTCTTTTGGAACGCTTTTTAAATAAATTTTTGACTGACGAAAATTATAAAAAGCTGACTGATGCCATTGCCGCAAATGATAAGGAAACAGCTCTTACCGCGTCGCATACTCTTAAAGGAGTTAGCGGTAATCTTTCTATGACCAATCTTTTCAGTCTGCTTACTTGTCAGGTGGAGTCTTTTCGAGCTGATGATTGGAAGGGTGCAGTTGATATGATGCCTGATATTACTAAAGAATATGAAAAAATCGTAGAGGCTATTAAAGGGAACAATTAAGTCAAGGGCATCTGCATACAGTATTAATGTAGTCTGATTTTCAAATTGCAGCAGTATTTTCTCTATATGTTTCTGAAAAATGCTCAAACAAAAGGAAAGGAGCTGGATAGTGTGAAAAAACTATTTAGCTATCAAAAAAACATTATTAAAAAAAGGCGGCAATACTTCAGACAAGAAAAATGCCAAATTGCAAAACTAAATTTGCAAATACTAGAAAAACTTAGTTTGGCATCAGTGGCTTTGCTTGTGTTTTTTCTTTTTATGACGCCGTTTATTATAAAAGGGTGGAAAGCATCTCCTCAGCATATCATATTTCTGCCGGTGTCTATACTGTTTTGTTTGATAACTTTTTTGTATAATAAAAAGGGTTCAAACAGCCCGAAATCTGTTACTGCGCTGTGTATACTATTCAATATTATTCTTTTTGTTTTCATAATACTGATAGATGTGTTCAGCGATGCATCAGCTCCAAGCTGTTTTATGCCAATGTTGTGTGTAGCTCTGCCTGCTATTTTTGTTTTTCCGCTTTCTTTATCATTGGGATTAATTGGATTTTTTGAAATTATATATGTAATTGCAGTATTAATGTTTAAAGTTCCCGCTATAGGACAGTATGATGTGTTTTATGCCGTAGTTAGTTTTGGCTTTTCCGTAGTTGTAGCTAACATCGTCTTACATTTGCGAATAAGGGATTATCAAATACGTATTAAGTTTAAAGAGCTTAGCATCAGAGATACCTTATTGCCCAGCATTTATAACAAGCAGGGAAGTCAGCAGCAAATTCAGCAGTATCTGGATCTTAACAATCCGTCTGTATACTGTTCTATGTTTTTTCTGGATCTGGACGACTTTAAAAGAATTAACGATACTCTCGGACATTATAACGGAGACATTGTACTGCGATGTATTGGCGAGGTTTTACGGGGAATTTTCCGTGCGAATGATATAATAGGTCGTTTTGGCGGCGACGAGTTTATAGTGTTGGTAAAAGGCTTGACTAATGAAAAAGTTCTAGTTGATAAGTGTCTGCTTATAAATGAAAGGCTTAGTAGTTACTCAAAAGAAAAAATAGGAATTAAGGTAAGCTGCAGTATAGGAGTTATAATTGTAAAGAATAAGGAAACTGATTTTGATTTGCTGTTCAGCCAAGCTGATAAAGCACTATATGAGGCGAAAAACAGCGGAAAAGATAAATCTGCTCTAAGGTACTATAATGATGTAAAAGGAAAGGTATTCAGTCATAAAATAATTAATACTTAGAAAATCAATTGCACTATTTCAGTCTTATACTGAAATAGTGCAATTTTATCGTTTATGCTGATTTTTATAATGCAAATACCTGCTTAATTTTCTTGTGGATATGCCATTTTGAAAACAGCAACTATTTTTACTATCCATAATGAATTAAGTAAAAAGGGCAATGCCGTAATGTAAATGCGCATTCGGCATTACCTGTATTTTATTTATCATTGATTTTTTATTCATCATTGATTTTATTGAGAAGTTCTTTTATGTCCACAGGCTTTTCAATAAAGTCGTTCATTCCGCTTGAAAGTGCCTTGTCAATGTTTTCAGATAAAGAATTTGCAGTACAAGCAAAAATGCGCACCGTTTTCGCGTCAGGTCTATTTAAAGCGCGAATGGCTATGGCAGTTTCAAAGCCGTCCATTTCCGGCATTAGCAGATCCATAAGGATAACGCCGTATGTATTGGGCTCGGAATCAGAAAACTTTTGAAGGGCGATTTTACCGTTCTCAGCAAGCTCTGTTTCAAAACCCACGCTTTTCAACAGTTCAATAATAATCTCACCGTTGAGTTCGTTATCCTCTGCCACAAGAATTCTTGGGTGCTGCTGTTTTGCGCTATCAGACTGTGCTGTTGTATCATCGTGCTTTTCAGTAAGCTCTGCTGGCTGTGAAGTAAAGGTGAAGGTAAAAGAACTTCCCTCTTCTTTTTTACTTACAAAGGTCAGGTCGCCGCCCATAAGCATTGACAGACGTCGGCTGATCGGAAGACCAAGACCTGTGCCCTGATTGCCCTTTGATACAGTATCAAGCTCCTGAGCAAAGGTGTCAAAAATGCGTTTTTGAAATTCTTCACTCATTCCGCGTCCGGTATCTGATACTGTAGCTTTTGTGAGAATTTTGCCGCTGTTTGTCATTTCTTGTTTTATTGAAAGCTCTACTCTGCCGCCCTTTGGGGTAAATTTCTGAGCATTATCCAGTAAATTAAGAAGTACCTGCTGAATACGGACTTCGTCGCCTAAAATACATGGCCAAGTCAGCTCAGAATTTACACTATATCTCAGCCTTTTATCTGACATAGAATTTTGAACTATGGTGCTTACTGTATTCAGCAAAAGCTCAAGATCTACCGGACGGAGATTTAATTCCAAATTTTTAGTTTGCAGTCTTGACATATCCAGCATATCGTTTACAAGCGACAAAAGGTAATTTGCAGTTAGTGTGGATTGTTGCAGATAATCTTTTACCTGTTCCCTATCGTCAAGCTTTTGCGATATTAGATAGTTAAGACCTATAAGACCGTTTAAAGGTGTGCGGATTTCGTGGCTCATAGTGGACAAAAATTGACCCCTTACCTTAGCGTCCGCCTTATTTTCAGCCAAGCGTATATGCTGGCGGACAAACAGAATTGTCAAAACAAGAATTACTAAAAAGAATATGGCAAGCGTTATTACAGAAAAACGATATCGATATATAAAGTCAGACAGCGTAAAACGATACTGATTTTCCATAATTCCCTGTATTGTGCAGCTGCCAATTTCGTCCTCTGACATACTTGCTATGGCTTTATTAAGAATATTTATAAGAATACGACCGTCCTTTTCACTCTGACCGTTGGATCCGCGAAAAGCGACAACTGCTGAAAAGCAGAGCTGGTCATCAAGACCAAGAACAGGTATTACCTTTAGCTTTTCATATATTGGTTTGGAGATCCAATGTTCAACAACATACTGATTCTGTATCATAAGATCAGCATTGCCCTCATTTACCGCGTTAAAGCAGTCGGTTATAGAAGGATAGTCAACCAATTTGAAATTCGGATACGAATTGTTAAGAACTTTTTTTAAGGTTTGAGAGCCTGTGGATATGGCAATAGACAAGTTAGCGTCATATCTGAAATCCAGACCGTCACGGGCTACTACAACCTTACGACTTGACAGGTATGGATTGCTTATGAGTATACCCTTAGCCTTTTGATTTTCTTTATTAAATTCAACGCTTGAAACAAGATCAAAGCCTCCGTTTAAAAGGTAGTCGTATGTAACGTCGTTGGTAGGAAGAGGCACATAATCGAATTTCAAAC
>CANRKQ010000042.1 GCA_947631265.1 uncultured Clostridia bacterium | reverse complement strand
AAAGAAAAAACCTTTCCAAAATCGGAAAGGAAATTTACAGTTCAGTATATTATTTTTATCTATCTACAGAATAATATTTTTTTAAATACGGTCTAAAAATTTCCGCCGTAATTTTTATAGACAGAAGACCGCCGGTAACAATAGCTATTACTAAAAATGCTCGAATTAATCCTTTCATAAAAACACCTTTCTTGTGAACTGTTATTTATCATAATTAAAGTATATCACCTTTTTTGTACTGTTTCAATAAATATAATTAAATTCTATTAGAAAAACAACAGAGTAATTTACTTTTTCAGATAATCTTTAAGATAAACCCTACCTGCCGTTTTTCTCTGATGCATTTATATCAGACTGCCCAAAGGCGATAAATCACCGGCGGCTCAAGCCCTGCCGTTGCAAAATAATATAAATATGGTATAATAGGTATAATAAGTTAGAAAGGCAAAAAGAATATGTCTGAGGAAACACAAAAATCAAAAAGCAGTTATAAAAAGCTCTTTTCAAATACTATAATATTTGCCATAGGACAATTCAGTTCAAAAATTCTGGTACTTCTTTTAGTACCTATCTACACATATGCCATGACAGATGCAGAATTTGGTATAACAGACGTAATAGTTCAAATGGCAAACTGGCTTGTACCTATTGTATCTCTTTCAGTAGCAGAGTCAATAACAAGATATGGTCTTGACAAAGATTATGACAAAGCAAGCGTATTCACAATAGGAAACATAGCGAATATAGGAGGTTTAATTGTCCTTGGCATAATCGTACCCTTTGTCAGCGGAACAAGCTTTGTGCATAAATTTATTGACAACTACTCTCTGCTGTTGTATATTTATGTTGTAACCTCAAGTCTAAAGCTTTTATACTCATATTTTGTAAGAGCTCTTGAAATGGTCAAGCTATATTCTTTTTGCAGTATTTTCACCACACTCAGCACGCTTATATTGACCATATTGTTTTTGATTGTGTTAAAAGTCGGGGTAACAGGATATCTTCTTGCAATAATAATCTCGGATCTTGCATCTATAATTTTTCTAATATATGCAGCAAAACTCTGGAGGTTTATAAACTTCAAAAGACTGGACAAGCAGCTTGCCAAACAAATGCTTAAATACTGTCTTCCGCTGATTCCCGCACAGTTGTTGTGGCTAATAACAAACTCATCAGATTCTTTCCTTACAACCTATTTTTTGGGGAAAGGAAGAAATGGTATACTATCCGCATCATATAAAATTCCAAATATAGTTTCAACAATATATATGATTTTTGGTATGGCTTGGAATATGTCCGCAATAACGGAAAAAGACTCAGGCGAGCAGGAGCGGTTTTACTCAAACGTCTTTGACTCAAACCAATCCATATTATATATAGTGTCTGCTTTTATACTTCTTCTGGTTACCCCGGTAACAAATATATGGATAGGTCCTGCTTTCAGAGAATCTATTAACTATGCGCCTATACTTATTTTTGCAACAATATTCACCTGCTATGTAACGTTCTTCGGAACAATTTACTCTGTCGCGCAAAAGTCGGTGCGTTCTCTTGTAACCAGCCTCATTGCAGGTATAATAAATGTAGTAATAAATATAACACTTCTTCCCGTAATAGGACTGTATGCAGCGGCAATATCAACACTTGCCGCCTATCTTGCAGTATTTATAATCAGGGCAGTTGACACTCAAAAATATCAGCGTTTTGATCTAGGTGTTAAAAAGCTTGTCACAAACTGCATTTTAATAACACTTATGATGCTTGCCAACTATATTGAACACATATATATAAAGTATATATCACTTATAATATTATTTATGATAGTATTTTTACTGAATTATAAATGTCTTTTTAAGGTCGCAAAAACCGTGTTGCCGGAAAAGGTCACAAGGTTTTTACCTTTCATAAAATAAATATCGGAGGTTTAAAAATGGCAGAACTGAAATTTGAAATTACTAAAGAGCTGGGCGTATTATCAACAAACGCAAAGGGCTGGACAAAAGAGCTTAATATGGTTTCCTGGAACGAAAGAGAACCGAAATACGATTTAAGAGAGTGGAGTCCCGACCACACAAGAATGGGAAAAGGCGTGACTCTTACAGATGAGGAAATAGACTCTCTGCGAGCTATTTTAAACGGCGAAGAGTTAGACGACGATATAGACGAGGATAAGTTTGTTTAATATCAACTTATATTAAACTTATATTAAATATGCAAAAACCGCTGAGCTATTAGCTCAGCGGTTTTAAATTTACATACAAACTAAAAGTGCATATAAATTTTATATATAAGTTTTATGTTTAGATATTGTTACTTATTATTTTCAACGGTATCAAAACCGCCTCTTGTAAAGAAAAGCTCTCTGATAGCTATAGCACAGCCTGATAAAAAACCGTGCTTTTTGTCTATGATACTCATATATATTCTTGATGCAACATCTTCACCGACAATCTTTGCAATTTCTCCCCTGATATACTCAAAGTCCTCCTTATCAGCTCTTAAATTATGTAATACAATTCTCTGAGGATTGGTCGAATAATATAAATTGTTGATCAAAACAGCGCTCATTCTTATAGACTTAACAATGATATCTTTAACGGTCTTATCTCCGCTTGATGCAGCAGCCTTAATCGTTTCATAGCCTATTCTGTTAGAATCGCCGTTTGTGAGCTCATACAGCACAGGGGTATTATCCTTTGAGTATAATTTGGAGATTTTATTTTTAACTCCAATACGGCTTATTTCTTCCTTGACGTAGCAAGCCATTAGATTGTTATTGCTATCTTCTTCAGAACCAACTATAATTTTATCTACAAAATCAGTTCTGTTATCGTAAGAAAGAATAGGTTCGTTTAAATCTGCCATTACAAAATGCAGACTTTCCCCGTATCTTAAAAATGCAATATTACGCAGATTTATATCCTTTTTAGGCTGAAAATCAATATTAGCCATTGCCATACCTTTGACGGCATTGTCAAAAATCAACGGGATCTCAAACCTGTCGTAAACATCGACCGCAAGATTTGTGAAATTTGGCTCCCCATACTCGGATAGCTCAACTCCTGCATTTTTATACATAGACGGAAATACTCCAAAACCTATTCCCAAAATCTCTTTAAGATTCAGACAATTATCAAGTAAAATAGAATTTATAGATTCAATTATAAAATCTAAAATTTCCTGATATACTATATCCTTCCTTATTTCTAAATTTCTTTTGTCCAAAACTGCTCCGGCAAGCGTTGAAAGACCAACGCTAATCATATCTTCATCAATAAGCACGCCCAAAACAAACTTGTAGTTTTGATTAATGTCAATAAGTATCTTCTTTCTTCCCCTTGACGCCTTTTCATTAGCATTTTGGTACTCGCCTATCTCTTGAATAACTCCCTGAGAAATCATTTCATTTGTGATTATAGTAACAGCAGCCCTTGTAAGCTCAAGTATATTTGCAATGTCAATTCTAGATGTGGGACCCTTCTGCTTTAAGATTTTAAGTACCTGCATACGATTCTGTCTTTTTAAATCCAATTTGCTGATTCCATGCTGTTGCATAACTCACACCTCTTCGCAAATAAAGTTTAAAATTATAACATTGTAAGTATATTATTATTGTAAATTATATTTGTTAGTAAAATATTAATTTCACATTTCCAGTTTGACAAATTTTTATTTACTGTATATAAAAACCCATCACTATTATGATGGGTCTTAGAGAATTTATTTTTCAATGTTCATTTTATTTGATTTTTCCTTAAGCATTCTTCCTTCTTTCAGCAACTTGTGAAGTTCCTTGCTGTTATCAGTTATAAGAGCTGTTTTATACTCTGTAAGATGCTCTATTATATTGTCAATTTCAGATACAAGAGCAGATTTATTCATCATAAACAAAGTTGTCCACATATCCTCATTCAGCTTTGCAACACGAGTTAAATCCTTAAAGCTTCCCGCAGAAAAGCCCGACTGTTTCAAAAGCGAGGGACTTTTTACATAAGCGCTTGATACAATATGCGCAAGCTGAGATGTAAATGCAATAACATCATCGTGCTCTTTTGGCGTTGATATTACATTTTTGATAAACCCAATTTCCTTTGAGAATCTTTTAAGCTCTTCTAAAGCCTTGTCGTTTGTGTTTTCCGTGGGAGTTATTATAAAGCTCGCTTTTTCAAACAGATTATCAAGCGAATATTCAAAGCCGTAAAACTCTCTTCCTGCCATTGGATGGCAGCCTATAAAGTACACTCTCATATCGTTAAGCTTTTTATCTACTGCGTTGATTATCTCAACCTTAACGCCGCAGGTATCTATAACGATTCCGCCTTTTTTGAAGTAAGCTGCATTATCGTTTATAAAGTCAATAGTGACGTCGGGATATAGCCCCAGAATAACAATGTCAAATGAGGATAGCTGTTCAGGTACAAAACTTCCGTCTATAGATTCCTGCTGAATAGCGTCAGCAATAGCTTTACTGTTTATATCGTACGCAAAGCAACTGTGATCGGTATTTTTCTTTATAGCCTTTGCAAGCGATCCGCCTATCAGACCAAGTCCTACAATTCCGATTTTCATTTTAATCACCACGCCTTTGTATCACAAGGATTTCTTTTTAGCTGTAAAAATCTTTTTACACCATAATAACTTTAGCAGTATATTTTGTTACTCACATATAAATTATTCTGCGCAAAGTTTATATATTACATCTGCATATATTCTTGCTATATTCATAAATGTACTTATTTTTATATGCTCGTCAGCGCCGTGCATATTGTTGTTTTCTCCGGGAAACTCAGCACCGAAACCTACACCCATTTTTGTTGTGTGCAGATATGTCGCTCCGCCCTCAGCCAGACATTCGCCCTTAAGTCCCGTAAGCTCAGAATACGATTTCAAAAGCGTCTGAATAAAATCAGAGTTCTCATCAACATAATGCGGCTCCATAGCGTCATTGTCAACAAAGGTCTGCCCCAGCTTTGTCAGATGCTTTTCAAGCTTTGAGTAGATCTCCCGCAGGCTCGTACATACAGGGAAACGTATATCCATACCTCCTTTATACTTGCCGTTTCTTATGTCAATAAGACTGTATACCTCTGTAATTTTCCCCGAAACATCATCTTCACAGAATAAATCAAGTGACTCTCCGTGAAATTCTCCGTAAGGGAAAAGCCTCGAAAGCTCGCATACAAGGTCATACGCTCCGCCATTGTCAAACGGTAGCTCCTTTAGCAGCCTGAGCAGCGCAGTTATTGCGTTTTCCCCAAGCTCAGGGAGCGATCCGTGTGCAGACTGCCCGTATGACGTTATTTCTATTTTACCGTTTACTTCTTCGGCAATAAATCTCACATTCATCGGCAGTTCAGAAATTTTACTGTCGATAACGCTTTTTTCAATACCCTTTATTACGGCATAAGCCCTGTCAGGAACAGCGTTTATTACCGTTCCGCCGGAAACGCTTTCTATAACAGCTCCGTCAATTTTATTATTATAGCTGCCCAACATAATTATGTGGGAAACTCCCTTTTCAACATTAATAACAGGGAAGGCAGAATCAGGCGTAAGCATTTTATCCGGAAGTCCAACCTTATTGGAGTAATACTTTAGATCCTCCATACCAGTTTCTTCGCTTGAGCCGAGCATTATTCTTACTTTTTTATTCAGCTTTATTCCTGAATCCCTGATTGCCTTGACAGCATACAATACTGCAACCGCAGGTCCCTTGTCGTCAATAGAACCTCTGCCGTAAAGCTTGCCCTCTTCTTCGTTTACCGTTAGCTTGAACGGCTCATATGTCCAGCCCGAACCCTCAGGCACAATATCCAAATGAACAATTATCCCGAGCTCAGGCTTATCGCTTAACTCTCCCCCGAAATCAAAGGTAACCATATAGTTTTCGTGATTCTGAGATATAAACCCAAAATTATGCAGTATCTCCTCAGCAACCTCAAGAGCCTTTGCAGGACCGTCCCCAAAAGGCTTATTACTCTGCAGATCCCTTTTACCGCTGACGCTTTCTACTTCAATCAGCTTTGCAAGAGTGCTGAACATCTCCTGCTTGTTCTCCTCCAGATACTCAGAAACCTTATCTCTGAAGGCCTTTAGTTCTTTATTATTCATAAAAGTTAATCTCCTCTACGCAAAAACGAGAGCAAGAACCACTTGCCCTCTGAAATATATAAATCAAGCACCCGGTAATACCGTCAGCCAATTACCTTAAGCTCTTTGTCAAAATGATTAAGAATTTCTACTCCGTCATTAGTTACAAGAACCAAATCCTCAATTCTAACTCCGACATCGCCCTCGATGTAAATCCCCGGCTCAATTGAGAAAATCATTCCCTCCTTAACAACATTTTCGTTGACAGACGAAACATCGCCGTACTCATGACACTCTATTCCGATAGAGTGTCCCAAACGATGGTTAAATTTATCACCATACCCTGCCTGTTTAATAATATCTCTTGCTGTCTTGTCAATATCACAAAACCGAACCCCCGGCTTAATCATACTCTCGGCTGCTTTCTGTGCTTTAAGAACGGTTTCATATACCTTTTTATGCTGGTCGCTGACATTCTTATAAAAAAATGTCCTCGTCATATCTGAACAATACCCGTCCTTAATGCAACCCATATCTATGAGAATACAATCGCCCTCACAAAGCACGGTATTCCCTGCCTCATAATGCCCTACAGCGGCGCATTCTCCAAACCCGACCAGCGGATCAAAAGAATACTCATAAGCCCCTGATGACGCGTATATATCCTTCAATTGCGACGCAAGCTCACGCTCGGTCATACCTGCTTTGATTCGGGTAATCAGCTCACCCATTGCCTCGTCGTTGACCCTTGACGCCTCTCTCATAAGAGCAATTTCCTCATTATCCTTGCAGGCGCGCACGGTATCAATACATACAGACGTATTCTTATAATCTGACGCGCTCCCTAGCTCCATAAGCCTTAACAGAAACCTCGCAGGAAGATTTTTGTCTACCCCGAGTGTTTTATCTCCGTCAATAAATTCAGAGGCTATTTCACAAGGGTCATTATCATCGCAGAACCACACCTTATCTGCTCCCAAATCCTCAGGCACAGTAAAAAGAGAGTTAATGAAAATCTTATTATCGCCGTTTACCTTTATCAGCAGAGCAAAAAATCTCTCACCGGGATCTATCGTCTTCCCCGTAAGATAGAAAATTGACGCAGGATCGCTTATAAGCATCTGTGAAACGCCGTTTTCTTTAAGCTTTGCTATTACATTGTAAAGTCGTTCTGTTTTCAAATATATTCTTCTTTCTGTCAGAAAAGTTCTATTCTACGCATAAATCGCAGGCTACATAGTGTCCGTTCCCTACATCTTTAAGCTGGGGGCAAGACCCCGAGCATTTATCACAAGCCTTAAAACAACGAGACGCAAACCTGCATCCATCAGGCGGGTTGATAGGCGTAGGAACATCACCCTTAAGGATTATTCTATCCTTTTTACGGGTAATATCTACAGACGGAATTGCTGATAAAAGCGCTTGAGTATATGGGTTCAGCGGATTGTTGTAAAGCTCATTTTTCTCTGCGATCTCCATAAGCTTTCCAAGATACATAACTCCCACTCTGTCGCTTATATGCTTAACAACATTTAGCCCGTGCGCAATAAACAAATATGTAAGACCAAATTCGTCTTTCAGGTCATCTAAAAGATTAAGCACCTGAGCCTGAATAGACACGTCTAAAGCAGAAACAGGCTCGTCACAAATTATAAGCTTAGGATCTACAGCCAAGGCTCTGGCTATGCCAACCCTCTGCCTTTGCCCGCCGGAAAACTCGTGAGGATATCTGTTTCGCTGGTGATTTGCAAGTCCTACGCAGTCAAGAAGATAATTAACTCTCTTCTCTACCTCATTTTTTGGCAAAATTTTATTTATCAATATCGGCTCGGCAATTATGTCGCCTATGGTCATTTTCGGGTTCAGCGAGGCGTACGGATCCTGAAAAATTAGCTGTATATCCTTGCAGTATTTTCTTCTGTCCCTCTGCTTTAAAGCTGTAAGCTCCACACCGTCGTAAAATATTTTTCCGCTTGTTGGCGTGTAAAGATTTACAAGCATTTTTCCGATTGTGGATTTTCCGCAGCCTGATTCTCCTACAAGACCGAATGCCTCACCCTTGTATATTTTAAAAGAAACATCGTCAACAGCCTTTAAAATATCTATAGGCTTTCCGAAAAAGCTGGTGTTTACTGTAAAGAACTTCGATAAGTTCTGAACCTCTAAAAGAACTTCCCTATTATCCATTAAACATCAACCTCCTCTTCATCGCTATGTAAAAAGCATCTTACCTTTCTTCCTCCGACATCGACAAGCGCAGGCATATGCTCCTTACATTTTTCCATACAGTTTTCACATCTGTCCGCAAACGAACAGCCCTTGGGAAGCCTTGTCGGGTCAGGAACCACTCCCTTAATCATATAAAGTCTGTCCCTGTCCTCCTCCATTCTCGGTATAGAGTCTAATAATCCCCTTGTGTAGGGATGCAAAGGATTTGTGAAAATATCCTTTACATCAGCCTGCTCAACAATTTTTCCGCAGTACATTACAACAACTCTGTCGGCAGTTTCGGCAACCACGCCCAAATCATGCGTAATAAGCAAAACAGCCATTCCGATTTTATTTCTTAGTCTGTCAATAAGCTCTAAGATCTGCGCCTGAATCGTAACGTCAAGAGCAGTTGTCGGTTCATCAGCAATCAAAA
Source organism: uncultured Clostridia bacterium (assembly GCA_947631265.1). Taxonomy (GTDB): domain Bacteria; phylum Bacillota; class Clostridia; order Oscillospirales; family Ruminococcaceae; genus UMGS1601. Next base: position 2,745 of record CANRKQ010000042.1, on the reverse strand, counting down.
CCTCAGGATTGCACGAAAGCGCCATCGCTATCATAACCCTCTGACGCATTCCTCCGCTCATCTGATGCGGATAGTCCTCCATTCTCTGCTCGGGTGAAGGAATACCTACCAAATCAAGCATTTTTATTGCTGTTTTTTTCGCCTCTTCCTTTGTTGAATCTGTATGTATCAATATAGATTCCATAATCTGATCGCCTATTTTATATACAGGGTTCAATGACGTCATAGGCTCTTGGAATATCATTGAGATTTTATCTCCTCTGATTTTGTTCATTTCCTTATTCGACTTACCGACCAGATTTTCTCCGTGAAACATTATACTTCCGCCGGTTACCTTTCCCGGATTGCGGATAAGTCCCATTATTGAAAGAGAGCTTACGCTTTTTCCTGAACCAGACTCGCCGACGATAGCGAGTATTTCACCCTTTTCAACGCCAAAGCTTACATTGTTTACCGCTTTGACAGTTCCTCTTTTAACCTTAAATTCTGTTTGTAAGTTTTTAACCTCTAATAACATCTCACAAACCTCCTAACTTCTTGATTTAGGGTCAAGAGCGTCTCTTAAGCCGTCACCGAACAAGTTAAATGCAAGCACAGCAAGTGTTATAGCAAGTCCCGGAAAAATAAGCATATAAGGATATACCAAAATCATATTTCTTACTCGTCCGAGCATATCACCCCATTCTGCTGTAGGCGGCTTGACTCCCAGACCTAAAAATCCCAGAGCTGCGGTATCAAGTATCGCTGTTGAAATTCCCAGCGTAGCTCTTACTACTATCGAAGAAACTACGTTAGGCAGAATATGATGGAAGATGATTCTTCTGTCGCTGTTGCCCACGACCTTTGCCGCAGCAACATAATCGTTCTCCTTCGTAGATAAAATTGAACTTCTTATAATTCTCGCATATTCGGGAATAGAAACAACTCCTATAGCGATAATAGCCTTATCAATTCCCCTGCCCAAAGCCGCCATAAGAGTTATAGCCAGCAATATCGAAGGAATTGAAAGCATCATATCCATTATTCTCATAATAACGGCGTCGATCTTACCGCCAAAGTATCCTGCGATCGAACCAAGAACCGTTCCGATAATCAGTGAAAATGCAACCGCTGCAATACCCACAAATAGAGATATTCTAGTTCCGACAATTATACGGCTGAATATATCTCTTCCCAGATTATCAGTTCCGAACCAGTGCGCTGCCGACGGACCCTGATATGCGTCCGTCATAGTCTGCTTGTTGGGATCATAGGGAGTTATAAACGGTCCGATTATTGCTATGATCAACAAAATAATAATTACAAAAAGACCAAACAAAGCCGCCTTATTTTTCTTAAGCGTATCCCACATTGCTTTAAATCGGGATTCAGGCTTTTCTATAACAACAACTTCTTGAACGTCAACGCCCTCAGCTGCCAAAACTTTTTTATTAGCCATTACAAAACATACTCCTCTCGATGTTTTCAAGTAAAATTCCAGACTTTTAAAAAGATAAACTAGAAATTAAATTTAATCTAGCTTTCTCTCTTTCCGTACTTAATTCTAGGATCTAAAAATGCATAAATTATATCCACGATCAAATTCATAACCACAAATATGATTGCAATAATAAGTACGACCGCCTGAATTACAGGAAAGTCTGATTTAGTTATACATTCAACGGTATAACTTCCTATTCCGGGCCACGCAAAAACAGTTTCTGTTAAAACCGCGCCTCCCAATAAAGAGCCAAACTGAAGTCCTATTACAGTAACAATAGGCATAAGCGCATTTCTAAGACCGTGCTTTATAACAACCTTACCCTCGCTTATACCCTTTGAACGCGCTGTTCTTATGTAATCCTGATTCAATGCGTCAAGCATACTCGACCTTGTCATTCTCGAGATAATTGCAAGTGTGTAGAGTGCTAGAGTCACTCCCGGTAAAATCAAATGCCAAACTGCGTCTTTAAACGCCGCAAAGTCCCCTTTAACCAGCGTGTCAATAAGATAAAATCCCGTACCACCGTCAGGTCTTAGCATAGGGGTTATTCTTCCGCTGGCAGGAAGCCAGCCTAAAATCTTTACAAACAGTATAATGAAAAGTATTCCAAGCCAGAAAATAGGAATCGAAACTCCCACAAGCGAAAGAACCATACTGGCATTATCAATAATACTGTTTTTCTTCACCGCGGCGATAACACCTATTAAAATGCCGAATATCGTCGCTACTATTATTGCGAATACTGCAATTTCAATTGTTGCAGGAAATCTCGAGCCTATCTCGTTAATCACCGAGTTGTTTGTGTAATACGATTCACCGAAATCGCCTGTTACCGCACCCTTTACAAAATTGACATACTGAACAACTATATTATCGTTCAAGCCGTTTGCCTCTCTCCATTCCTGCATAGAAGCCTTTGTTGCGTGCTGACCTAAAACAACAGGCGCCGGATCCGGAGCGCATACTCTTAACAATAAGAATACGATTATAGATACGCCTATTAATACCGGAATAAGCATCAGCAATCGTTTAATGATATACTTAATCATTTTATCACAATTCCTTTCTTGGGTTTACGAGCCGTTTTTTCACTTAGCTGCTGATTGCTTATACATTTGGTTAAAAGGCCCGTAAGATGCGTGAATATAGTATTTTTCACGCAAAACAATTTTTTTCTTTACCTTTTCAGTATAAAGACTATTAGTTTTCTTTTCAGCATATATTATCTAAATATGTACTCAATGTATGCTGAAAATAAAACT
>CANRKQ010000041.1 GCA_947631265.1 uncultured Clostridia bacterium | reverse complement strand
GCTGTTGTTCCCGCACAAGGATATTTAGTTTTATACTGCAATAAGAATTTAGACGACACAATGGTTAATTCAAAGCCTTATATTAAAATGAATCTATCAGGAAACGGACTTGATTTGGATTTTCAGACTGGGGACTCGGAAAGTGTGAATAAATTGACTGTTCCTTCGCTTGAAGATGATACAACATATGCGAGAGTTCCTGATGGAAGTGACAGTTGCAAAATAGTTTACCCGACTCCGGGTGTAAGCAATAACAATGCTGAGGAGATCCCGGGTGATACTGAGATCGAGCCTCCGGAGTTTTCAAAGGAAAGCGGAGCGTTTAAAGACGGATTTTCTCTTGAGATAACCGCTGTTAAGGGAGCAGAAATATACTATACTACTGATGGAAGTACGCCTACAGCTGAGTCAGCAAAGTATACTGAGGCTCTAAATGTTGTTGACAGGAGCAGCGAAGATAATGTGCTTTCTGCAATCAGTAAGGATAAACTAACAGATTACGACCACAGAGGCGGAGGAAGTAATGCTCCTACAGTCAAGGTTGATAAAGCTACGGTTATCAGAGCCGTTGCAATAAAAAACGGAGTTTCAAGTCCGATTGTTACAAAATCGTATTTTGTAGGAAAGACAAATGAAACATACTCAGGTGTTCCGATAATTTCAATTGTAACAGACTCAGATAATCTGTTTGGAGATGAAAAAGGAATTTACCTTCAGAAGAACTGTGCTAATAAAGGAAAGGAATGGGAACGACCTGTACATATTGATTATATTAAGAACAACGAATCGGTATTTTCACAGGAATGCGGCTTAAGGATACAGGGCGGATATTCAAGAGGCGAATATCAAAAGAGCCTAAGACTTTATGCAAGAAGTGATTACGGAGAAAAAAGCTTTAAATATGATTTCTTTAACGGAAAAGCAAAAGACAAAGAGGGAAATGTTATCACTTCGTTTAAGAAGATAACTCTTAGAAACGGTGGAAATGACGCTAACTATGTGAAGTATAAGGATTCTCTGCTGCAAAGCTGCGTACTTGACAGAAATTTCTCAACACAGGCAAGCGTTCCTTGTATAGCGTTTATAAACGGCGAGTACTGGGGAATTTACACTATGCAGGAGGACTACAACGATGATTATGCACAAAGTCACTTCGGCGTAGATAAAGATAATGTTGTAATGATAAAGCCTGATACGGAAAACGGCAACGCACCTAAGATCGAAGAGGGTCTTGACGAAGATGTAGAGCTTTGGAATGACTTTTTAAGTTATGTCAATAATTCGTCAAGGGATTTTTCAAAGAGGGCAGATTATGAAGAGATTTCTGAAATGATCGATTTAGACAGCTTTGCCGATTATGTAGCGGCTGAGACATATATCTCAAATGAGGATTGGTCGGGCAAAAACTGGGAGGTTTGGAGAACCAGAACAGTTGACACAGAGAACGGAGGAAAATACAGCGACGGCAAATGGAGATTTATGATGTATGACGTTGAGATGGGCGCGTTCCTCTGGGGAAATTCAGGTGAAAGCTCGGAAAATGATAAGCTTTATCAGATATATGACGGAGGAAGAAAGTACAACGATCCGATCCAGGTTTTGGTTTATAAGCTAATGCAGAATCCTGATTTTGCTCAAAAGGTTTTCGATAATATTGACGATCTTGCTAAAAACAGCTATGAGCCCAACCGTGTTATGAGCATAATGAATGAGCTGCATAATTTGTACTATCCGAATTTGGAAAAATATTTTCAGAGATTTCCGACCGGCGCAGGTTTATGGTCCGCCGACCAATGCGAGGGCTGGCTTGACGTGTTCTTTAACGGAGGCAATAACAACGGTAAAAATTATGTTGCGAGAGACGTTTATTCTGCGGATATGATCAAGTATAATCAGGCAGTTGTAAAATGCGATTCATTAGATGAAAGCGATTGCGTAAGCGGTTATAAAGAAATGCTGTCTAAGCTGAGCGTTCTTAAGTCAAGACTTGGTAACACAGGGGCATCATACGCAAGTAAGCGAACCGCTTATGAAGGCTTTATAACTGCGTATAATTCAATGGTGTTGAACAAAAGCGGTGAAGTCAAGGAACTTCTGTTTGACTCGACGTCGATTAAGAGAAAGGATAGTTATAGCGACGGTCAGTGGTCGGAGTTCAAAACAGCTTATGATGCGTTGGCAGATGTATATAACAATACTTCGGCAGATGACGACCAGAGAGCCGAGGCTATAAATAATTTGAAAACTGCAATTAGCAATCTCGGCTTAGAATTACCTACAAAAACGTCTAATACTTCATCTTCATCGACATCAAAAACATCTGCCAAATCAACTGTAGTTGCATCTGCGACAAAAGCGTCTGTTAAAACGATGAGAAGTCTTTCACAGGTAAAGAAAGATAAGAAGAACGCTGAAAAGCTTATGAAGAAGGCAAAGATCAAAAAGCTAACTCTAAAGAGCAAGGCTAAGAAAAATATAACTGTAAGTTGGAAAAAAACAAAGAATGCTAAAGGTTATCAGGTGCAGGCGGCTACAAATAAGAAGTTCAAAAAGAAAAATATAATATTCAGCAAGCATACGACAAAGAAAATGCTTACAATAAAAAACAAAAAGATAAAAAGCAAAAAGACATATTATGTAAGGGTAAGAGCGTATACTACTTATAAAAATGCTAACGGAGTAGCTAAGAAGGTATATGGCAATTGGACTAAGAAACAAAAAAAGGTAAAAGCAGCATAACAAAAAAGTACTGTATAATTGACTAAAAATTTCGCCAACTGCGGTTGACGACAGGGCTCCACCCTTGACTTGCAAGCCTTTTCCCAAAGGCAAAGGCTTGCCCTAAAACTACACTTAGAGCTGACACAGTTTTCTGTGTCAGCTCTTTTGTAACATAATATATTGATTAGTGTTATTAATCAGTATAATTTAGTATCTTTAATCAACCTGTTATTTTACTGTTTTACTCTTTTCAGCTGAAGATAACATAAAATTTTTCTGTCATTTAACCGCATCTCTGAAATAATATTCCATATAATCAGCCTTTTCAAAGCCTATGTGCTTATAAAAGTCAGGAGCAGGCGTTTTATTGCTAGTGAGCAGGGTTATACCCTCAAGTCCGTTTTTCTGCACATGATTTTCAAGAGCTGAAATAAGCTGCTTTCCGATACCTTTTTTGTGATGCTTAGTAGAAACGTAAAGCTCGTATATATAAAGCTCATCGCCCGACCACCACACTTGCTCGTTAGCAAAAACAGCACCGAGAATCTCACCCTTTTCTTCAAAAACAAATCCTACAAATCGCTGTAAATCTGAAATTTCATCTAAATATCTAGTCCCGGATTTTACAGTCCACTTGTGATTCCAGGGATCATCGTAATATACATCTATTAAAAGATCAACACAGCTTTTCAGGTCTGATTTTTTAAACCGTCTTACCATAGAATTTCACCCGCATAATTATATATTGTATTATTATTTTTGATATAGTATAATTACATTATAGGTAAATAGCAGATGTATGTCAACAATATTTATATGCGTCTTTCTTTTTTACTTACTGTCACTAAATGTACACAATTAAGTGATAGTATTACCATAGCATAAAATGGATTTTGTATGCTACAGACTTAAAAATACAGGCTTTTGACTTTGCAATGTCTCACCTTGAATTAATAGATGATACAAAGAATGTTAAAATCAGAAGTCTGCGAAAAGGAGCAGGTTTTATTATGTCAAAAATGCTGATAGTTGATGATGAAAAGAAGATAAGAGATGTAGTCCGTGAGTATGCCGAGTTTGAGGGCTTTGAGGTTTTAGAGGCTGAGGACGGTATGGACGCAGTCAAAAAGGTTACAGAAAACGACGACATAAACATAATTATAATGGATATTATGATGCCTAAGCTTGACGGATATTCGGCTGTCCGTGAGATAAGAAAGATAAGCTCAGTACCTGTTATAATGCTTTCGGCAAGGGGAGAGGAGTATGATAAGCTGTTCGGCTTTGAGCTTGGAATTGACGACTATGTTGTAAAGCCGTTTTCCCCGAAGGAGCTTATGGCAAGAATTCGTGCAGTAATGAACAGAGTTAATCCGGTAAACAGCAAAGAGGATATTGTAAAATACAAGGGACTCACAATTAACTTTACTGCTCGGGAGGTTTTGATTGACGGCGAAAAGGTTCCTATGACGCCCAAGGAGTATGATCTATTGTTCTATCTGGTTAAAAATATGAACATAGCTTTGTCAAGAGAAAAGCTGTTGGAAGAGGTCTGGGGGTATGATTTTTACGGAGATGACAGAACTGTTGACACGCATATTAAAATGCTGAGAAACAGCTTGGGAGAATACAGAAATCTTATTGTTACCTTGAGAGGAATGGGATATAAGTTTGAAAAAATTATTTAGAGATAAAAATTCAGATAAAAGAACTGATCCTGCAAAAAAGCAGAAACGGCTTGTAACTTATATCTGGATGTGTTTTATGCTTTTTACAGTAATAATTCTGTTTTTACTTTGGTTTTTTCAATATTTTTTCATTGAGATGTATTATCAGTCAATGAAGGTAAGGGACTTAAAATCATGTGCGGAGCAGATTTCAGATAATACGGATATGTATGATTTGGACGCACTTATAAACAGTCTGGCATTTCAGCACAGCGCTACTATTCTGATTACCGACACATTGGGTAATGTAGAGCATAATGCAAATTATCTCGGAAGGTTTTCGTACTTTAATGCAGATGTGGAGAAAAAGTTCGGACAGTATATATATAAATTCAGAAACAAGCTATTAAACAGCGGTAAAGACAGCGTTTCGGAAATATATGAAAATAAGGAGACCGAAAGTAAAGAGCTGTTTTATGTAACTAAAATCAATTTGAACGGAGCTCAGAAACTGTTGTTTTTAGAAAGCTCGGTTGAGCCGGTTGATTCGACGACAAGAATTATTAAAGAGCAGCTTATTTTCATCACGTTTATCTTGTTTGAGCTGGCTTTTATTATCGCATTATTTATTTCTAAAAAAATTGCAAAGCCTATTGTGAAAATCACGGAGGCGGCAGAAGAATTTGCAGAGGGTAACTATGACGTTCAGTTTGACGGTAAAGGCTATGAGGAGGTTCAGGAGCTTTCAAATGTTCTTAACCACGCTGGACAAGAGGTAAAAAAGGTTACCGATCTCAGGCGCGACCTTATTGCTAATGTATCTCATGATTTGAGAACTCCGCTTACAATGATAAAGGCTTACGCTGAGATGATTAGGGACCTGTCAGGAGACAATCCTAAAAAGCGTGCTGAACATATACAGGTTATTATTGACGAATCTGACAGGCTGGCTTTTCTTGTTAATGACATTCTTGAGCTTTCAAAGCTGGAAAGCTCAAACACAGAGCTTTCTCTATCTGAGTTTTCGATTTGCGAGAAGATGCAGGATGTTCTTTCAAGGTATCAGATTTTAATTGAGCGTGACGGTTATAACATCAGGTTTTACAAAGATGAGGACAGGATCTGCCTTGCGGACGAATCCAAGATTGAGCAGGTATTGTATAATCTGATCAACAACGCGGTAAATTACTGCGGAGAGGATAAAACAGTAATAATACGTCAGTTAAATAAAAAGGACAGCGTAAGAATAGAAGTTATAGATTACGGAGAAGGTATTTCTAAGGAGCTTATGCCGCTTGTATTTGACAGGTATTACAGAGGCAAGAAGGTCGCTAGGGACAAAGTAGGAACAGGAATAGGACTTTCTATTGTAAAGGGTATATTAAATTCACACGAATTTCCTTTTGGAGTGTCAAGCGAGGAGGGAAAAGGCTCGATGTTCTGGTTTGAAATGACTAATACCAAGCCTGTACAAAGCAATTTATCCGATTCGGAGGGTAATATTGCACAAAAGCGTTAAGACATAGTAATTTTTCACAATCAGTAATTATTTATACAGTCAGGTGGATTTTATGAAGTTAATGTTTATAGGTGATGTTGTTTCCAAGCAAGGATGTGATTTTTTAAAAGATCACATATATGACTTAAAGAAAGAGTTTGAAGTTGATATTCTGGCAATTAACGGAGAAAATTCTGCTCCGGGTAACGGTATTACAAAAGCGTCAATGGATATGCTCATAAACTGCGGTGCAGATGTTATAACTACAGGCAATCACTCATTTAAAAGAAGGGATTCTGTTCACATATTTGACGAGTACGATTATCTTATCAGACCAATTAACTATCCTGAGGGCGTGATAGGCAAAGGCGTTTACATTCTCGATGCAGGAAAAATTCAGATCGCGTTTATAAATGCAATGGGTGTTGTATATTTAGAGCCTATCGATAATCCTTTTACTGCTATTGACAAGGCTTTATCGGAAATTTCTACACCTAACATTTTTGTGGATTTTCACGCCGAGGCATCGGCAGAGAAAAAGTGTATGGGACACTATCTTACAGGACGCGTTACGGGAGTTTTTGGAACGCATACTCATGTTCAGACTGCTGATGAAATGATTTTGGGCGGACATACAGCCTATATTACCGATGTGGGTATGACAGGTCCTGAGCGTTCCGTGCTTGGTATCGACAGCGATATCGCGACAACAAAAATGAGACTTCATTATCCTGTAATGTTTAAAGAGAGCAAAGAACCTTGCTTTATAAACGGGGTAGTGGTGGATTTTGATGAGCATACCGGCAAAGCAAGGGATATAAAAAGAATTATAAGAAGATAGCGGCGAGTGCCGATGGCTCTGCCTCCTTTGGATAGTGTGTGTGTAGTTTGATAAATGTAAGACACAGATGCAGGAATTTTTTATTTCTTAATTACATCTACATCAAATTTCTAATCACTAATCTCTAACCTCTAACTTCTAGATATATTTATGTACTAAATATTAAAATATTCTGCTTTATTAGTCTTACCCTTGACAAAAACGGTCAAAAAATGTTATTCTATCGGTGTATTTTATTTTGATAAAGTGATGAAATTATAATTTTAAGAGGTGTAAGATGAAAAAACCGTTTGTTACTAAGGAGAAGATAGAGGAGATAGTTAAAACATATCCTACTCCATTTCATATATACGACGAGAAAGGTATTCGTGAAAATGCAAGACGTCTTAACAAGGCGTTTTCGTGGAATAAGGGCTTTAAGGAGTATTTTGCAGTAAAGGCAACGCCGACTCCGGGGATATTAAAGATACTGAAGGAAGAGGGCTGCGGAGTTGACTGTTCATCGCTTACTGAGCTTATGATGAGCGAGAAGTGCGGTTTTACAGGTTCGGATATAATGTTTTCTTCAAATGCAACTCCAGATGAGGATTTTCTTTTGGCAAGGAGGTTAGGTGCAAACATAAACCTTGACGATTTTACGCATATTGAGGTTTTGGACAAGCTTTGCGGTATTCCTAAGACTATATGCTGTAGATACAATCCGGGCGGACATTTTGAGATAGCGAACAAGATTATGGACAATCCCGGCGACGCAAAATACGGAATGACCAAGGAGCAAATGATTGAGGCATATAAAATTCTTAAACAAAAGGGTGCGGAGGAGTTCGGAATACATTCGTTCTTAGCTTCAAATACTATATCAAATGAATACTATCCTGAACTTGCAAGAACATTGTTTGAGTTGGCAGTTGAGCTAAAAAAGAAAACAGGAGTTAAAATCAAATTTATTAATTTATCAGGCGGCGTTGGTGTACCTTACCGTCCTGACGAGCCTGCCAATGATATTGAGATAATAGGCGAAGGCGTCAGAAAGGCGTATGAGGAGGTATTAATTCCTGCGGGAATGGGCGATGTTGAAATTTATACAGAGCTTGGAAGATTTATGTTAGCGCCTTACGGACATTTGATAGCTAAGGCTTTGCGCGAGAAGAAAATATACAAAAATTATATAGGTCTTGACGCTTGTGCCGCAAATCTTATGCGTCCTGCGATTTACGGAGCATATCATCACATCACGGTGTTGGGAAAAGAAAACGAGCCCTGCGAATATAAGTATGACATTACAGGCGGACTTTGTGAGAACAACGATAAATTCGCAGTAGACAGAGTACTTCCTAAGATTGATATAGGTGATTACATCTGCATACACGACACAGGGGCGCACGGTTTTTCTATGGGATATAATTATAACGGAAAACTTCGTTCAGCAGAGATACTTCTAAAAGAGGACGGAACCTATGAGCTCTTGCGCCGTGCGGAAAAGCCAAGTGATTATTTTGCAACCTTTGATTTTACACATCTTTTTGATAATATATAAAGTAATTGAGAGTTTCGTCAGGCTTGTTGAATAGGTCTGTCAGCAGAAAATTTTCTGAGCCTAATACAATTTTAGTTTTAAATAATTAAAGCCGCTTGTGCTTATCGTTGTGATAAGATGAGCGGCTTGATTTATTATAGTGCTTTTTTAATTCAAGATGACTTTTAATTTTTTATTTACTCTGATAAGAAGCAGGATCGAGATAACTGCTGATAAAATTTCTGCTATCAGGAAAGAGATCCAAACAAGCCATGATGATCCGGAAGTGCTTTTTACGATCTGTGCAAATATCCACGCGACAGGTAGTACGAAAATAATTTGTCTGCAAACGGATACTATCAGGGATTCAATTCCTCCTTCCAGAGCCTGAAATATTCCCTGAAATGCTATATTTGCTCCTGCAAAAACAAAACTTATAGAAATAATACGCATGGCACTTATGCAAAGCGACTGAGTATAGCCTGACAACCCAAATACATTTGAAAACGGAACTGCAAAAATTTCTACTACAGCTGTTCCTGTAAGCATAATAATAAATGTATAGAGCAATCCAAATTTAATACCGTCGTGTATACGGGATTTGCTTTTCATTCCGTGACTAAATGATATAATAGGAGTAATTGCGTCACGCAGTCCAAAGGCTGCAAACAAAATAAACTGCTGAATTTTATAGTATAAACCGTATGCTGTAACTATAGCCTCGCTGATAGTTCCCAGAATGATATTTAGTCCGTATGTCATAACCGACATAAGAGCCTGAGAAATAATCGCCGGCAGACCGATAGTATATATCTGTCTGATTATTTTTGCAGACGGTTTTATATATTTTATACCGTTTGAAATATTCTTGTTCACTTTCAGGTGAAATAAAAGAGCAAGTAAAAAGGAAATACATTGTCCTATTACGGTTGCGTATGCTGCACCTCTTACGCCCATTTCAGGAAGACCTATAAGTCCGAAAATTAAAATAGGATCTAGTATGATATTTGTAATTGCTCCTGCAATCTGTGCAATGGTGGAATAAAGAGAATGTCCTGTGGACTGAAGAAGTTTTTCGTATATTGAAAAGAAAACAATGCCAATTGAAAAAACACAGCAAATGCGCAAATAATCAGCAGCCATATCGAAAATCAATGTATTTGTAGTTTGTGTGGATATATAAAAACGAACTCCGAAAATACCGAATAATAGAAAAATAATAAAAATAACCATTGCTGAGAACAATGCGTTACCTGCTGTTTTGCTTGCTTTTTCTTTGTTACTCTCACCAAGACTTTTTGAAATCAAAGCATTTGCGCCTACTCCTGTTCCGATACTTATTGCTACCATAAGCATCTGCAAAGGGAATGATAACGTTAGAGCATTAAGCGCTGATTCACCATTTGATGGTATATTTGATACAAAAGCGCTGTCAACAATATTGTATACTGCCTGAAGAATCATTGACAGTATCATTGGTATTCCCATTTTGAGCATAAGCTTAGGCACGGGAACAGCACCCATTATGTTTTTGTTTTCAGAATTGTCCATAAATTTGTCTCCTTAATTATTCTTGCAAAAAAAATAACGGGTAGTGTTAATCAACTGGATTTACATGATTAACATTACTCGTTGTCTGTTTGCTTATTAAATTAAACTATTAATATTTTAACATATTAAAGCCCGATCTTCAATAGTTAAAATTCACAAAAAATAACTGCTTGATATACATTTTTGATTTAGGAATTTACACAAAAAAGATTAGTCTCCCATGCGGGATAATAAGGATAGTGCCGTAAATAGAATTTGTAATCGGGATTTATTCTTTTAATTTGCAGAGGAATATCTATCATATCAAAAAGCCTGTGATAAACAGCAATAGAAAGCTTTGGAGAATGTGTCTTTATAGTTTGCTCAGAACCTTTTACAGCCTCTTTTTCAGCGCCCTCAACATCGAATTTTATGAAGGTTGCCTTTTTGCCGTTTAAAATACTGTCAACCTTCCTTGCCTGAGTTTCTATGCCCTTTTTTGATACCTGAGACTGACGTCCTCCGCCTGTATTAAAGATAAGAGTTGTATTTTCACTCCACGCAGCACAGTTAAAAGTATGAGTGTTTTCCAGATTTTCTGTACATCGTAAGAGCTTTTTGTAATTTCTCAAATTTGGTTCTAAGGCGTATATTTCTTTATAACTGTGATTTGTGCGTTTTACAAAATCCAAAACGGTATCTCCGTTGAAAGCACCTAAATCAATATAGGTTTCGCTGCTGCCGAGTTTTATTATATTGTCAAAGGTTTCATCAGTATCGGTGGTACATTCACGAATATATTTAAGCTCGCCGGTGATTTTGTATTTTAGTATACTTTCAAAGGTCTTGCGGGAGGTGCTATCTTCAAGCATTGAGTATACTTTTTCTGCGTCGCTGAAACGGTAGGTTAAATGCTCTTTTAAAAAAGGCTCTCCGCCTATAACGGCTGTGTCAGGCATTAAAAGGCAATGCTTTTTTTCAAGCTCGTCAATTTTATTTATGAGTTCCCGATAGCCTGCCGCAAAGGCAAGAAGAATTATAAAGTCATATCCGTTTTGTTTAGAGCTTTCTTCTATCGCGGAAAGCTTGTGTACCAGATGTCCCTCAAAATAATGACCTCTTACAAACTCGTCGCTTGCAAATATTCCCGATAGAGAAATCTTTCGCTTTTCAAGTTCTTTCATTATTTTCAGACATCCGTCGCCCATTCCGTAAATGAATATGGGGTGTTCAGTTTTTTCAAGTCTTTCCCAGCATGATTCAAGCGACAAAAAATTTTCGAGCTTTAACATACAAATTCCCCGCAAACAAAAGTTATAAATATTTGTATTGTATAGTATATCATAAATACAACCCAAGTCAATACAAATAATATCATATCTGATTCGTTGACTTATTTTTAATAATGGTGTATAATGAAGAAAATTTATGTTGAATAACAAAAAGGTGATTTTATGTATTGTACAAAATGCGGTAATAAAAATGATGACAGCAGTAATTTCTGTGGAGTTTGCGGAGCGTCTCTTGTAAAGAATGAAGCGAATAACTATCAGGCAAACGAAAATATTGATATGAATAATCAAAATTATCAGAACACAAATCCTAACTACAGCACTCAGCAGTATGGATATTATAATCAAAATCCGAACAATCCTGAATCGCGTATAAATGCAATGGCTTTGGCAGGTTTTATAACCTCTTGCGGTTTTATTCTGTTCGGAGGGCTTGCAGGGCTTGTA
>CANRKQ010000040.1 GCA_947631265.1 uncultured Clostridia bacterium | reverse complement strand
GTTTTCTGCGATGTTGAAAAGATAAACAAAAGCTACGTCGCAAAAGAAGGGGAGTATAATAACGTTAAGTATGATTACCTGGATTTTGGAAGTCAGAAATGTCTGAAAAGCATTCACTCAACCGATCCCTATGATTACTTGATGTTTTTGGACAGATATTAAATACAGAAAATAATAAAAACAGATACAATAAGAAAACAGATATAACAGAGATAAAAGAGAAAATTGACAACAAAGCTGTAAGAAAGGAACGACACAATGTCAGCAATAAGTGCGGTTTTTCAGGCGATTATTCAGGGGCTAACAGAATTCTTACCCGTTTCGAGTTCGGGACATTTATCATTATATCAGCATTTTACGGGAAACAGCGGCGAAGGTGCGCTGTTATTTTCGGCAATATTGCATTTAGGAACGCTGTTTGCGGTATTCATAGCGTTTTGGGATACAATATGGGATCTGATATGCGAGTTTTGCCGTATGGTTAAGGATATATGCAGACGTGAGTTTTCCTTTAAGGAAATGAACGGTGACCGCAGAGCGGTGCTTATGGTTATACTTTCAACGGCAGTGCTTATACCGTTTTACATATTCAAGGATTTTTTTGAGGGCTTTGCCGAGGACTCAACGATATTTGCAGAGGGTGTATGCTTTTTATACACAGCGGCAATTTTGTATCTTGCGGACAAATGCCCTAAGGGCGAAAAAAAGCTGGGAAATATAACTGTCAGAGATTCTGTATTTGTTGGATTTTTTCAGAGTATTGCGCTTTTGCCGGGGGTTTCACGCTCCGGTTCGACAATTTCAGCAGGTTTATTTTCGGGCTTTGAAAGGGAAACTGCAGTCAAGTACTCATTTATCTTAGGAATACCGGCAATACTGGGCGGTTGTCTTGTAGAGGTTAAGGATGCGGTCAAGACAGATATGTCCTTCAGCTGGACATATATTCTGGGATTTGTGATTGCCGCGGTTGTAGGCATATGCGCTATTAAGATGGTCAACTGGCTGGTAAAAACGGATAAGTTCAAGATATTCTCGTATTATACAGGAGCTTTAGGCTGTATTGTGATAATAGTTTCGATATTTGAAAGAATCGTATCATAGATCATAGTGAATTGAAAGAAAAATAAAAGAGAAAAGATATATTAAAATAAAGGAGTAATTATAAATGGCTGCAAAGAAAAAGCCTGCAACAAAGCGAAATACAAAAGCAAAAGCAAAAACCAAAACGGCAGCTGAGAGGTCTACTGGCAAGGCGAAAAAAACACCTGCGCAGAAAAAGGTATCTCAGTCATTGACGGCGGAAAAAACAAGCCATACCCGTACATATTCTATAATTTTGTTTGCATTGGCAGCTTTTGTTTTTCTTCTTACATATGTATCCGGCTCTGCTTTCTGGCATTCTATGCACCTGGGCATAAGAGGACTTTTCGGATGGTCGGTATTTTTACTGGCGCCTGTAATTTTATATATCGCTGTGATTTGTGCTTTGGATAAATCGCAGAACATTATTCTTGCTAAGGTGATAGAAAGCGTTATTTTGATACTTTTGATCTCGGCTCTTTTTCATGCGATTATGATAGGACTTCCCGCTCCTGTTAACGGCTCTTTTTTCAGAAAGCTGTCGTCGCTGTACAACAGCGGAGTTGATTTGAAGGGCGGCGGAATTTTCGGAGCTGTTCTCGGGTGGCCGTTATATGCTTTTCTCAACAAGGTAGGCTCGATAATAGTGATAGCTCTGCTTATTGTAGTGTTTGTAATGCTGCTCACTAACAAAACGATTGTCGATTTATTCAGAGGAGTTTCTAAACCCATTAAAACGGGTTATAAAGCGGTAAAAGAGGACAATGCACAGAGAATACGCAACAGCGAGCACAGGCGTGCTATGGAACTGGAAGCGCATAATAAAAATGCCAGGGTTGATATTGCAAAATATCTTGATACTGACAGCAAGCCTTATCAGTCAAAGAAGAAAAATACTGAGGAAAGGGCAATGCCGGATAAGCTTTTTGACCCGGATCCGACTGATTTTATTGATATGAAATCAGATTATAAGGAGAATGATAAAAAGCAAGCAAGAAAAACAAGAAGAGCTGGTGCTGTCAAGGCAAAGGATTTGCAGGAGATCGTTAAAAATGCATTTCCCGAAGAAAAGCCTGAAGGCAAGAAGGATCAGTCTTCTGAAATATATGTTGACAATAACGGTCAGACAACATTTTTCAATGACGGTAACTCTAAGAGCGTATACAGTATGCCTCCGATAACTCTTCTGAAGCCACCTGCACAGAAAGGAAATTTGGCAAGCTATAAGCAGGAGCTGGCCAACCGCTCAGAGACGTTGGTTGATACTCTCAGAAGTTTTGGAGTCCAGACGAGAATAGTCGATATACACAGAGGACCGTCTGTTACCCGTTACGAACTTCAGCCTGCCGCCGGAGTTAAGGTGTCAAAAATCACCGGGCTTGCTGACGATATTGCGCTCAATCTTGCGGCAGAGGGCATAAGAATAGAGGCTCCTATTCCGGGAAAAGCGGCGGTAGGAATAGAAATCGCAAACCAAAAGAGGGACAGCGTATCCATAAGAGAGCTTATCGACAGCAGCGAGTTCAGGAATTCAAAGGGCAAGCTTTCGTTTGCCGTGGGCAAAGACATTGAGGGAAATATAGTAATGGGCGATATTTCTAAAATGCCTCATATGCTTGTTGCAGGAACAACCGGTGCAGGTAAGTCGGTATTTACAAATTCAATAATAATGAATATCCTGTACAAAGCAACGCCTGACGAGGTAAAGCTTATACTTATAGACCCAAAGCAGGTCGAATTTCCCATCTACAACGGAATACCGCATCTGCTTATCCCCGTAGTTACCGATGCCAGAAAAGCGGCGGGAGCTCTAGGCTGGGCGGTATCTGAAATGCTGAAGAGATATAAAAGGTTTGCAGATAACGGCGTTCGCGATCTTCAGGACTATAACGAATATGTAAAAGATAAAGAAGATATGGAGAAAATGCCTCAGATCGTTATTGTAATAGACGAGCTTGCCGATTTGATGATGGCTGCGCCTAAAGAGGTCGAGGATTCAATATGCAGGATAGCACAGCTTGCTCGTGCGGCAGGAATGCATCTTATAATTGCCACGCAGTCGCCTCGTGTTGATGTGGTAACAGGACTTATTAAGGCGAATATTCCTAGTAGAGTTGCTCTTAAGGTTTCAAATAATACAGATTCCCGAGTAATACTTGATGAGGGAGGAGCAGAAAAACTTCTTGGAAAGGGAGATCTTTTATACAAGCCAGTAGGACTTGGCAAGCCTATGAGAATACAGGGAAGTTTTGTTCCCACAAGTGAAGTGAGAGCTGTGGTAAACTATCTTAAAAATCAGTCAAAGGCTGAGTACAGCGACACTATTATTGAGGAGATCGACAGCCATGTTCCTCAGCAAAAGGGAGAAAAAAAGGGTTCAGATTTTTCTTCTGAAAGCTCTGATGATAAGCTGGAAGAGGCAATCAAGGTGATTATAGAAAATCAGACTGCGTCGACCTCGTTTTTGCAGAGAAAGCTTAGTCTGGGATACGCAAGAGCCGCCAGAATTATTGACGAGCTTGAGCAGCTGGGCGTCATAGGCGAGGCGAACGGTTCAAAGCCGAGAGAAATTCTAATGTCAAAGGAGCAATGGCTAGAGCGTTCTGCAACTAAAAGCGATTGATAGGGGAAGTAACGTCAGATGGCAAGAAAATCAATGAACAGATCGCAGAAGATAGCGTCTGCTGTGACAGCAGTTGTAATAGTTCTTATTGCGGCGGCTGTAACGCACTTTACAAATTTCGGCGAAGAGGTCAAGAAAAACAGCGGACTTGTACAAAAACCGGCGTCGGGTGCAGACTTATCTGTACATTTCATAGATGTCGGTCAGGGCGACTGCACGCTTATTATGTGCGGCGGACACAATATGCTCATTGACGCGGGCGAAAGCGATCAGGGAGAAAAGGTAGTGGAATATCTCAAGGCTCAGGAGATCGAGAGCCTTGACTGTGTGATAGGCACGCATCCTCACTCTGATCATATCGGAGGACTCAGGGCTGTTGTGAACAGCGACATTAAAATTAGCAAAATAATAATGCCAAAGATTCCCGATGAACAGGTCCCTACATCTTATACATACACCAAGCTTTTAAAAGCAATCATAAATAAAGGACTTACTGTTACAAACGCTGATGATTTTACATTTGAATTGGGTTCTGCGGTAATAAACACATATACGCCTAAGAAAAAATACAAGGATTTGAATGATTATTCTGTTGCTGCGAAGGTAACTCACGGCGAGAACAGCTTTTTGATAACCGGAGATCTGGGAAAGCAAAGTGAAAAGGAGCTGGTAAAGCGCGGGTGCGATTTGTCGGCAAAGGTTTTGCAGGTGTGTCATCACGGCAGCAGAGAGTCATCAACCGAGCTGTTTTTGTCAAAGGTAAGACCGTCATATGCGGTTATTCAATGCGGTGCCGGAAACAGCTACGGACATCCGCATGAAGAGGCTTTGGAAAGGCTGAACGAATATACGTCAGTGATCTACACAACAGATACTGACGGAACAATTGTATTTGAGTCGGATAAAGAAGGCATGAATATAAAGACAGAAAAATCTGACGGTAATTGATTAATGAGGAAAAATAAAATATGAAAGACGAATTACTGATTGTTGAAAGAATTGAGGACGGAATAGTTACCATTGAAAAATCTGAAAATGAGTTTTTGAATGTAAAGCTGAGCGAACTTAATTGTGAGGTGCGCGAGGGCGATGTATTAAAGCTTGAGAACGGAAAATATTCGGTTGACAGAGAAAAGACAGAGGAGTTAAGAAATATAGCCGTTAAACTGCAAAATACTGCTTTTCATATTGAAGATAAAAATAAAGATAAAAATTAAATTGTAGTAGATAAACGCCGAAAGGAGGAATGCTCTTTAAGGAGCAGGTCAAAAATATGGAAAAGGACTTATTGGTGACGTTAGAGGAGAACTTTTCTAAGCTTTCAAAGGGACATAAGCTTATCGCGCGTTATGTTTTAGAGCATTTTGACAAGTCTGCATTTATGACAGCGTCAAGGCTCGGACAAACTGTAGGCGTAAGCGAATCTACTGTTGTAAGATTTGCAATTGAGCTTGGATTTGACGGCTATCCCGGTTTTCAGAAAGCTCTTCAGGATCTTATGAGAAATAAGCTTACGTCATTTCAGAGGATAGACGTCACATCTGACCAGATTGGAGAAGATGACATTCTGGAAAAGGTTCTGAGTCTTGATATAGACAGAATAAGAGGTACGTTGAACGATTGCTCAAAGAAGGATTTTTACGAGGCGGTAGATAAAATCGTAAATGCCAATTCCATATATGTGATTGGCACAAGAAGTTCGGCTGCGTTAGCGTCATTTACAGCGTACTATCTCAATTTGATTTTTCCTTATGTAAAGCTTGTTCGATCATCCTCCACAAGCGAGATGTTTGAGCAGATATTGAGAGTTGACAGCAAGGATGTCGCGATAGGCTTTTCATTTCCGAGGTATTCAAAGCAGACGCTCAACGCTCTCAAATATGCTCACGACAACGGCGCGGGAGTTATTGCATTTACAGACAGCAAAAACTCGCCTTTAGTAAAATATTCTGACAATGTTCTTATTGCACAGAGCGATATGGCGTCATTTGTGGATTCTCTGGTTGCGCCGCTGAGTTTGATCAACGCTTTGATTGTTGCGGTATCAATGAGAAACAGAGAGAAACTTTCAAATAACTTCAAAAGGCTTGAGGATATCTGGGAAAAGTACGATGTATATGAAAAAAGCGAAGCTGATGACGGGGCTTAAGATGATATTATAAGACGAAAGAAAGGAAGATGTTATATTGACAGAAAAATATGACGTCATAGTTATCGGCGGCGGAGCTGCCGGTTTATTTTCTTCGATAATGCTTGCCCGCAGGGGAAAATCAGTTTTGATTTTGGAGAAAAATAAAATTCTCGGGAAAAAGCTGTTGATCACGGGAAAGGGCAGGTGCAACGTAACAAACAACTGCGACTCTGAGACTGTGCTTAACAATATTCCGCGCAATTCAAAGTTTTTGTACAGCGCTGTGTATTCTTTTTCACCGGGCGATACAATGCACTTCTTTGAGGAGCTTGGAGTTCCCTTGAAAACAGAACGGGGAAACAGAGTTTTTCCTGTAAGCGACGATGCAAGGGATATCGTTAGGGCTCTTTGTGATGAAATAAAGAGACTTGGCGTAAAGGTTGTAAATAAAAGAGCCGATAAGCTTATCACAAAAGGTAACAGAGCCTTTGGCGTAAAATGCGGTGATATTGAATTCTTATCAGATAGCATTATAATATCGACAGGAGGAAAATCTTATCCTAAAACGGGTTCAACGGGCGATGGCTACAAATTGGCAGAATCGGTAGGTCATACGGTTATTCCGATAAATCCGTCGTTAGTCCCTCTCGAAACAAAGCAAGACTTTGTCAAAGAGCTTATGGGGCTGTCGCTCCGCAATGTGAAGCTAAGCCTTTGGAAAAGCGGAACAAAAAAGCCTGTATACTCAGAGCTTGGCGAGATGCTGTTTACTCATTTCGGCGTATCAGGACCGCTTGTATTATCGGCAAGCGCACATATGAATAATGCAGAAAAAAACGAGTATTATATAATGATCGATTTAAAGCCGGGGCTTGATGAAAAGGCTCTTGACAGGCGGATACTCAGGGACTTTTCTAACAATCCTAACAGAAACTTTTCAAATGTGCTTAAAGGGCTTTTGCCGGCAAAGATAATACCTGTTATAATAGAGCTGTCGGGTATCGACGGTGAGAAAAAGGTAAATAATATTTCCAAGGAGCAGAGAAGAAAGCTGATAGAACTGCTGAAAAATCTGCGAATTGACATAAAGGGCTTTCGGCCTGTTGATGAGGCGATTATAACAAGAGGAGGAGTAAGCACAAAGGAGATCAATCCCGGCACTATGAAATCAAAGCTAGTATCGGGGTTGTATTTTGCAGGCGAGATTTTGGATGTTGACGGTTATACAGGCGGATTTAATCTGCAAATTGCATTTGCAACGGCTAATCTGGCTGCGCGGAGTATAAATTGAACTGTTGAATTTAAAGTTATAAGTGTTAAGGGATATATGTTAAAAGTAAATTTCATTGGAGGAATACTATGAGCATTAACATTGCGTTAGACGGTCCGTCGGGGGCGGGCAAATCAACAATTGCAAAGGCTATTGCCAAAAGGCTTGAATATGTTTATGTTGATACAGGAGCGCTTTACCGTTCCATTGCCTTGTATGTAACGGAACATGGAGCGGATTTGAATAATACTGACGATATAAAGTCGGCTTTAAAGAATATTGATCTTAAGCTTGCGTATGTAGAGGGTTCTCAGAGGGTTTTGATGTGCGGAGAAGATGTGTCAGATAAAATAAGAACGCCTGAAATCTCAATGGGAGCGTCACAGATTTCCGCAATACCAGAAGTAAGGGAGTTTCTTTTCGATTTGCAGAGAGATATTGCCCGGGAAAACAATATAATTATGGACGGCCGCGATATAGGAACAGTTGTGCTGCCTAATGCTGACGTAAAGATTTTCCTTACCGCATCTGCCGAGGAGCGTGCAAACAGAAGATTTAAAGAGCTATGTGAAAAAGGAGATAAGTCAACATATGAAGAAGTGCTGGAAGATATAAAGCGGCGCGATTACAACGATATGCACAGAGAAATTGCACCTCTTAAAAAGGCAGACGACGCGATAGAGGTTGATACAACAAGTCTCAGCCTTGAGGAATCTGTAGAGGTTATATATAATACTGCAATTGATGCTCTTAAAAAAAAACCGAATGGCTCAGATAAATCAGACGAAACTGAAAGGGACGATTTGAGCAGAGCAGATAAAGGTATAATAAGAGAGCTGCCTAAGATAAGTCCTGTTGACAGGAGCCACAGGCTTTCTCATTTACTTATGTTCTGGTACAACATTTTAAGATATATAGTGCTGTTTATTTATCATATTGTTTATAATCTTAAATTTGTCGGAAAAGAGAATATTCCAAAGCACGGTTCGTATATTTTTGCGAGCAACCATCGAAGTTATGCAGATCCTGTGCTTATTTCACTGCCTGTAAGAGTACCGTTTTCATTTATGGCAAAGGAGGAGCTGTTTAAGAAGAATTGTTTCTTTACCGCTCTTATAAAGGCGTTCGGGGCATTTCCTGTATCGCGCGGAAATGGCGATTTCTCGGCAATTGAAATGTCTGTGAAGTGTCTTGACAAGGGACGTAACCTTGTAATTTTTCCAGAGGGAACGCGTTCTAAAAACGGCAGAGTAGGCAGGGGCAAAACGGGAGTTGCCTTGATAGCGGCAATAGCTCAGGTTCCTGTAATTCCCGTGGGAATTATATTTGAGGGAAAGCTGAAATTCAGAAAAAAGGTAGTCGTTAGGTTCGGAAAGGCTGTTTCTCCTGATGAGTTGAATTTATCTAATGCAGATTATAAGGAACTGAAATGTTTAAAACAAAAAATTATGAATGAAATCACAAATTTGGTTGAAACTGATAATCCATACATAAATAACTCTGATAATAAATAGTATTATGCTGACTGCCCGGAGGTTTAAATGTTAACAAATTGTAAAATTTTAGTTGCAGAAACAGCAGGCTTTTGTTTTGGTGTAGACAGAGCGGTTAAAATAGTGTATAATAATCTAAATAGCCAAAGAGATGTTGTAACATTAGGACCGATTATTCATAATAAGAGAGTTGTTTCTGATTTTGAAAGAAAGGGCGTAAAAGCAATAAGCGATATTAGCGAAGTTAAACCGGGTCAGACGGTTATAATACGCTCACACGGTGTTTCTGCTGACGTATATAAGCGTTTGGCGGAGCTTTCTGTTAAAGTTGTTGACGCTACCTGTCCTTTCGTTTCCAGAATTCACAAAATTGTAAGTGAAAAATCCGGCGAGGGTTATCATGTTGCAATTGCAGGTGACAGGACACATCCTGAAGTAATTGGTATAAGCGGATATTGTAAAAGCATATGCTATGTATTTTCTGGTTTTGATGAGCTGAGGGAAATATTGTCGAAAAATGAACATGAAAAGCTGATTTTTGTTTCTCAGACAACATTTAACAAACAGCTTTGGAAAGAATACAGGGAGTACATAAAGAATACCAGACCATCGGCACTAATTTATGATACTATATGCGATGCGACGTCAAAGCGTCAGGAAGAGGCAGTAAGAATTGCGTCAAGATCGGACAAAATGATAGTTGTCGGAGGACGGCACAGTTCAAACACATTAAAGCTGAAATCAATGTGCCTTGAGCATTGTCCGTGCTATTTGGTTGAAAACGCCGATGAGCTGTATGATCTGGATTTTTATGGCGTGAATTGTATAGGTATTTCTGCCGGGGCGTCAACTCCGGCTTACATAATTAAGGAGGTAGAACAAACAATGAGTGAAATTCTGGAGAACAGGGAAGAGGAATTTAATTTTGAAGAGGCTATAGAGCAGTCTTTAAAGAAAATATATATAGGAGCAAAGGTAACCGGTTATGTAACTGCTGTAAACAAAACTGAAGTTTTAGTTGACATCGGCACAAAGCACACAGGCGTTATACCTAAGGATGAGCTTACTGACGATCCGAGTAAATCACCTGAGGATATTGTTTCTGTAGGCGACGAGGTTGAAGTAATAGTTACGAAAACCAATGACCAAGAGGGTGTTGATACTCTTTCTAAAAAGCGTGTTGACGCTATACAAAGCTTTGAAAATGTTGTAAATGCAAATGAGGAAAACACAATATTGACAGGTATTGTAACAGATATACTTAAACGCGGAGTTTTAGTATCTACAAAAGGGTTTAAGGTATTTATACCGGCGTCACAGGCTACTGAAAGACGCAGCGACAGCTTGGATAGCCTTTTGAACAAGACTGTACAGTACAAAGTCATTGAGGTTGACAGAAACAGGAGAAGAGCAGTAGGTTCGATAAGAATAATTGAAAATGAAAAGCGTATAGAGGCAAGGAAGAAGTTTTTTGAAACAGCTGAAGTTGGTAAGGCAGTAACTGGAAAGGTTAAGTCAATTACCGATTATGGAGTGTTTGTAGATCTCGGCGGAGTTGACGGTCTTGTACGAAAGGCTGATTTGACATGGAAAAGAATTAAGCACCCATCAGAGGTTGTTTCAGTAGGTGACGAGATAGAGGTCACTATAAAGGATATTGATAAGGAAACAGAAAAGGTTTCTCTTGTATACAAAAAAGAAGAAGATAACCCTTGGACAATTTTTGATAAGAATTACGGTGTAGGACAAGTTATTACAGTGAAGATAGTTTCAATAACTTCATTCGGAGCATTTGCTCAGATTATTGAAGGGATTGACGGACTTATTCACATTTCGCAAATTGCCAACCAGAGAGTTGACAATGTTTCTGATATTTTAAGCGTAGGTCAAGAGGTTGAGGTTAAGATTACCGAAATTGACGAAGAAAAGAAGAGGATAAGTTTGTCTATGAGAGCGCTGCTGCCTGAACCAGAAAAGAAAGAGCAGACTGAGGACGCGGCAGAAACTGAAACAGACAATGCAGAGCCTGAGTCGAATATCGTGTACTCAACTGAAAATCCTCCTGTTGAAGAGGAAGAACCGGCAGAAGAATCTTCCGAAGAAAAGGCAGATAAACCTGCTGAAGAGCCTATAGAAGAGTCATCTGAAGAGCCTACAGAAGAATCAGCTGAAGAGCTTAAAGAAGAGTCATCTGAAGAAGCAGCAGAAGAAGTTGCTGAAAAATCGGCAGAAGAGCCTGCTGAACCATCAACAGAGGGATCTGTTGAAGAAAAAGCAGAGGAAACATCAGAAGAAACGGCAGAATAATAGCTTGAATATACTTTGTATCAATGGACAGGGTTTCTCTGTCCATTTTTATTTATGTTACTTGACAAATTATACAATATGTGATATTATAGCCTTAATATTTTAAGGGATGTGAAACTATGTGCAAGGCAACTAACTCCATTAATTGTAAATGGGGGGGGGCTTAATTTAAAAGTTCTTATTAGTTATGCACAAAAATATCTCTTTGGTGTATATAAGGCGTAGTATGCTGTTTTGCGTACTGCGTTTTTATTTTGTTAATAACATTTATTACTAATTTAATAATGCAAAACTAGGGAGGATGATTAATTATGACAATTAAATTCTTAAGAAACATGGTGAAACTGTATTAAATCATACAGTAACTAAAACAGCAACAAATACAAAAACAAGACAAAACATTGGAGGTTTTATGAGTAAAAAAGACAAAAACAAATCAGTAAAAGAACATTATATATTTTCAAATTTTATTTATGTTTATAAATATGTATGGAAGTATAAAAAATCAATGCTCTTTTTGACGCTTTTTTGGATAGCGTCATGTGTATCATTGAATTATATCTGGAACTTTACATCAAAGTTTATTATTGATGATGTAATGGCAGGGGCTTCTGTCAGCTCTCTTATTGTAACTCTGATAATAGCGGGAGCAATAAGTGCAGCTACAAATTTCGGGGCTCAGGGAATTGATTATTTGTGGTGGCCGAGAGCTAATTTCATTACTTTTAAATTTGTAACAAGATACAACCAAAAGTTTATGACAATGAGATACGAACATCTTGAAAGGCCTGAAATTCTCGACAAAGCTGAAAAGGCAAAGAAAGCTGCCGACTGGGGAGGCTCAGC
>CANRKQ010000039.1 GCA_947631265.1 uncultured Clostridia bacterium | reverse complement strand
GTAAATACCAAATTCAATCAGGACCGCCAAACTGCGTGATAATAACCTTTGCAAGAGCAGGATTAGGGTTTTTTATGTTTACCGGATATTCAAGCTTCTTTTTATATTGCCACATTAATTCTCACTCCTTTCCCATGGCCACGGTTTAGTTGCCCATGTCCACTCATCGTCGCAGTCTACACCGCCAACTGTTATCGGAGCATACTTTTCCTCATATTTAGCGACTGCTTCTTCATATTCTTTTTGGTGTTTTCTAAAATATTCAAGAGCCTCTTTGCAGGTGGGGTGGCTGTCTAAAAATAATTGTGCCTCAACTACTGCAAAGCCGTGCATTCTAACAGACTTTAACAGTTTACTTCTTTCTGCATCCATTTGAAACGGCCTCCTCTCCTATAAAGGGTTTGTCAAGAGATGGGAATATTGTTCCTCTGCACAGTGCAATATTAACATCGTAAGTTTTTTCCCATTTCTGAAACGGAACATATGCCATACCTATCGGCGTACTCTCAGGGAACTTTCCCTCAGGCTGCGGACAGCCGTCACAAAAGCCGGCCGCACATATGTCAGATGATTTAGGTGTACAAATCTCCATATGAATTCTCCTTAAATTATATTTGTGATTTATGCCTGATCTGTTATAAGTTAAAACGATAAATTAGAATTAAAAATACAGGCATATGATATGTAATAACCCATAAGAGTTGTTACATCACAATTCATTATATGCTAGTGCGAAAATTTTGTTATTATAAGGTATTTTATCTGATAAGGTAAAATAGAAACAGCCGCAGAAAAACGAATGTTTAGGTAATAGAATTTTTTGATTATTTATTATCTTATAAAATAATAATTACTTGAAAAATATCACATATTAGTATATAATTAACGTATGTTTATCAGAATAATGTTTGGCGTGAATAAAGAGGAGCTTCTATGAGAATATTCAGTACTTACAGAAATTATAATTCTGAAAAAGCAGGTGTGATTGCTTTTATTGCATTTGTTATTAGCCTGATTTTCAAGGGCAGAAAAAAAGACGGAAAGCATAAAAATATATTTATAAGATTTGTGAAAAATTTTACAAGAGTTTCGACAGCGGCAGGTCTAATATCGGTACTTGACGCTAAGAAAACCATAAAGAATAAAGTTGACGGTAAAAGCTTTGAAGAGGTCGCTGAAATATACAATAAATCAGCAGGCGAAACGGTTATAGATATTGAGTATGATGAAAATGGAAATGTTAAGAGTACTGTCAAAAGCGCTAAAACTTATTCTGATTTAGATGAAATGACTTCACAGCTGTGATTGCCACTTTTACAGAAGGGAATGAAATTCAATGCTTAAGAGATTTCTTGTTTCTTTGGGTATTTGTACGGCAGGAGCAATAGTTCTGAATGAAAATAAGGCTGCCGCTTGGTTTACAGATACACATTCGGCAATATTTGAATCTGCTCTGGAAATTTTGAAAAACGATAAAAAAACCGAGGCATATAAGTTTTTTGAGGAGCATAATGACAGAATTTCATATGGGGTAATAGTTCCTGATTTTAAAGGCGACAGAAACAAGGGCAGCGGAATGCACTATTATTCGCCGTGTGATAAAAACGGAAATCTTATTCAGAAGACATATACGGGCTTTTACCCAAACAGATTGGGGAAGTATGCTCCGTCTGCGAGAACAATGCTTGAAGAAAATTATACTATGAGCTTTATTCAGTTTGCTAATAATATGAGCGATATGGCTCTCGATTCTTTGGGGAGATGTATTCATTTTATTTCGGATATAGGCTGTACGGTACACACCACTAATCTCATATCTCTGCCGACAAAGAATAATCCCCACCATAATTATGAGAAATATGCCCTGGCGAATATGAGCAGGTTTCATACAACGAGCGGAGATAAGAGCTTGTATGACGCCTATATGAATAAAAGTATCGGCGAGATGCTCAATATTCTTTCTTTAGAATCGGCAAAATATTATGCTGATGTAAAAGCCGTTAAAGACACTACGTTTGAAAATGCTCTTAGAAATATGCTTTCTAAAACCGAACAGCACGCTGCGGCTTTTTTAAATGCGTATTACGAAGGACTTTCGGAAAATACTGCGAACGCTTTAAAAGCAAAAAGGAATATAAGAATAAAATCGGTTTGCGACGGCGCTTATCTGACTATTTATGAAAACGGCAGGGCAGGTCTATCTAAGCTGAGCAGCAGTTTAAATCAGACCTTTAATATAAGACTTAATCTTGACGGCAGCATAAGGATTATGAATAAAGCGGGCAATCTTGTTTGCGACGGTATGTTTGGGTTTAAGTGCGGAAAAGCGATAAAGAACAACGGTTTTAGATTTACCGAAACAGACGGTTTTTATAAGATAACTACTGAGTATTCGCGTTTTTCAAAGCTGCTGACAAATTCTAAAAGGCATACAAGATACAGAGTTTTCCAAAGGAATTTTGATCCGCTTGACGACAGTCAGCTTTGGGTAATTGAAACTGTTTGATCCCTATAAGGTTTTTAACATATAATACAATGATATATTAACTTAGAAAGCTTGTAAAATCAATAATATTTAGAATTATTTACTGAAAGGACTGTATTTTAAATGAAAACACTTGTACTTTTATGTGACGGAATGGCTGACTATCCGGTAAAGGAGTTAGGAAATAAGACGCCTATGGGCGCGTCGTTTACGCCGAATATGGATAAGCTGGCTAAAAAAAGCTATATGGGGCTTGTCAAGACGGTTGCAGACAATATGAAGCCGGGAAGTGATGTTGCAAATCTGGCTGTATTAGGGTATGACCCTCAGATTTATTATTCGGGGCGTTCTCCGCTTGAGGCTGGCTCTATAGGCATTGATATGAAGTCAACTGACGTTTCTTTTAGATGCAATCTTGTAACCTTGTCTGATGAGGCTGACTATGCAGATAAAACCATTCTGGATTACTGCGCTGATGACATTTCAACTGCTGAGGCAAGGGAAATAGTAAAAACTCTGGCAGAGCATTTTAACAATGATGAGTTTCAGCTTTATGCGGGAGTTTCATACCGTCATTGCCTGATTTGGAACAATGGAACAACCGATGTCGGAACGCTTACTCCTCCGCACGACATAACGGGAAAGCCTATAAAGGATTACATACCGTCGCATCCAAATGCCAAAAAGCTTTACGATATGATGGTTAAAAGCTATGATATACTGAAAGACCATCCTGTAAACAAGGCGAGAGAGGCAAAGGGTCTTAGACCGGCAAACTCAATGTGGTTCTGGGGAGAGGGAACAAGAAAGGCTCTTACGCCGTTTGAGGAGAAATACGGACTAAAGGGCTCGATAATTTCGGCTGTTGACCTTTTAAAAGGTATAGGAAAGTTCAGCGGTATGAATGTTGTAAATGTCGAGGGCGCAACAGGATATATTGATACTAACTTTGAGGGCAAGGCAAATGCCGCTATTGAGGAGTTTAAAAACGGTCAGGACTTTGTTTATATCCACGTAGAGGCTCCTGACGAGTGCGGTCACAGATATGAGATAGAAAACAAGAAAAGATCGCTTGAGCTTATTGATGAAAAGATTCTCGGACCTGTTTTGAATGCGCTGGAGGAGTATGATGACTACAAGGTTTTAATTATGCCTGATCACGCAACTCCGCTTGAGCTGAGAACACACACAAACGACCCGATTCCGTTTCTGATGTATCACAAAAAGGGCGAGATTGAGGGAAGAGATGAGTTTACAGAGCAGACCTGTAAGGAAATCGGTGTTTATATCGAGGACGGTCATAATATATTGAGTATGTTTTTGGCAAGATAAAAATGTTTGTGGTACAGATACAGTTGTATTTAAACAAAAAACTATGAAATGCCGCGAGTAATTTGTATTAATTGTCAATTGACGAAATTTTATAAAATTAATATAATAGTAATAATGCCAATAATCGAGAGGAGGAATGCTCCGTAAGGG
Source organism: uncultured Clostridia bacterium (assembly GCA_947631265.1). GTDB lineage: Bacteria > Bacillota > Clostridia > Oscillospirales > Ruminococcaceae > UMGS1601. The sequence goes on along the minus strand of CANRKQ010000039.1, from coordinate 7,904 downwards.
GCATAGATATAAAAATGGTTAAGGTAGTAAAGTTCGGCGGCAGCTCACTTGCAGACGCAAAGCAGTTTAAGAAGGTCGCTGATATAGTAAAAAGCGACAGCTCTAGGAAATTTGTTATTCCGTCAGCGCCCGGAAAAAGGTTTGACGGTGATACTAAAATTACGGATATGCTGTATTCTTGCTATTCAAAGGCTGCAAGGGGTCAGGATTTTGAAAAAGAGTTTGATGAAATAAAGGAAAGGTATAACGGAATAATCGAAGAACTGTCTCTTGATGTTTCCTTAGAGGAAGAATTTAATACCATAAAGGCTTGCTTTTCACAAAAAGCAGGAAGGGATTATGCGGCGTCAAGAGGCGAATATTTAAACGGAATACTGCTTGCAAAATATCTGGGCTTTGAGTTTATCGACGCTGCTGATGTTGTTTTCTTTAACGATAAGGGAACTTATGACAGCGATAAGACGGCGTTTATTATGGGAGAACGTCTTGAGGGAGTAGAGTACGCTGTTATTCCGGGTTTTTACGGCTCGATGCCAAACGATACTATAAAGACATTCTCTCGCGGCGGTTCGGATATAACGGGGTCTATAGTGGCGTCTGTTGTTACCGCTGATATTTACGAGAACTGGACAGACGTTTCAGGCTTTCTGATTGCAGACCCGAGGATTATAGATGATCCTATGACTATTACTACAATTACATACAAGGAGCTGCGCGAGCTTTCGTATATGGGTGCAACGGTACTGCACGATGAGGCGATTTTCCCGGTCAGAAAGGCGGGTATTCCCATTAATATAAAGAATACAAACAAACCCGACGACACAGGTACAATGATTGTAGAGTCCACCTCGCAGAAACCGGAATACACGATCACAGGTATTGCAGGAAAAAAGGGCTTTGCTGTTGTAAATATCGAAAAGGATATGATGAACTCCGAGCTTGGTTTCGGACGTCGTGTTTTAGAGGTTTTTGAAAAAAACGGTATTTCCTTTGAGCATATGCCATCAGGTATAGATACTATGAGCGTTATTGTTCATCTTGATGAGTTTGCAGAGAAGGAGCAGGAGATATTAGCAGGACTTCACAGGAATGTTCAGCCTGATTCTATTGAAATTGAAACGGATCTGGCTCTTGTTGCGGTTGTCGGACGGGGAATGAAATCCAACAGGGGAACTGCCGGCAGGATATTTTCATCATTGGCACACAGCCATGTGAACGTTAAGATGATCGACCAGGGTTCTAGCGAGCTTAATATAATAGTCGGAGTTGAGGAAAAGGATTTCAAATCGGCTATAAAAGCTATTTACGACATTTTTGTCTTGCAGAGATTATAACTTAAAAAGATGTCACCCGACAACCTATAGGCGCAGCTTGATTAATAGGAAGATTTTAATTATATGCTAAATCGGGTTTCAGCTTTATATGGTATCTAATATCTGTCTTTGATTTAGGTAAATTGTATAAGCTAAATGCCGAACATTAAACTGTCTTGCAAGTGATTGCAGGGCGGTTTACTTATTTTATACGCTTGACATAAGTGGTATAATATTATTATAAAACAAGCTAAAAGCTATAATTTGATGAGATGGTCAATGGCTGCTGTATGACAGGTCAATTCTATTGTGAACGGAGATTAAAATGAAGGATTTCATTGAAATAATTAAAGGTGTTTCATCGCTTGCGATATTCAGAGGTGTTTTAAAAAACAAGACGGTTGAAAAGCTTTTGAAGCTTATTAATTTAATAAGCGATAACACGGCTGAACAGAATACTCTGATATATGATTATTCCGAATTTGTAGGCGAGCTGTATAAATACGGAGATAGTCTGACAGGGTACTTATTAAATATCGTTTTGGAAGATGAAAATGTTTATATTCATAAAAAGGGTGCAGGAGAGGAAATAAGTTCTCTTTTGGAGGAGTGCTTAGCAAGTGAGCTTATTGTTCTTGAGAGACTTGCAAAAATAAGCTGTGATGATGTTATAAAAGCTATTGGCTACGACGGTTTTTTGCCAAGATGGAAAACTGAGGATCTTGATTTTTGTAAAGTATATTGTGAGAGAATTGGTGAGATAAACAAATTCGGCTACGGAATATACGCTATGAATCATATTTTTGTCATTAAGGATGGGAAAATAAAGCCTGTAAGCTTTCCTGATAATACAAGGCTGTGGCAGCTATCCGGCTATGAGGCGCAAAGGCAGACGGTTATTGATAACACTCTTGCTCTTTTAAGCGGAAAGCCGGCTAACAATGTGCTTTTATACGGAGACTGCGGAACGGGCAAATCCTCTACTGTAAAGGCTATAGCAAACGAATACAGGGACAGAGGTTTAAGACTTATCGAGCTGAAAAAGAAACAGCTCCACGAAATTCCGCTCATTGTTGAGACGGTAAGCAGAAATCCGCTAAAATTTATACTGTTTATAGATGATTTGTCTTTTACCGAGAACGACGATGATTTTGCGGCTCTTAAAGCTATTTTGGAGGGAAGCGTTTCATCTGCTGCGGATAATCTTGTAATTTACGCTACATCGAACCGCCGCCATTTGATAAAGGAATCCTTCTCTACACGCGAGGGAGACGACATTCATTTTAACGATACTATGCAGGAGCTTTTGTCTTTGTCGGACAGGTTTGGAATAAGAGTTGTTTTTGAAAAGCCCGATAAAGAACTTTATTTGAGCGTTGTTGAGGATTTGGCAAAGCAATACAGGCTTAAAACCTCTATTGAAGAAATAAAGAGAAGGGCTGAGGTTTTTGCTCTCGAGCGCGGAGGACGTTCACCTAGGGCTGCAAAGCAGTTTATTGAAATGTTGAAAGGAATTGAGAAATAATGGAGTTAAGAAAGGTCAAAACAAAAAAGCAAATTGAAGAAACAGCAAGGCTTGCTAATGAGATTTGGCATGAACATTACATAAACATTATTTCTGAAGAACAGATAGACTATATGGTAGAAAAATTTCAGTCTGCCGAGGTTATTGCCGAGCAAATCAAAAAGCAGCATTATGAGTATTACAATTTTATCGAGGAAGGCAAATGTGTTGGTTATTTCGGCTTTGTAGAGCAGGAGGACGGAGTTATGTTTCTTTCAAAGATCTATCTACTCAAATCTGAAAGAGGCAAGGGTTTCTCAAGACAGGCGTTTGAGTTCTTGAAAGAGGAGGCAAAAAAGCGGGGTCTTTCAAAAATATGGCTTACCGTTAACAGGAGCAATACACATTCTATAGAAGTTTACAAAAAGTTTGGTATGTATATAGAGAGAACTCAGATAGCCGACATAGGCGAGGATTTTGTTATGGACGATTTTGTTTTTGTCTATGACGTCTAGGCAACGGTGACGTTGCATCCAGTGCCGCCTTTGAGAAATAAGATAAATGTTTAAGTATGTACAACGGCGGTGGATCTGTCACCTATATGATAGTAAAGTTAAGTAAAATAGAATTTATGTAATATAAGACCGCTCAGGCAAAAATGCTTGAGCGGTCTTATACTTATGCTGAATTTGGACGATTTTAATTTAGTAATTAAAAATTCTAAATAAAGACTTCGGTATGGGCTAGGGTTTTTTCCTGATTATGAACAGATGTAAGCGTTACTGCTGTATTTTATAGTTATTTGTAATAAATTCATTTAAACCGCAGAAAATTGTGAGCGCGACCTTTTTTTGATAGTCCTTAGACAGAAGTAATTCAGCCTCTTTCTTATTTGATAAAAAGCCGCACTCGACCATTACAGACGGGCATTTGGAATAATACAGCAAGTACAAGTCCTTACCTGCGTTTTTGATTTCTCTGTCGTTGTTATTTTGCAGCTTATTTTTGAAAGTGGTCTGGAGTGTTTGAGCAAGATTTTGGCTCAATGGATTTGTTTCTGCATAGAATATTTGAGCGCCGCTGTATTTAGGGTTGGTAAACTGATTCTGGTGAATAGAAACAGCAATGGCGTTCTCGTATTTATTAAATAGATTGAGACGGTTTTTCATATCAGATTTTTTTTGATTACCAATTCCGACCACACCCGGATCGTATATTGATATATCACTTGAACGTGTAACCTCGACATAATATCCGAGGGATTCTAGCATAGCCTTAAGAGAAAGCTCAATACTTAGGTTAATGTCTTTTTCAAGAGCGCCGTTATAAGCTGAGCAGCCGCCGTCAACGCCTCCGTGACCTGCGTCTAAAATGATGATGGGCTTTGAGTCATCAGATTTTGAAGAGGTTGCAATTGCATTTTCATGAGCATTGTAGCTGTTCGGAATATCTGTGCTTATACCGTGCAAAAAACCGTAAATTACTATATAGGATAGAATAATTCCCAAGGCAGCATATATTTTTTTTGAGCTTTTAACCAAAACAAATCGCTCCTTTTCGTAAAATGAAATTAATACATTTTATGAAAAAGAGCGTTACATTATGAATAATTGAGTTAAGTTTAAACATTCTTTTTGTTTTTATAAAACAGTTTAGATTTAATATCAATGTTGTTGTAACCAATGCTGTAACCTATCTGACAGCCTATGGGCATAATAAGCGGTAGAATCAAAAGAACAATAAAAGAATACATTGGTATGGAGGATAAGATCAATACGTTATGTTCATTGACAGTTTGGTATTTTGAGCCGATTAAGAACAAATCGAAAATAGGGTAAAAATAAACATTAAACAAAGCATACAGCCAAAGCGGAGCCTTGATAAGCTGAATTTTAGATAAGAACAAAGCTATCACGCCTACATAGCTTGGTATAGAACCGACAAGTCCTATTTTCACTCCAAGTTTTTTGCAATCTTCTCCGCCGTGAAATTTAACTTGATTTTTCATAATTTCGCTTACTTTAATACCGTAGTCGCCGAAAATCATTGCCAAAATCAGAAGAAAGCACAGACCGAAGATTAAGTCATTTGAAACTCTTGCTTTATCGTGAAAAACGACCCAGAAAATCATTAAAACCAAACAAAAAAATGATGCCAGTAAAAATCTGAGCAAACCTTTTAACACTATTTTATTTTGCAATTTTTTCATATTCATATCAGTCCTTTTGTTATGTCTTATATACCTGAGGTATAAGAAATTTTTGTTTTTAATTTTTGTATTTTATAAATTTACAAGAATATTATACACATTTTTTCAGTTAAAAACAATAATATTTCAAAAAAATTTATAACATATCAGTACATCAAATGCAGATAATATTATTAAGAAAGGATTTGATAATATGTTTGAAAAATTTAAAAAAGACACTATGATGATAAAGTCAACAGACGGAACAAAGATTTATCGTCCCAAGGTTTTGAATCCGATGTATGAAACTTATGTTGTTACAGATAATTATACAGATGAGCAGGGGAATGTCTATAATAAGAGCGAGGATAATATTATTCTTTCAAAAAACTTTGTTGATCAAAATCATAAATAATAATCATAGGTTCAGGGTAATCCTCATGGGGATAAATAATAAATAAGCGTTAATTTATCAAACCACTTACTTACAGACTTCACATCGGCTATAATTTATGATATAATTTAGTTAGACAAATTTGTTAGGGGTGAAGTCTGTGAGTAAGGTAGCATTAATAACCGGTGCGTCCAGAGGAATCGGGAAAAGTATAGCGATGGAACTAGCGAAATCAGGAATAGGTGTTGCAATAAATTATAATAAATCAGAGGAAAGGGCAAAAGAGCTGCTTTGTGAAATCAAAAGATTGAGTTCAAATTCAAACATTTACAAAGCAGATGTTTCTAACGAGACTGAGGTAACCGAAATGGTACATAATATCGAGTCGGAATTAGGTAATATTGATATATTGGTTAATAACGCCGGAATTTCACAAATTGGACTTTTTACTGAAATGACATTATTTGATATAAACAGAATGATAGGAGTGAACCTAATTGGAGCAATGAATGCGTCAAAAGCAGTTTTGCCGAGTATGATTCATTATAAAAGAGGAAACATAATTAATATATCGTCTATCTGGGGAGAGGCAGGGGCATCATGCGAGGTTGTATACTCGGCTGCAAAGGCAGGGCTTATAGGATTTACAAAAGCTCTTGCTAAGGAGGTTGGACCAAGCGGAATAAGGGTCAACTGCATATCTCCCGGAGTAATAGATACTGAAATGAATTCCGGGCTGTCAAAGGCTGAGATGAATGAGTTAACAGACGGCATTTCGTTGTGTAGAATAGGAACGCCTGAAGATATAGCAAAAGCAGTAAAATTCTTAATATCAGACGATTCATCATACATTACAGGACATATTTTAAGCGTCAACGGCGGAATGAATATTTAACAAAAGTAAAAGCGTCCATAGAATTAATTTTCCCGGACGCTTTTTATTTCTTAAAAGCAAAAACGCCGGAACAAATAATGTTCTAGCGTTTTTGCAGTTTCGGGATATATTTAGGAATATTAAGATGAAAGCGTTTTTATTAGACACAAGAAATCCAGATGCAAGATGCAAGAACTATCTTTTATAACTAATCTATAATTCTAAAATTCTTGACTCTTGTTTCTTGTCTCTGTAACAGGGGTAAACCCCTGTTATTTTACTTTTACCTTTCTTAATTTCTTATTCCATGAGCTATATACTTTTTGCTCATTGCCATAAGTATCTAGGTATGTTGCATAGGCTCTTACTCGTACATAGTAAGTCTTCTTGCTCTTTATTTTCTTGTTCTTGATTGTAAATTTCTTCTTTGTTGTAAACTTCTTAAATATAATTTTGCTTTTCTTAAAATTCTTCTTTGCAGCGACCTGCACTTCATAGCCTTTTGCTTTTTTTACTTTTTTCCAAGATACAGCTATTTTTTTATTAGCCTTGTTCTTGACTGTGAGCTTTGTTATTTTAGCCTGTTTCATTTGTTTTTTAGCTTGCTTTTTATCATTGTTTACCTGATTAATATCTCTGGTTACATCTCTGGTTGTCATTACGTTTACAGCAGGTGGTATTATTGGATTTTTATATGTTGTATTATTTAATTTAAGTGCATTAATTGCATCGTTTAAAGCTTTGGCTGCTGCATTGATTTCTTCTTGAGTTGCGTCAATGTTTTCCCTTAGAGCCTTAGCCTTTTCTAAAGCGTCAGTAACAGCTTTGAAAGAGTCTTCTGTATATTTGCTTGAATCTAATTTTTCTGCATTTTTAATTTTCTCATCAAGGGTTGTAGTATTTGGTAGGTATACATAATTAGCCTTAGTTTCATCTGTTGCGTCTATTAAATATCCTGCATCTCGTAGTGTTTGCTCGGTTGTGCTATCTTTATATATATGAAACATGAACGTATCACATAGTACGGTGTTATATTTATCATCTTGAGGGGTTCCAGTAAATACATTTTTAGTACTTGTGCATATTGGCATTGTTGAAATATCTGATGAGTAAATATATACATTTTCAAGTGATTTACAATTAAGAAACATACCTGAACCAAGTTCGGTTACACCTTCTTCTATTATTACTTTTTTCAATTTTGTACAATTAGTAAATGTCGATGGTTTATTTGAATTTCCATTAGTGCTTGGTGTTATTGTAAATGCAACATTTTTAGGTATTGTTATTTCTGTAAGTAAATTACATTGAGCGAATGCTCCTCCACCGATTGTCATTCCTTCATGAAGTTTTATAGATGTAATATTTGTACCTTTGAATGCACGTACACCTATATAAGTTAATGTGTCGGGGATATTAAGTTCGCCTTCTAATGGGCATTCATAAAATGAACCCTCGCCTATTTCTGTAAGATTATTATTAAATTGTACATCCTTTAGTGCATTAAAGCCATGGAAAGCACCATATGCGGAATTTTGCCCAGGGATTACACCAGTAGTTGCATTAATTCTAGTTATCCCTGATTCCAATACTATATGTTCTGTAATGTCAGCATATTTTTGATATTCTTC
>CANRKQ010000038.1 GCA_947631265.1 uncultured Clostridia bacterium | reverse complement strand
AGCGAATCGGCAGATGTATCTAAGGAAATATACACTCCTGAGACAGTATCTGAAAATGAGGAAAACAATATTGCAGAGGCTAAAATCGGAACAATAAATGAAAAATATTATCACGAGGCAGTATATGATAATCCGTACACAGAAACGATTTTCTTTGAAACTGACGGTGTTGTTTCATCAGTTAATGTCAAAGACGGTAAAAAGGTTAAAAAGGGAGATGTTCTGGCGCGTCTTAACACCGATGATATAGACAAGAGAATTGACGAGCAGAAATTAAGACTTGATTCTGTGAAGAAAACATTATCAAAGCTGAATAAAAATAAAAAGACTGATAAGTTGGAGATAGCCTCTGCTGAATATGATGTCAAGATCGAGCAGAACGCTTATGACGAGCTTTTATTTGAGCGTGAAAAGTATATATTAAAAGCGCCTTACAAGGGTGAGATAAGCGTTCAGTATGAGGAGGGTAAGGAAGTCAAAAAGGGTTCTCAGGTTGCGTCGGGTCAGGCATTTTGCACTATGAAGGATCCCAACGGCGAAAGACTTTGTATGATGATATATGACGATGAGAAGTTTGTTGACGTCGGCTTTGGTATGAATGTTACTATCACTCAGGGTAAAACAACTGAAAGCGGGAAAATCACAGATATAGTTTTCAAAGACGGCGGAGGAAATTACGACGCATACTATTATGTTATCACTCCAGACAAGAAAAATACCGATATTGTAAGCTACGGCGATGAGATAAACGCCTCTATTGACGTATATTCAAAGCAAAATGTGGTGCTAGTTCCCTCTGAAGCTATTAAAACGGTAGACGGAACCGATTATGTAGATGTGCTTGTTGACGGTATGAAGATCCAGACTGATGTTGAGATAGGTATTCAGGACGATACTCAAACCGAGATAATAAGCGGTTTATCGGGCGGCGAGCAGATAATATTGCCTTCAGACGCAAGTGATTAGAGCTTATCTTTTCCGATAAGTATTAGCCTGCCGTTTACAAAGCAAGCACATTGTACAAATGTATAATAGGCAGCAGTACCGCCGTCGGCTCGCCAGTTGACAAAGCGGTATATGTAAAGTATAATTAATATCGGTGTTATATAGGGTTTTACCCTAAACTAAACTATAAATTGATATATAAGTGGTGGAGGATAAATGTATAAAATAATTAAGAAAAAAGAGCTTAACCCTACGGTTACTCTAATGGAGATAGATGCTCCGATGGTTGCAAAAAAGGCTGAACCGGGACAGTTTATTATACTTCGTGTTGATGATGAGGGAGAGCGTATTCCGCTGACTGTTGCCGATTTTGACAGGCAGGCAGGGACGGTTACGATTATTTTTCAGATTGTTGGAAGTACCACAGAAAAGTTGAATCATTTAAACGAGGGAGACGAGCTGAAGGATTTTGTAGGACCGCTGGGAGTTCCAACTCATACTGAGGGGCTTAAAAAGGTCGCTGTTGTAGGCGGAGGAGTAGGCTGTGCGATTGCATATCCGGTTGCAAAAAAGCTGCATAACTCAGGCTGCGAGGTTCACTCGGTAGTGGGCTTTAGGAACAAAGAGCTGCTTATTCTCGAGGATGAGTTTAAGGCTGTCAGCGACAAATATGTTGTGATGACAGACGACGGCAGCTACGGAGAAAAGGGTCTTGTGACCGACGCTTTGAAAAAGCTTATAGAAAGCGGAGAGAAGTACGACGAGGTCATTGCAATAGGACCTCTTGTTATGATGAAGTTTGTTTGCAGGCTTACTGAAAAATATGATATAAAGACAATGGTTTCTATGAATCCCATTATGATCGACGGTACTGGTATGTGCGGAGGCTGTCGCCTTACAGTCGGAGGAGAAACAAAGTTCGCCTGCGTTGACGGTCCTGACTTTGACGGTCACCTTGTAGATTTTGACGAGGCTATTGAGCGTTCAAATATGTACAGGGACTTTGAAAGACAAAGATATGAGGAGACCTGCAATCTGTTTAAGAAAGGGTAAGCTTAATAAAGGCTTTTTAAAACTATGAAAGGAGAAATGCTCTTAAGGGAGCATAATATATAATTATGCCAAATATGTCACTTAAAAAGAACGAGATGCCGTCTCAAGCTCCTGAAGTGAGGAATAAAAACTTTAAAGAGGTAACTCTTGGTTATACCCGCGAGCAGGCAATTGACGAGGCTAACAGGTGCTTAAACTGTAAGAACAGACCTTGTGTGGGCGGATGTCCGGTTGCAATAGATATACCTGAATTTATTTCTAAAATCAGAGAAGAGGACTTCGAGGGTGCTTATCAGATAATTTCGAAATCGAGTTCACTTCCCGCAGTATGCGGAAGAGTATGCCCTCAGGAAACGCAATGCGAAAGCAAATGCGTAAGAGGAATAAAGGGCGAGCCTGTTGCTATTGGAAGACTTGAGCGTTTTGTTGCTGATTATCATATGAACAACTGCAAGGAAAAACCGAAAAAGCCTGAACAAAACGGACACAGGGTTGCAATTATCGGCGCAGGACCTTCGGGACTTACCTGTGCGGGGGATCTAGCAAGGCTGGGGTATGAGGTAACGGTTTTTGAGGCGCTCCATATGGCAGGAGGAGTTCTGGTATACGGAATACCCGAGTTCAGGCTGCCAAAAGCTATTGTACAAAAGGAGATTGAAAATCTTCAAGCGATGGGCGTTAAGATAATGACTAATATAGTTGTAGGTAAAACAATATCTGTTGACGAGCTGTTTGACAGCGGTTATGAGGCTATATTCATAGGCTCTGGAGCAGGACTTCCGAGGTTTATGAAAATACCGGGAGAAAACCTTAAGGGGGTATATTCCGCCAACGAGTTTTTGACAAGGGTAAATCTTATGAAGGCTTATAAAAACGGCAGCGACACTCCAATACATAACTCAAAAAGCGTTGCGGTTGTCGGCGGAGGCAATGTTGCAATGGACGCTGCAAGGAGTGCAAAAAGGCTGGGCGCAGAAAATGTGTACATAGTTTACCGGCGTTCTATGAACGAGCTGCCTGCCCGTATTGAGGAGGTTGAGCACGCTCAGGAAGAGGGCATCATATTTAAAACGCTTAACAATCCTGTAGAAATTCTGGGCGACGAGCACAAGTTTGTAAAGGGTATTAAGTGCATTGAAATGGAGCTGGGCGAGCCTGATGAGAGCGGACGCCGCAGACCTGTTCCGAAAGAGGGAAGTGAGTTTGTTCTCGATGTAGACTGCGTTGTAATGGCGATAGGCACATCTCCCAATCCTCTTATAAGGAACACAACAGAAGGTCTTGAAACCAACAGCCGCGGTTGTTTTGTTGTTGAGGAGGAAACGGGAAAGACCTCTCGAGAGGGAATTTACGCCGGCGGAGACGCAGTTACAGGCGCGGCTACTGTTATTCTTGCAATGGGCGCGGGAAAAGACGCTGCAAGGGCGATAGACGGGTATTTAACAAATAAAAAGAATTAAGTTGCAGATAAATAGCCGAACGGATATTCCGTTCGGCTTTATAGGTTATAACAAGGCGCAGTGTGCGTTTTGCCGCTGTCTTGACACGGATATGTAAATATAGTATAATTTTTGGATAAGGAAACAGATTAAAGTATATAAAATGCGATCATTAAAGATGAAGTGTGAAAACTTGATTTTCAAGACTTGGGGTTGTATAAAATTAATATGGAGGATTGCTCCTGACGGGGCATAATCGAAAAAATGTTACAGATATTTTTAGGAACTGTATTTTTACTATTCGATATTAATATTTCTGTATATAGTATTGACTTGCTGCCGGATTTAATTGGGTGGATTATAATGTCTTTTGGATTAAAGAAACTTTCACAGCATTCGGGATTATTCAAGTGGGTTTTTATTATAGGGATATTAATGATTGCAGTAAGCGCTGTACAAGCTGCGATTCCGTTTATAGGAGACGGCAATTTAGTTTATACATACATTTCAAAGCATTTCGGAATTGAAAACACCGCTTTTTATCTGACAACAGTTTTTTGGGGTATGAAATTGGTTGCTATTACTTTTACAGTACTCGCTTTGTTTAAGATAAAGGATAGGATAAGCGATACACAGAGCATTAGAAGGCTCAGAGTGGTATGGCTTGTTATTTTGGCAATCGAGATGTCTACATTTATATATAAAAGTCTTATTATGTGTTACCTTCCCGACGCAATTCAAAAAGCGATTATACAGATTCTAGTAGTCGGAGTAATCTTCTTTAAAATCTGGTTTATTTTCAGCGAATATAAAATTACAAAGGACTATAAGCCATATTAGTCTGTAAAATTATAAAGTAAAAGTGTGAAGATTATTCACAAGCTTTTTAGCTTTGCCGCAAAATAAAACTAAGTGCGGCAATTACGTAAGAGTTATGATCAAATTGAAAACCAAATTTAAAAAATAGAAATCTCGCATTGAAATAAGCAGAAAGGCACGGTGATTAAAATGCTGTCAATTATTATACCCAGCTACAACGAAGAAAAGAATATAGAAAATACGGCTAACGTAGTATCGGGTATTATGGAGGAGAATAAAATCGACTATGAGCTTGTTTTTGTAAACGACGGCTCTAAGGATAGAACCTGGGAGATAATTTCCCGGCTGGCTGATGAGAGGGATAATATTGTCGGCGTTAATTTTTCGAGAAACTTCGGAAAAGAAAGCGCTATTTTTGCAGGCTTTAAAGAGGCTCAGGGAGATGCCTGCGTTTTGATGGACTGCGATCTTCAGCATCCTCCTCAGGTTATCGTAGAGATGTATGATATCTGGAAAAATAATGACAATATAGATGTCGTAGAAGGAAAAAAATCAAGCAGAGGCAAGGAAAATCCTATTTATAAATTCTTTTCTCTGCTGTTTTATAGAATGATAAGGAGCGCGTCAGGGCTTGATATGAAAGCTGCGTCTGATTTTAAACTTCTGGACAGAAAGGTAGTAGACAGCTTAAACGAAATGCCTGAGCGTTTAACTTTTTTCAGAGCTATGTCAAGTTGGGTAGGGTTTAATAAGGAAACTGTTTATTTTGAGGTAGCAGAGCGTCACGACGGGGAATCTAAGTGGTCGTTCAAGTCGCTTGTAAAATATGCGGTGAATTCAATATCGTCATTCACATCTGCGCCTTTGCATATTGTAACGGTTATCGGTTTCATAATGCTATTGTGTTCTATTGTTTTGGGTATTCAGACCCTTTGGAGATTCGCTCACGGGAGCAGCGAGGGCTTTACAACTGTAATTCTTTTAATACTGCTTACTTCGAGTTTAATAATGATAAGTCTTGGAATCATCGGCTTTTATATATCAAAAATATATGAGGAAATCAAATGCAGACCAAGATATATAATTTCAGACAGAATAAAAAGCGATAACCTTAAATATTATCAGAGCACAGAGTACAATAATAAGGTTTAATTAGCAAACAAGAGAGGTTTCAGGCATGAGTTTTAGTATGAGCGAGAGTAAAGGGGATATCAGCAAAACAGAAGGGAAAATCAGCAACAATGAAAGAGATAGACTTTTACCGCCTAAGGGTTCTGTTTCGGCTAACAAAACAGGCTTAAGACGATGGATTTATGAACACAGGATTTATGCGTTGGTATTTATCATTCCTCTGGTAATTATGTATATAGTGTATGCTGTGTTTAAAGTACATCCTTGGGGAGATAACTCGGTTTTAGTGCTTGATTTGAACGGGCAGTATGTATATTATTACGAGGCGCTTAGAGATGCCTTTTGGGGAAAGGCAAGCTTTATTTACAGCTGGAACAGAAATCTTTCGGGAGAGATGTTCGGTATATTTGCATATTACCTGTTAAGTCCGTTTATGCTTATTATCTGCATTTTGCCAAGAACTATGATGTGCGGTGCTATTGAAATAATTCAGCTTTTGAAAATAGGTACTGCAGCTGTTACATTTGCGTTCTTTATAAGAAAGAGCTATAAGCCTAAAAACGTAACTACTGTTATTTTTTCTACCTGCTATGCGTTAATGACATATATGGTTGTCGAGCTTATGGATCCTATGTGGCTTGACGGTCTTATCTATCTGCCTCTTATTTGCTGGGGCGTAGTAAAGCTCATTGATAACGGAAAAGCATTATATCTGATCATACCTCTTGCTTTGATGTTTATAGCCCATTTTTATATCGGATATATGGTTGGATTGTTTACAGCTCTCTATTTTTTATACTATCTGTTTACAACAAACACAAAGCAGAGTATAAAATCCGTTTTAACTAACATTCTGAAGTTTGCAGGCTCTGCTGTTGTTGCGGTAATGCTTGCCTGCGTAGTTTTAATACCTGTATATAAATCGTTGAGTCTGGGAAAGCTGCAGTTCAGTACGCCTGATTTTTCGTTGAAAAGCCAGTTTAATATGATCAACTTCTTTACAAAGCTCTTTCCTATGAGCTATGATACGGTGCGTCCTGAGGGTTTGCCTATGGTGTTCTGCGGAACTCTTACGCTTATTTTAACACCGCTGTTCTTTCTGAACAGGAGGATTGCGTTAAAGCAAAAAGCAGGACTGGGCGCTTTGGCAGCGGTTTTGCTTGTAAGTATGTATTTAGCGCCTGTTGATATTGCATGGCACGGTTTTCAGATTCCAAACTGGCTGCCGTACAGATATTCATTTGCATTTTCGTTTATACTTTTGTTAATGGCAGTAAGAACCTTCGATAACCTTGACGGCGTAAGCATTAAGGCTGTGGGCGGAACTGTTTTTGCTCTGATTTGCTTACTTGCCTATTATGAGACTATAGATTTGTCAAGCTTTACTAGTGTAGCCGAGAAAACTCTTGATGACGGAACAGTTAAAAATCAGATGGGTGGAATATGGTTTTCTGCTGTTATGCTGGTTTTGTATTTTGTCCTCTTATTGCTTTTGAAGAAAAAGAACAGAAAAATTGTATCTTTTATAATAACTGGAGTAGTGTTCGCAGAGCTTTATATTGTTTCTTACGATACTATCAAAAAGGTAGACAAGGATGTTGCTTACAGTAAATATACGACCTATGAAAATTATATGACAGATATTCGCGGCATTGTTGATGATATTAAAAAGGAGGATAAGTCTTTCTACCGAATAGAAAAGACCTTTGACAGAACCGTCTGCGACCCAATGGGTATAGGCTATGCGGGAATTTCACATTCATCATCTACAATGAATACCAAAGCCTTGTTATTTCTTAACAAGCTGGGATACGGATACGGAGGGAACTTCACCAGCTATAACGGCTCGACATATGTTAACGATTCGCTTTTGGGAGTAAAGTATCTTATTGATAAAGACGACGACCTTTGGTCTGCTTATTGCGGGACAAGAATAGAAAATGTTCCGGTAAAGTACGATAAGGTAAGGGATTTTTACGCGTCTGACGAATCGGGCAGCGGAACGGTTACACAGTATCAGAACCCTTATGCTTTGTCGATAGGCTTTCAGGCGGATTCAAGCGTATGCGATCTAAAGCTTGAGAATAGCAATCCGTTTGAAAATCAGAATGCTGTTTTCAATTCGATTACTGCAAACAGTACAGAAACACAGACGAAAGCAATATTAACTCCGCTTAACTATACGATTGAAGAGTATTATAATGTTGAGTCGGAGCCTTACGGTGATAATCTTACCAGATATTACAACACCGCAGAAGAGGGAACGGAAAGCCATATAGATTATTTGATTGATATTGAAAGCGACGGACCTGTGTACGTTTATTTCCCGACAACGTATGAAAAATCCTGTAATCTTTGGTATTACAACGAGGAGGATTTTCAAAGCTATAAAAATCAAAACGGCAGCGAGCCTGCTATGGATTATGCGGGAAGCTACTTTGAGGGAGACAATTACAGGATTGTAGATTTGGGAGAATATAAAAAGGGCAGCGTGATAAGGCTGAGAATCACTCTTGACAAAGAGGCTTTTTGGTCTGAAGAGCTGTTTTACACAATAGATAATACAGCATTTGAGGAAAAGGTAAACTCTATAAAACAGAACGAGCTTGAGATTACTGAATATACCGACAGAAGTTTAAAGGGTAATATTCAAATCAGCGGTCAAAACAAGGTAATGCTTACAACCATTCCGTATGAGGAGGGCTGGAAGATAACCGTTGACGGCAAAAAGACAGAGCCTGTCTGCGCAATTGATTCATTGACAGCTATAAGGCTTGATGAGGGAAGTCATAAGATTGAAATGACGTTTATGCCGGATTACTTTATTGTTTCTGTTGTTATATCAATAATCGGTTTGCTTATATGTGTTGTAATATTTGCTTTTGAGTTCAAGGACGGCTTGATAAAAGGAAAGATAATAAAAAAATTCTCAAAAGCTAAATAATCTGATAAATAGTCTTTCCTTTCGGCATATATCTTTGTTGACATCAAAAACTGAATAGGTTTATTATTATAACAGGAGGATAAATTCCCTCCTGTTTTTGTTTTACTTTTTATATTTTATATTTTTGTGTAGAAATTTTAGAGGTAACATTCTAAAACTTATCTCACTATCTGGCTTGCTTTAGCTTTATGGCTTTTGCAGGTTCAGGGAATTTCAGGAAAGGATGGACAACAAAATGAGAAAAAAACTAACCTATGGTGACGGAGTACCTTTGGCGCTAACGGTCTTTGCCGCGATAATAAGCGGTGTGGCTGTATTTTCGGAATTTATCGGACGTGCTGTATTTAACTACTTTTTCGAGTCGAAACGCGATTACATACTGAGCGCAGGAAAATATATGTTTTTTCAGAATTACGGAAGAACGCTGACTGTTTTTATTGTAGCGGTTTCGTTTTGCCTTATACTTATAAAATCAAGAAAAAAGAAATGTATAGGTACGTCTGAATGTTGGATCGTTATGCTCACGTCTATGTCGTTGGGAGCTTACTCAATTGTGCAGTTTGGACACGAGTTTAAAACCGGCGCGTTTCTGGATTTTGCGGGACTTAATAACTCAGAGCTTTTTATTTCATTGTTCAGATACTTAGTTGAGGCGTTTACAATATTGCCTGCTGTGTTTTTAATTCTCTCCTCGCTGGCTATGTTTGCAAGACTGTCAGCGGAAACATTCAGGGTCAAGGTTGAAAAGCAGCTTCCGTTGGTATTTGAGGTGGATAACAGCGAGCCTGTTGTGGTTGAAGGCATCAAAAGCGTTGTTGAAGAAAGTGAAAGCACCGCAGTTTCAAAATCAGGACCGGAAAATACACAGAACACAACAAGTTCAATTCTCGATATTATCAAGGAGGAACCCTCCGAGGGGATTGAAAAAGATATGACTTCGATTTCCAAAGAAGATGACAGTATTGCAGTTTCTAGCTCAGTTTCTCAAGATGACGAAGGCGCAGTATCTGAAGAAAAAGAGCTTGAAAATCAAGTTACGTTCGACAGCTTAAACCAACCTGTCGCTGAGAGTTAAGCAAATGCGCTATAATTAAAGTACTTCGTCAGCATTTAGCCAAGGAATTCAACAATAATTGTAACTTCTAAAATTAATACAATTTAAGGGTGTCGTCTGACGCCCTTTCTTTTTTGCTTTAGATGTATTTTATCACCTGATAATAAGTATAATCATATAATAATCTGAGGTGATAATTATGTGCGGAATAGCAGGCTCGGTAAACTGCAATGACGTTTTTGAAAAAGATATAAGGTATTTGTATGATATTAAAAACGTGCTGAAAAGAAGAGGTCCCGATCAGGACGGAGTTTACATAAATAACAATGTAGCTCTTGTACATACACGACTGGCTGTTATAGATGTGATGAACGGAATACAGCCTATGATAACAAAGGAATACGGAGAAGATTATATAATAGTTTATAACGGAGAAATTTACAATACAGATGAGGTTAGAAACGAGCTTAAAGTCAAAGGGCACAAATTTGAAAGCCACTCGGATACGGAAGTGGTATTGAAAGCGTATATTGAATGGGGAGAGGACAGCGTTAAAAAGCTGAACGGAATTTTTGCCTACGCGATTTGGAACGATAAGGATAACAGCTTATTTTTAGCTCGCGACAGAATGGGAGTAAAGCCTTTATTTTATTCTCAAAAGGGTGACAGGCTTATTTTTTCCAGCGAAATTAAGGGAATGTTGGCTCACCCGCTAATTAAGCCGCAGGTTGATTTGAACTCGGTTGCTGAAATTATGCTTATAGGTCCGGGTCGAACTATGGGATACGGAGTATATAAAGATATAAGCGAGCTGCTGCCGGGGTATTCTGCAACTTTCAAGGACGGGCGGCTTAATATACGCCAATACTGGGCTCTTGAAGACAGGGAGTGCAACGATACTTTTGAAGAGTGCATAGAAAAGGTTACATATTTAGTTACCGACTCAATAAAGCGTCAGACAGTTTCTGATGTTCCTCTTGGAACATTTTTGTCGGGAGGACTTGATTCGAGTGCAATTTCGGCAATCACGAGCAGAGAGTACAAAAAGCACAACCGTCAGCTTGATACGTTTTCAGTTGAGTATGTGGATAATGAGAAGTATTTTAAAGTCAACAAATTTCAGCCTAACAGCGATAACATTTATGTAGATAAAATGGTATCCTTTTTGGGCAGCAATCATCATTACATAAAAGTAGATACTCCGGAGCTTGTGAAAGCACTCTTTATGTCTGTTGACGCAAGGGATCTCCCCGGAATGGCTGATGTAGACGCCTCAATGCTGCTCTTTTGCAAAGAGGTAAAGAATACCTGCAAGGTTGCCTTGTCAGGAGAGTGCGCAGATGAGATTTTCGGCGGTTATCCGTGGTATCGCGACAAGGAAATCCGTATGACTGACGGTTTTCCGTGGTCTCAATCAACCGCGTATAGAAACAGTCTGCTGAGAGAGGAGTTCAAATTATCTATCAATGCACAGCAGTATGTACATGAAAAGTATCTTGATACTATAAGAAAGGTAAATGTCCCTGCGGATTTTGATAAAACAGAAAAGCGTATGCGCGAAATGTTCAGGCTAAATGTCGATTGGTTTATGCAGAATCTTTTAGAGCGTAAGGATAGAATGAGTATGTACAGCGGACTTGAGGTCAGGGTCCCGTTTTGCGATTACCGTATTGCCGAGTATCTGTATTCTGTTCCCTGGGGGTATAAGGACTTCGAGGGCAGGGAGAAAGGACTTCTTAGAAAAGCTTTGGAGGTTGATGAATGTCTGCCTGAAGAGATACTGTGGAGAAAGAAAAGCCCTTATCCAAAAACGCACAATCCTAACTATCTTGCCGCCGTATCAAAGCTTATGGAGGAGGTCATAGAGGATTCTGCATCGCCAATACTTCACATTGTAAAAAAGTCAGAGCTTGAGAAATTGCTAAAGCGTGAGGAGGAAATATACTGGTACGGACAGCTTATGGCAAAGCCTCAGACTATCGCATATCTTTTGCAGATAAATTACTGGCTGGATAAGTATAATATTTGTATGGTCTGATTGTTTTTCTGTAATGATAATATGCTAAATATTTGACTTTAGGTAATAATAAAGGTATAATTTAATATATATTATCAGACAATTTAACGAAAGGAAGAGAAAAAATGTCAGGTAAGCTGAAAAGAACTCTTTGTATTTTAATATCTCTTGTAATTATGCCTATTGTTTCTATGCCGGCTTTTGCTGAAGAGTCTGCTGTCGAGCCTACAAATAATGACAGCCGACCGGCTTTTGAGCCAACCTCTTCTGTTTCAGATGATGATGTGACAGAACCTGTTACCACGTCTACAGAAACGACCACCATTACAACTACATCAACCACTACCACAACTTCGACAACGACTTCATCAACCTCCAAGCGAACAAAAAAGTCAAAAACCAAGAGTACTACTACTTCTCAGTCATATGAGAACAATTACAATAATACAACGGCTAATAAAAATCCTGCTCAGGTAAATTCTTTCACAAATACCGAAAGCGAAAATATGAACGAAGAAACGGCGTCAGCGTCAATTGTAACTACAACAGGTACAAATCCAAGAGGAAGTATGACTCTGTTCCAGTCAGTATTGCTAATGGTTATTATTGTATTGGTTATCGCAGTAATAGCGGTGGTTCTATGGATGAGGTACAGAAAAAACAAAAATAACAACGATTTTGACGACTTTGACGACAATAACGATTATAACG